>NZ_AKVH01000112.1:0-339513 GCF_000278565.1 Pseudomonas sp. Ag1
CGATCTGCTCCCACATTTGGATATCCACTCGCCGTTGGATCACTGCATCCAGGGCGGCGGTGGCGGCTCTTCCGACGCTTTGCTCGGTGGCGCATCGTCTGCCGCGCGAATCGCCTGGCGACGCTCTTCATCGAGCCGCGCCGCTTCGATCTCGCGGATAACACCGCCCACGTCAGCCAGCTCTTCCGGTTCGTCGAACTCGCCGGTCAACACACTGGCCGGGTGCAGAGTGCCGGCTTCATACAGCGCCCACATCTCCTTGGCGTACTTGGTCTTCTTCAATTCCGGGGCAAAGCGCCCGAAGTAGGAAGCCATGTTGCCCACATCCCGTTCCAGCATGCTGAACGCGTGGTTGTTGCCCGCGGCATCCACCGCCTGAGGCAGGTCGATGATCACCGGGCCCGTCGGCGTCAGCAGCACGTTGAACTCGGAAAGGTCACCGTGCACCAGGCCGGTACACAACATCAGCACGATCTGAGTAATCAGGAAGGCGTGGTATTCGCGGGCCTGGTCCGGCTCCAGCGTCACGTCGTTCAAACGTGGCGCCGCGTCGCCGTATTCATCGGCCACCAGCTCCATCAGCAGCACGCCTTCGAGGAAGTCGTACGGCTTGGGCACGCGCACACCCGCACCGGCCAGGCGAAACAGCGCCGCTACCTCAGCGTTCTGCCAGGCATCTTCGGTTTCTTTCTTGCCGAACTTGGAGCCCTTGGCCATGGCCCGGGCCTGACGGCTGTTGCGGACCTTGCGGCCTTCCTGGTATTCGGACGCCTGACGAAAACTTCGTTTATTCGCCTCCTTGTAGACCTTGGCGCAACGTAACTCGTTGCCGCAGCGCACCACGTAAACAGCTGCTTCTTTACCACTCATGAGTGGGCGCAGCACCTCGTCGACCAGACCGTCCTCGATCAGGGGTTCAATGCGTTTAGGAGTCTTCATCAGCTTTTATTGTGGGTCCTTTATTACCAAACACGCGTATGGCACTCGTTATACGGCAATCCTCTCGCCGCGGGGAGAGGGTACCGACCTTTGACCGCTTAAGAATGCATCCAATATGCCAAATTGACCGGCGGCCCGATCATAGCCGAGATCAGCGCTCAATAATCGCGGTGACGCCCTGGCCCCCGGCGGCGCAGATCGAGATCAGGCCCCGGCCCTTGCCGGCTGCGTCCAGCAGCTTGGCCAGGTTGGCGACGATACGCCCACCCGTGGCAGCAAACGGATGGCCGGCGGCCAATGAGCTGCCCTTGACGTTCAAGCGGCTGCGGTCGATAGAGCCCAGCGGTGCATCCAGCCCCAGGCGGGTCTTGCAGTAATCCGGATCTTCCCAGGCTTTCAGCGTGCACAACACTTGGGCAGCGAAGGCTTCGTGAATCTCGTAGTAATCGAAGTCCTGCAGGGTCAGGCCATTCCTCGCCAGCAGGCGCGGCACGGCGTACACCGGCGCCATCAGCAGGCCTTCGGCGCCGTTGACGAAATCCACCGCCGCCGCTTCGCCATCGCGCAGGTAGGCGAGAATCGGCAAGCCGCGCTCCTTGGCCCAGGCTTCACTGCCCAGCAGCACCAACGAGGCGCCATCGGTCAGCGGCGTCGAGTTACCGGCGGTGAGGGTGCCCTTTTCACTGCGCTCGAAGGCGGGCTTGAGGCTGGCGAGTTTTTCCAGGGTCAGGTCGGGGCGCAGGTTGTTGTCGCGGGTCAGGCCAAGAAAGGGCGTGAGCAAATCGTTTTGCCAGCCTTCGGCGTAGGACGCGGCCATTTTCTGGTGGCTTTCCAGCGCCAACTGATCCTGCTCGGCGCGGGGGATCTGCCAGGTCTGCGCCATCAACTCGCAATGCTGGCCCATGGACAACCCGGTGCGCGGCTCGCCGTTGCGCGGCAGCTCCGGCTTGAGGTGATGGGGACGAAGTTGTAACAAGACTTTAAGTTTATCCGCCATGGATTTGCTGCGATTGGCTTGCAGCAGGATTTTGCGCAGGCCCTCATTCACCCCGATAGGCGCGTCGGACGTGGTGTCGACGCCGCCGGCAATCCCGCTTTCGATCTGCCCCAGCGCAATCTTGTTCGCCACCAGCAACGCGGCTTCCAGCCCCGTGCCACAGGCCTGCTGAATATCGTAGGCCGGGGTTTGCGGCGACAGGCGCGAGCCCAGCACGCACTCGCGGGTCAGGTTGAAGTCGCGGGAATGCTTGAGCACCGCCCCGGCGGCCACCTCGCCAATACGCAGGCCGTGCAGGTTGTAGCGCTCGATCAGGCCTTCGAGGGCGGCGGTCAACATCGCCTGGTTGCTCGCCGTGGCGTAAGGGCCGTTGGAGCGGGCGAAGGGGATGCGGTTACCGCCAATGATCGCTACACGGCGCAATTGAGTCATGGAAAGCTCCCTTGAGGTTATGGGGTGAATCTCTGAGCCTAGCCTAGGCTCAATCGAACGACTTTCACCTATTGATGGTCCACCGTTTGAACCCCAGCACTCGGAGAGCGTTCCATGTCTGACCGTTATATCGACTTCGCCAACTCCAGCCTCGGCCATCGCCTGGTCGCCGCCATTGGCCTGCCGTCACCGGTACGCCTGGAACGCTGGCAGGCCGGACGCCTGCGCCCGGTGGAGGGTGCACTGCTGATCGGCGGCGGCCCGCTGGCGACAAAAATCCTGCCATTCGCCAACAAGCTGACCGACGCTATCTATAGCTACGGCACCGAACCGTCGACGGCAACCACCTGGATTCCCGGCCACGGGCCCAAGCTCAAGGCCGTGGTATTTGACGCCAGCGAGTTGCAGCACACCGATCAACTCAAGCAGTTGCGGGAATTCTTTCAGCCGTTGATGAAAAACCTCGACCACAGCGCGCACCTGGTGATCCTTGGCCGCGCCCCGGAAAGCCTCGGCGACCCGTTTGCCGCCAGTGCCCAACGGGCCCTTGAAGGCTTCAGCCGGTCGCTGGCCAAAGAGCTGCGCAGCGGCGGCGTCCTGCAATTGCTGTACGTGGGCGACGGGGCCGAGGATCAATTGGAGGGTGCGTTGCGGTTCTTCCTCTCGCCGAAAAGTGCCTATATCTCCGGCCAGGTCATTCGCCTGAACCCTTGCGCGACCCAGGTCGCGGACTGGACGCGCCCACTCGCCGGGCACAAGGCCCTGGTGACCGGCGCCGTCCGCGGCATCGGTGCCTCGATCGCCGAAACCCTGGCCCGCGACGGTGCCGAGGTGATCCTGCTGGACGTGCCACAAGCCAAGGCCGACCTCGATGCCCTGGCCGCGCGCCTGGGCGCCCGCAGCATCGCCCTGGATATCTGCGCCGAAGACGCCGCCACCCAACTGATCGAACACCTGCCGGACGGCATCGACATCGTGGTGCACAACGCCGGCATCACCCGCGATAAAACCCTGGCCAACATGACGCCGGAATATTGGGACGCAGTCTTGGCGGTCAATCTCAACGCGCCGCAACTGCTGACCAAGGCGCTGCTGGACAGCGGCACCCTGCACGACAACGGTCGCGTGGTGCTGCTGGCATCCATCAGCGGCATCGCCGGCAACCGCGGGCAAACCAACTACGCCGCGAGCAAGGCCGGGCTGATTGGCCTGGCCCAGGCCTGGGCGCCGTTGCTCGGTGAGCGCGGGATCAGCATCAATGCCGTGGCCCCAGGCTTTATCGAAACCCAGATGACCGCACACATTCCCTTCGCCCTGCGTGAGGCCGGGCGCCGCATGAGTTCGCTGGGCCAGGGCGGCTTGCCCCAGGACGTCGCCGAGGCGGTGGCCTGGCTCGGCCAGCCGGGCTCGGGCGCGGTGAGCGGGCAAGCGTTGCGGGTGTGTGGGCAAAGTCTATTGGGAGCGTAAGCATGGAGTGGCACACATTAGGCAGCACCCCGTTCCTGCCGCCGCTATATTGGCGCGCGGCACTCAAGCGCAAGATCACCGGTACCACGTTGCCCGAGCAAGGGTTGCGCTGCCGAGTCAGTGTGAACCCCAGGGAAGTCGCGGCCTATCGCAAGGTCTGCGGGTTTGCCGACAGCCCGGTCTTGCCGGCCACCTATCCGCATATCCTGGCATTCGGCCTGCAGATGCAATTGCTCACTGACAAGGCGTTTCCTTTCCCGCTGCTGGGATTGATCCACCTGAGCAACCGGATCCGCATCCTGCGCCCGTTGGGCGGTGTGAGTGATTTGACGGTCGGCGTTTACGCGCAGAATTTGCAGCCCCATGCCAAGGGCGCGACATTCGATATTGTGACCACGGTCGAAGATTCACTGGGGCTACTGTGGGAAGCGCAAAGCCGGATGCTCTGTCGCGGTGTGAAACTCGATGGCGCAGCAACGGACAACCCGCTGCAACCCCCTGCCGCTGTCGCCGAACTGACCCGCTGGAAAGCCCCCGCCGATGTTGGCCGCCGCTACGCCCGGGTGTCCGGCGACTACAACCCGATTCACTTGAGCGCCCTCACTGCCAGGTTATTCGGCTTTCCCCAGGCCATCGCCCATGGGCTGTGGAACAAGGCCCGCACACTGGCGGCACTGAGTGAGCATTTGCCAGCCGCCAATCTCGAGATAGATGTCGAGTTTAAAAAGCCGGTGCGTTTGCCCAGTGAGGTAACGTTGTTCACGAGCGCCCCCGGCTCCAGCGGTGAGCTGCAACTTAAAGGCGCCGGGGACATTGAACACATGGTCGGCCGCTGGCGGCCCATCGCCTGATAAATTGTATATATACATCCTAAGTTATAGCGAGCTATCGATAGCTCGCTACTCTTATTAACTCATTGATTTTAATAAACTTACAACTTAAACACCGCTGCCTTCTACACCCTTGGTATTAGTCGTTAAGCAAACTAACTCTTCGTGTATATAAATCGTTAATACCAAGTTGAGCGTTGCGAGAGCGCGCACCCGGGACTGTTATAGCCATAACGGACGAATGTATCGCTGTCCCTAGAAACAGCGAACTTCGAAAACAACAAAGGCTGTACTAGGTGCAAGGAACTCAATCATGAAAACTCAAGTCGTGTTGTGGAAAGCAAGTACCGCGCTGGCCCTGATTCTGGCAGTAAGCCTCGGAGGCTGCAGCAGCGGTGGTGGTGGTCATCACAGTAGCGTCGCAGCCTCCTCTCCGGATGCTGGCGGCGGTACTGGCGGTGGAACAGGTGGAGGCACCGGCGGCGGTACCGGTGGTGGCACTGGCGGCGGCACTGATGGAGGTACCGGTGGTGGCACCGGCGGTGGTACTGGCGGCGGCACCGGTGGTGGCACCGGCGGCGGCACCGGTGGTGGCACCGGCGGCGGTACTGGTGGAGGTACCGGTGGTGGCACCGGCGGCGGCACTGGTGGAGGTACCGGCGGTGGTACCGGTGGCGGCACTGGCGGTGGTACTGGCGGCGGCACCGGCTCGACCACTCCCCTGGTCACCGGCCAGGTAGTAGGCGCTGTGGGCGGTGTCGTCGGTAATGTCGGCACCACGGTAGGTAACCTGGGCACAACCCTGACCACGGTTCCCATTGTCGGCACCACTGCCGGCGGGCTGGTCACCGCGACAGGCACCGCCGTCAACAGTATCGGCGGCGGCTTGAGCAACGGCCTGGGCACGCTGGGTACCAATAGCAACTCCGTGGGCACAACCGTTGCCGGTGTGGCCGATGGCGTTGCCGACCTGGGCACCGGCGTTTCCAACACCGGCAAATCCCTGGGCACCACCCTCGGCGGCATTCCCGTCGTCGGCGGCTTGACCGGTGGCGTGGGCGGTGCGGCAGGTGGCGTGGTTGATCAGGTCGGCCAGGCCGTCACCATGCTCGGCGATACCTTGAGCACTGCCAGCACCACCGGGCCATTGGGCAGCGTGACCAATACGGTGGGTAAAAGCGTATTGGTACCGGTAGTCTCCCTGGTGGAAAACACCACCGGCAACCTGGGCAATAAAACAGGCCTGGGCAACCCGGTCGGCGGCGTACTGGATAAAGTCGGCTCCACTGTCACCGGCCTTGGCGGCCAGGTGGCCAGCGCCGGCGGCGCAGGCAACCCTGTCGGGACACTCGTCGGTGGCGTGTTGACGGGTGTTGGCACCACCCTTGATAAGTCGAGCGGTTACGTCAACCCGGCCACCACGACCCCTCAATCGGGCCTGCCTGAACTCGTCGGCGGTCTTGTCGCCAACGTCGGCAACGGCCTGAATGCCGGCAACACCAACGGCACTGTCAGTGCAGCCGGTGTGACCGGCGGCCAAGTAGGTAACACCGTCGCGTCGCTCGGCACCCTGATCGGTGGCAATGGCGTGGCCAACACTGCAGCCACGGCTCCCGTTGCAGGCCTGGCGACCAATGTCGGCACCGCACTCAACCCAGTGACCTCGGGTGTTGCCAATCTGACGCAAAACATCGGCACCAGCACCGGTATCGGCGCACCGGTGAATGGTCTGGTTACCCAGGTCGGCGGCGCAGTCAGCAGCCTGGGCACCAACCTGACGGCGGCGAATGCCAATCCGGTGACTAACGCTGTGGGCGGTACCCTGAATGCCGTCGGCAATACCGTCGGCTCGGTGGGTGGCCTGGTAACCGGCGGCACCAGCAGTAACGGTGGCGGTCTGCTCGGTGGCTTGAACGTGGGTGCCGGTGCCTCCGCTACGGGCACTGCCAATGCAAATGCAAACACAGGCGGCGGCCTGGGAGGTCTGCTCGGTGGGCTGACCGGCAAAAAATAGAATTGCACCTGGCCATTAGACGGCCTCCCCTACAGCGCCTACGCTTGGTTGAGACGAGAGATTCCAACGAGTCTCTCGTCTTTTTTATTGGCCAATGAATGGCTTTGCGAACCGTGTCCCAGAACCCGGCGGGCCTAGCGAAAACGCTGCAGCAGTTTTGACCATGGAGTGTCCTATGCGCGCCTTGACGCCTTTGTTTCTGCTCACCCTCATTGCTGCCAGCGTCCATGCCGAGACCCTGCCCAGCTACCTCAACAGCAACGACACCATTCGTAACCTGCCGGTACCCAACCTCCCCGCCGATGCCTATCGCCCGGTCACCCCACAGACCCAACTGCCCGAGCCGGCGGCAACCCAGGGCCAGCCATTGTTGATGGACACCAAAGTGACCATCCGCAAGCTGCAAATCGACGGTGGGACGATCTACCCGCTCCAGGATGTGGCCAAGGTTTTCGAACCGCTGATTGGCCATGAAACCAACCTGGCACAACTGATCGAAGCCACCCGCGGCATCACCCGCCGCTACCAGCAGGACGGCTATCTGTTGTCCTACGCGTACCTGCCCGACCAGCGCTTCGAAAACGGCCTGGTGCGCGTGGTGCTGGTGGAGGGCTACATCAAGGATTACAACGTGCAGGGCGACATTGGCTCGGTCTCGACCTACGTCGACAAACTGGCGGCCAAGCTGCTGGCCGAGCGCCCGCTGACCCGCAAGACCTTCGAACGCTACACCACCTTGATGGGCCGCATTCCAGGTGTAACGCTGCAGGCGCAAGTACCGCCGCCGGGCACCACCGATGGCGGCACGCGCATGCAGATCCAGGCCTCGCGCAAACCCTTCACCAGCAGCATGAGCATGACGGACGACAGCCGTGGCGGCCTGCAAGCCCTGATCACCGGCACCAGCAATTCCCAGACATCCATGGGCGAACAACTGAGCGTCAGCGGCCTGTTCCCGCCCGGCGAGGACAAGGAGCACTACTACCGCCTGGGCTACAGCCAGTTCGTGAATGCCGAGGGCACTCAACTGGTGGTCAACGCCGAGCGCTACCGCGCCGACCCGCGCAGCAACGTGCAGCTGGACGGCGGTTTTGAACTCAAGCCACACCAGGAGGTTGACCGCTACTCCGTCGGCCTCAGCCATCCGCTGATTGCCTCCCCTACCGAGTCATTGACCCTGGGCACGCGACTCTATGCCGTGGACCAGACCACCCGTTATCAACTGGTGGGTTTCCCGCAACGTTTCGACCTGGAAACCAACCTGCGCGCCCTGGCGTTCGAAGGTGACTGGCGCAAATCCGACACGCGCCAACTGCGCATTCTCAGCGCCGGCCTGTACCAGGGCATCGACGGCCTGGGCGCCAGCACCCGGAGTGACTTCGAGGGTATAAAACCCGACATCGACTTCTTCCGCCTGCGCGTCTCGGGCGTACAGAGCGACAAGTTCTTCGACAACTGGCAAGGCGTGGCATCGGGTGCCTTCTACTGGAGCAACGACACCCTGCCCGACAGCGAACGCGCGACGTTCGGCGGGCAGAATTTCGGGCGTGGCTACCCGGATGACCAGGGCTCGGGCGACAAGGGCTGGGGCGTGGCGTATGAGGTCAACTACAGCTTCAACCGCAGCGGTGAGTGGGTAAAAATCCTGCAGCCGTACGTGGTGCTCGACAAGGCCAAGACCTGGTTCAACGAACTGCCGGCCAAGGGCAACAACATGTCATCGGCAGCGGTGGGCCTGCGCTTCGGGGATAACAAGTACTACAACATCGCGCTGGAAGCGGCCAAGCCTATGTCGGACATCGCCCTCGACAGCTTCAATCGGCGGCCGCGGTATACCCTGAGTTTCAGCTACCAACTCTGAACCCTGTGGGAGCGAGCTTGCTCGCGAAGAACGTCCAGCCAACGCGGGGAACCAGACTGCCCGCGTTATCGTTGACGTTTTTCGCGAGCAAGCCCGCTCCCACACAAGCTCACTCCTACATCAATCTGATCTTGGGGATGGGGAAGAGGTTGTTGAGGGTATCGATCAAGCGCACCAGGTAGATCGGCTTGCGGAACAGGTCCAGCACCTGCAGGCGCAGCATGTCACTGACATCATCCATCTCGGCGTGGCCGGACATGACGATCACCGGCAAGTGCTGGCGAGCGGTGTGTTCGCGCAGACGCTTGATCAAGGAAATACCACTTTCCTCGGGCATGCGCAGGTCGGTAATCACCAGTGCGATATCGGGGTGCAGGGTCAGCTCCTGCAAGGCAAAGGTGACCGAGGTCGCGGTAAAACAGACAAAGCCTTCATTCTCCAGCGACTCGGCCAGTTCAATAAGGGCGTCCTCTTCGTCATCCACCAAAAGGATTTGTTGCCGGGGAGCCGAAGAGGAGTTCATGTGGAAATGCCTGATACGCAATAGATCATTCAGCGGAACCTGCACGTTTTAGGCGAGTACCGGGGTCAGGTATGAATGCCGGCCTGTATCGAGTTGAAGACGCCGGTTATGGCCGTCCGGATAGGTGTAATAAAAGCAGCCAGCGCCACAGCGACCATCGCCGCAACCAGTGCGTATTCGATACCCGATGCGCCCTCTTTGGAATAGAAAAAAATCTGGACTTTGATGAAACCCATGCGAATAAGATCAAGGAACATAATGACTTCTCCTTTGCGCCCACGGCGCTGGTATCGCGGCATCACAAAAATGATTTCGGTGTGCCACTAGAGCATTGTCAACAAACCCCAGACCAACAACTGTAAGAACTGATTAATCACAAAGTATTAGTCGGCCGGCTGACGCCAAAAATCCCACTTTCGCAGAGGTTTCTGGAGATATTTTTCGCCCGGTAATGGCGTTTTGTCTTAGCTGAACTACCTTCAAATAGCGAAATCGTTAGAAGCTTGAAGCGATCCGGATACGCAAGCATTAGTGGGAACAGCAGTGGATGCAGCAGGAAAGGGAGAGCCTTCATGAACAGTCGGATTAGCTTGATCCTCGCCGGGCTGCTGTTGGTAGGTGCACTGATTGCAGGCTACTGGGGCCTGGTACTCAGCCGCCCTGCCCCTGTCGCACCGCCCGTGCCCCAAACGCCTGAAGTCGTGCAACCCGTCGCCGAAGACCAGACACGCCAACCCGTGGTGGTGCTGGCCCATGACGTTGCACCGTTTGTTGCGCTCACCGCCGCCGACCTGACCCTGGAAAAACTGCGCACGGTTCCCGCCGGCAGCCTCACCAGCCTCGACCAGGCCGTGGGCAAGATCCCGTGGCGGCCGCTGCCGGCCGGTACCTGGCTGACCGAGGAGAGCTTCAACTCCGGCGGCACCGTGGCGCGAATGATCCGCCCTAACGAACGCGCGCTTGCCGTCGCCGTGGATGAAGTGATCGGCGCCAGCGGGCAACTCTCCCCGGGGGACTATGTGGACGTCCTGCTCTTCCTGCGCCAGGAAGCCAGCAACCCGCAGCAGTCCGCACAAATCGTGGTGCCCGCCTTGCGCCTGCTGGGCGTCGGCGATCAACTGGGGCTGACCAACGACGGCACGCCCGGCTCCGTGCCACCGACCACCCCCGACGAAAAACTCAAGGCGCAGCAGAGTCGCGCCAGCGCGCGCACGGTACTCCTCGCCGTACCGGAGGAGCTCCTGAGCCGGCTGATGCTCGCAGCCCAGTCCGGCGTACTGCGCCTGGCTGTGCGCAGTGCCGACGAACAACTGCTGAGCCAATACTGGGCCGGTGAAACGGAGTCCGCGACCCACCTGGAAAACACCCGGCGCGAGCTCTACCAGTTCAACCAGCTGGCCTTCAGTACAGCGCCGGTCAACGGCCTGAGTCCCGCCGGCAATGGTGCGCCAAGGCGTTCAGGCGTCGAAGTAATACGTGGCAATCAGGTTACCCAACAAACGCCCTGAAAGAGCTAAGGATGCCTTGAATGAGCAGTCGTTTCGTGTGGTCTTTTTCGCGAATTTTCTGGGCACTTCTCACCCTGAGCCTGCCTGTCGGCGTTGCACTGGCAGCACCCGGCAACTGCACGGGCCTGGGCCAGCTGCCGGCAGTGCTGGAGGTGGGTGAAGGCGCTCAACAGGCTATCCAGTCGCCGGTGCCGATTACGCGGCTGGCCATTGGCGATCCGAAAGTGGCCGATGTGCAGGTCAACGGCAACCAGGCGTTCCTGCTCACCGGCATCGCCTCGGGCACCACCAGCCTGATGGTCTGGACGGCCTGCTCCAGCAGCCCGCGCCAAAGCATGGTGTTCGTCAAGGGCAAGGCCACGTCGGCCCTGACCAGCCTGGCCCTGTCGCCGTCCGATGACCCGACCCTGCCCAGCCAGGTGCAAACCGACATCCGCTTTGTGGAAGTGAGCCGCACCAAACTCAAGGAGGCCAGTACCTCGATCTTTGGCCGGGGCGGCAACTTTCTGTTCGGCGCCCCGAACAATGTTGCCAATGCGGCGGCCACAGGATTCCGTGGGCTCCCGGTGAACAACGACACCTTCAACATCGGCTTTGGCGGCGGCCGTGTCTCGGCCATGATCAACGCCCTGGAAAGCAGCGGCTTTGCCTACACCCTGGCCCGGCCGAGCCTGGTGGCGCTCAGTGGCCAAAGTGCGACCTTCCTCGCCGGTGGTGAAGTACCGATCCCGGTGCCCAGCAGCGGCAGCAACACCATCTCCATCGAATACAAAGAGTTCGGTATTCGCCTGACCCTGACCCCGACCGTCATCGACCATGGGCGGATTTCCCTGAAGGTCGCGCCAGAGGTCAGTGAGCTGGACTACACCAACGCGGTCAACATCCAGGGCATCTCCGTGCCGGCGCTGACCATCCGGCGCACCGACACCAGCATCTCCCTGGCCGACGGCGAAAGCTTCGTGATCAGCGGCCTGATCAGCACCAACAACACCTCCAGCGTCAGCAAATTCCCGGGCCTGGGTGACATCCCGATCCTCGGTGCATTCTTTCGCGACTCCAGCATCAATCGCCAGGAAAAAGAGCTGCTGATGATCGTCACCCCGCACCTCGTGCAGCCCTTGGCGGCCAACGCCCAACTGCCTTCGTTGCCAGGGGAAAAGCTGCGCAATTACGACCCTAACTGGTACCGCCTGTATTTCCTCGAAAACGGCAATTTCGACCGCCGCAGTGGACTGTCCGAATGAGTGAGAGCCTGAGCCAGACCTTTTTGGCAATTACCCGCAACACCACGGATCTGGAATGGCTTCAGGGCGCACTCGCGCCCCTGGGGCAAGTGGTCAGCGCCGGTGCCGGCAGCCTCGACGAACTGTTGGCACTGGTAGACGTGACGTTCGCCAACCTGGTGTTCATCGGCCTGGACCGGGAACACGTCACCACCCAGTGCGCCCTGATCGAAGGTGCCCTGGAAGCCAAGCCGATGCTTGCCATCGTGGCCTTGGGCGATGGCATGGACAACCAGCTTGTACTGAACGCGATGCGCGCCGGCGCACGGGATTTCGTGGCCTACGGCTCGCGCTCCAGTGAGGTTGCCGGCCTGGTTCGGCGCCTGAGCAAACGCTTGCCGGCGGTCACCCCGAATACCCATTTGGGCGGACTGACCGTGCTCTACGGCACCCAAGGCAATGCCGACGGCGCGCTGATCGCCAGCCACCTGGCGCTGGTGGTGCAAAAAAGCGGGCAGCAAACGCTGTTGCTCGACCTGGGCCTGCCACTCGCTGACAGCCTCGCACTGCTGGGGCTGGAGAGTTCTTTTCATTTCGGCGACGCGCTGCGTCACTTGCGGCGCCTGGACTCAACCCTGATCAACAGTGCCTTCACCACGGCCGAAGCCGGTCTGCGCATCCTCGCCTACCACAACAACGACGAGCCCCTGGAGCGTACCAGCGCGGCCGAGCTGTACATGTTGCTCAGCGCCCTGCGCCAACACTTCCAGCACATCGTGGTGAACCTGACCGGCCAACCCGACAGCGAAGCCTTGCGCACCTTTGTCAGCCATTGCGACAAACTGCTGTGGTGCACCGACCAAAGCGTGCCGGACTGCCGCCGCAACCTGGCCGTACTCAACCTGTGGCGGGAAAAAGGCATGAAACTCGACCATGCCCGCCTGCTGGTAGACCGCTACCTAAAGGGGGCCGCCCCGGACTCGGAGGCACTGGGCAATAGCTTCGGGCTGGAGGTAATCGCCGTCCTGCCCTGGAGCCCGGAAGTGCGCCTGAGTGCCAAGAACCAGGCCCAGACCCTGTTCTCCCTGGCCCCACGGGAAGCCCTGACACAGACGTTGCGCGGCTTGGGTGAGCGCCTGGCAAAACGCTCCGAGGGCCTGGAAAAACCCTCCACCAATTGGCTCAACCGCCTTCTGAGGACCAAATGAACGGCGAGAAGCTGTTTGGCGTCGCCCCGCGCGGCAACGTCGGCAACACCGATCACGACGGCCTGAAGCTGGTGCTGCATCGCTACATCATTGATGCCATCGAGGATTCGGGAAAAAATCTGCTGGAAGGCACACGCCAGTCCCTGGCGCAGTTTGTGATCGACAAGGTGGCCGAATACATCACACGTATGCACCTGGCGATTTCCCGCTATGAGATGGAGCGCCTGGCCGAAGAGATCGTCGATGAGCTGACCGGTTTCGGCCCGCTGGAAGTGCTGCTGCGCGACCCGACCGTCACCGAGATCCTGGTCAACGGCCCGCACCGGGTATTCGTCGAACGCGATGGCCTGCTGCAACAAAGTGACTTGCGCTTCATTGACGACCACCATGTCGAGCGGGTCATGCAGCGCATCCTCGCACCCCTGGGACGCCGGCTGGATGAGTCGTCGCCGATGGTCGATGCGCGCCTGCCCGATGGCAGCCGGGTCAATGCGATCATTCCGCCGATTGCCCTGGACGGGCCGTGCCTGTCGATTCGAAAGTTTCGCAAGGACATGCTTAAAAGCAGCGACCTGGTGGCCATGCAAACCATCGACCAGGCCATTTTCGACTTTTTCAAGGAAGCCGTCGGCAAGCGCTGCAACATCCTGATCAGCGGCGGTACCGGCACCGGTAAAACCACACTGCTGAACATTCTCAGCCAGTTGATCAACCCCCGCGAGCGCCTGGTCACCATCGAAGACGTGGCCGAGTTGCAACTGGGCCATCCCCACGTTGTGCGCCTGGAAACCCGCCCGCCCAATGCCGAGGGGCATGGGGAAGTGAAGGCCAGTGACTTGATCCGCAACGCCCTGCGGATGCGCCCCGACCGGATCATCCTCGGCGAGATCCGGGGCGTGGAGGTCATCGATGTGTTGACCGCCATGAACACCGGCCACGACGGCTCGATGAGTACCGTGCACGCCAACAACGCCCAGGACGCCTTGCTGCGCCTGGAAACCCTGGTGGGCCTGACCGGCCGGGTCGTCGCGGAAAAAACCCTGCGGCAAATGATCTGCGCGGCGCTGGATGTGGTGATCCAGCTGACGCGCCTGCCCGATGGCCGCCGCTGTGTCAGCGAAGTGGTGGAAGTGGTGGGCATCCGCGAAGACGTGTACGTCACCAACACCCTGTTTCGCCACGACAAGCGCACCGGCTTTGGCTTCCTGCGCGAAGCGGTCAACCCGGCCGGTGACAAGTTGCGTCACGAAGGTCACCTGCCGGTGTAGGAGGCAACCCGATGATCGGTCCGATTCTGCTCGCCCTACTCGCCGTAGCCCTTCTGGTGCTGGGGATAGGCCTGATGCGCAACGGTTTGCGCAAGGCCCAGACCGACCGGGTATTGGAACGCCTGGCCGAAGGGCAACCCCAGGCCATGAAAGACAACGCGGTGACCACCAGCCTGGAACGCACGTTTATCCGTGCAGGCCTCGGCCGGCCAACCGAGCGCCTCGGCCTGTGGCTGACCCTGTGGGCCTTTGGCGCCCTGCTGGGGGGGCTCGTGGGCCAGTGGATAGGCTTGTTTGTGATGGTGGCGGCACCGCCCTTGGCACTGCGCCTGTACATCGCCGTACGCTACCAGCGGCGGCTGCGCCGGATGATCGAACAACTCCCGCAATTGCTCGATCACGCCGTACGCAGCCTGAAATCCGGACGCACCCTGGCGGACGCCATCCTGAGCGGAATCGATGCCAGTGACGACCCGTTGAAAAAGTCCATGGGCCGTATCAAGCGCAATGTGCAATTGGGTGTCAGCCTGCCGGAGGCCGCTCATGACTATGCCGAGTTTTATGAACAGGATGAATTGCGCCTGTTTGCCCTGGGCCTCAAGGTCAACCACCGCTACGGCGGCAACGCCAGTGAGCTGCTGGAAAACCTGATCAAGATGATCCGCGAGCGCGACCAGGGCGCACGGCAATTACGCGCCATGACCGGTGAAACCCGGGTGACCGCGCTGGTGCTGGCGGTACTGCCGGTGAGTGTCGCGGGCTACTTCCTGCTCGTTAATCCGACGTACCTGATGGCCATGTGGGATGACCACAGCGGCCAACGCCTGATGCTCGGTGCGTTCGCCTTGCAAGTCATCGGATGCGTGGCGCTGTGGCGCATGTTGCGGAGTATCTGAGATGGCGATACTGATCAGTGCCGTATTGTTTCTTGCCGCGTTATCACTGCTGCTGGCGAATATCCTGAGCAGTCGTCGTCAACAACGCGTGGTCGCCCAGCGGCTGCAGGGCGAGCCAGGCCGTAATGACAAAATGAGTGAGTGGTTGCACCAGTTGGGCAGCACCCGGATCGGCCAGCGCACCATCAGCCTCGATAACGAAACCCAAATCCTGCTCAACCGCATGGGCTGGAGAAAAACCAGCCAACGCTCGATGTTCGCCGCTTGCCAGATCGGTTCACCGATAGTTTTGCTGGGGCTGACCGCGATGACACTGGAGCTGTTCTTTCCCGGCACCGAGCACGAGTTTGTGATCTCCCTGCTGGGACTGATCATCGGCTACCTGCTGCCCAAGCGAATACTGGTGGCACTCGCCAAAAGGCGCCAGGGGAAAATCTCCCGGGAAGTAGCGACCTTCATCCCCCTGGTGCGCATTCTGTTTGAGTCAGGCATGGCCGTGGAGCAGGCGCTGCGGGTCATGGCCTACGACGCGCAAAAGTTGCTGCCGGTACTGACCGCCGAACTGCGCCTGGTGCTGGCACGCGTCGATTCCGGGCTGGAGTTGGGGGAGGAATTGAACAAGGCCAGCCAGATGCTGGACGTCGATGAACTCAGCGACACGTGCCTGATCCTCCAGCAGCTTCTGCATCAGGGCGGCGGGGCGATGAAGTCGCTGCAATCGCTCAAGCAGTTGCTGGATGACCGGCGCCTGACCCGCCTGCAGGAATACATTTCCAAGATGTCCGCCAAAATGTCCGTGGTGATGATGCTGTTCCTGTTTCCCGCATTACTGATCGTATTGGCCGGCCCTGGCTTTATCGCCATCGCCAAAGCCTTCGTGCCTTGAGAGGACATGCAATGAAGACATTGATGGTCGCCTGCAGCCTGTTGTTGTTAAGTGGTTGCGCCAGTAACGGGCAACTGCCGTGGGCGGGTTTCAGCGCGCAGGGCAGTTGTGCCAAGCCCAACTCCAATCAGGAGTTATCGCTGAACCTGGCCGACGACATGGCCAACGAGGGCAAGCTGCACGCCAGCCTGGCCAACCTGCAAAACCTGCCGGACAACCTGCCCCAGGTGCGCCAGCGCCAGGCCAAGGTGTACCGCCTGCTGGGCCGCAGCGAAGCCGAACCGTTGTACCGCAGCCTGCTCGGCACCTGCATGGCTGCCGAAGGCGAGCACGGGCTCGGCCAGCTGGCAGCGGCCAGGGGAGACAACGGCCAGGCCATGGCGCACTTGCAACGCGCGGCCAGGATGTCGCCCACCGACGAGAAAATCCGCAACGACCTGGGCGTGGTGTACCTCAATCAACGGCGCGTGGAAGATGCACGCTTCGAATTCTTGACGGCCATGGAGCTCAAGCAGAGCGATCAACTGGCGGCGATCAATCTGGTGACGCTGATGATCTACCAGGACAACTGGGAACAAGCCGCACAAGTGGCCAGCCGCATGGGCCTGAGCCCGGAACAAGTGACGCAAGCCCAGGCCCGGGCGCAGCAACTCAAGGCGCCCGTCTCACCGACGACAGCGCCAAAAGATCAGGTCGCAACCGTAGGCGACGTGCTGCAAGCGCCGGTCAAATAGGTCTCTGAAGGGAGTACACACGATGAAATTCACACTGCTCGCCACGCTGCTGTTCGCCAGCCTGCCGCTGACGGTGCTGGCTATTGAGCCGGGGCCTTCTTCGCCACAGCAAAAACAGACCGAAGGCTGGCTGCAACTGCAGGTCAGTGGCGAACGCGCATCTCCCATCCGGCAGAAGGCCACGCCCGCTGAACGCGACCAGGCCATGCAACGCCTGCTGGACAGTTACAAACACCCTATTCCTGAGTACTACGACCAGAAACTGGGCGGCAACACCCCAGGCAGCAACAACTAATGCGCAGTGACGCGCTGGCGCGCCGCAGAATTGTTCGGCGATAACGCCAGCGCCAACTGGGTTCGGTTGTGCATATGGGTCAGGCGCAGCACTTGGGACACGTAGAGTTTCACGGTGTTTTCAGTGATGCCCAGCTCACAGGCAATCTGGTAGTTGGTCTGGCCCTTGCCTACCAGCCTTGCGACATCCAGTTGACGGGGCGACAACTGATTGAAGATCGCCGGTATTTCAACCCGGTCAGTGTCGCTGACTTCACCCTCGGCTTCAGTCGACAGGCCGGATTGCGGACTGCTGCGCACCTTGTCGAGGTCATGATAAAGGTCATCGATGGACGCCGAGAGAAACTGCAGCTTCTGGTTCAGGTGCCCCAGGTCGAGATCTTTCTGCCGCTCCTGCAGCGCGACCACCTGGCGTTGCAACCCTTCGAGCAGCTCGCCCAAATTGATCGGCTTCTGGTAGTAATCGGCAATCCCGGCGCGCAAGGCCTTGATCACGTCCTGCTTGTCTGCACGCCCGGTCAGCATGATGGCCTCAAAGACCCGTTGCTTGCCGGCCAGGTGTTGCAGGGCCTGGACCAGTTCGATGCCATCCATCTCGGGCATATGCAGATCGCACAGCACCAGGCCGATCTCGGCATCGTCGCGAAAACGCTCGATGGCTTCCTGGCTGGATGCGCAAGGGACGCAACGGTAACCGTTGCTTTCAAGAAATTCGCAAAGCTCTTCCACGATCAAAGGCTGATCGTCCACCACGAGCACTTTCACTTGAGAGGTAAGCTTGTTCACGCGCTACTCCATGCCTGGCAAGCAAAAGGACCGATGTATCCATTCCGACCATTTTTCCTATACAACCTACCCATAAACGTAGACGTACTTTCCTACTATGTACATAGCGATACCCTACGTGGCGACTAATGGGATCCAAAACCAGGACAGGCAAAAACCGATCAGTAAAAACGGCACGAACGGCTGCCTGGCCGAATGTGCCGGATCAAGGTACTGCAAGGTGTTCCTAAGCCCTTGATTCATCAGCGGCCACACCCTGGGCGCCAGCAACAGCCAGGCTGCGCTCGCGAGGCCGGCGCCGATAAAAGTGCCCAGTACGTAGAGGTAGTCGGTTGCCAGCCCCAATGCCGCGATCAGCTTCACGTCACCGGCGCCCAGGCGGCCCAGCGCGTACCCCGGCAGGGTGAACAACAACGCCAGGACAAAGGCCACACCGCCCTCGACAGCCGGTGCACCGAGCCAGGTCGTACCGCTCCAGAACAGGTAACCCAACGCCAGCAAGGCTGCGCCGAGGGTCAAACGGTTGGAGACCTGACGTAGACGGATATCTTGCACAGCGCACAGCGCGAGCCAAACGACCAGGACGAGGCTTTGAATCACGTAAAAAAAATCCCTTTTTGCTGAATGATTCTATGCTGATATCAGGTAGTAGTAGTCAGGGTAGACGAGTCATGAAAAAAGGCCTCGCTAAAAAGCAAAAAGGTGCCGCCGCGCTGGAGTTCGCGATGGTCTTCATGATTTTTTTTGCCATTTTTTATGGCCTGGTCAGCTACAGCTTGCCGTTATTGCTGATGCAGTCCTTTACCCAGGCCGCCGCCGAAGGCGTAAGACGTAGCGTCGCGCTGGACCCCGCCACGCCTGGCTACGTCACGGCACTGCCGCTGCAGGCCGTCAGTGCAGCGCAGGCACAACTGGCGTGGATCCCCTCCCAGTTCAAATTCCTTCCCGGGTACGTGACGGCCGTCTACAACTCGTCAGGCGTGTTGACGGTGTACATCAATTACCCGACGTCCAGCCTCCAAAGTGTGCTGCCGTTCCTGGTACTGCCAGGCATCGGTACCGTCCCCGCCCTGCCTCCCATGCTGTCTGCCCAGTCGAGCATGCAGTTTTGACCTCAGGCGATAAACTCTTCGGCCGCCTGCTCGGACGTGGCAACCAGCTGCCTGCTGACGCACCGGCAGCGATCCCGGCAACCGCCGCGTTGTTGTTCTACCTGGACGCCCAGGGCCGCGTAATGGATGTCCATGGCCCGCTTCGCCATCGACTCGAACACCCCGCTGCGCAACAGCAACAGGCACCCTCGCTGCTCGACTACCTCACTGCGGCGAGCCGCCTGGTGATCGAGGGCACGCCCAGCGACTGGCAGGGGCAAAGCCTGGACCTGGAGCTCAAGGGGCTCGCCGGGCAAACCCTGCATACCCGTGGCTGGGTTCAACCCGAAGGCAAGGGCTGGCTCCTGCAATTGCTGGACATTGGCGACCTGATTGCCCATCGCCAACTCACCCAGGTGCGCGAACACAATCAACGGGTGAGCGACCAGATCAGCGAGCAACTGCGGGTCTGCAGCCTGGTGCGCCTGCCCGAAGTACTGCAAGACACTCTGCAGGCTATTTCCCAGCACTGGCACATCCCCTGCGTCGCCATCGCCTTGCTGGATGAGCAGGGCCAGGCGTGGTGCATCGAGGGCTGTTACACCGCCCACGATGCGCCGGTACTCTGGAGCAACGGCCAAGCCCTGGGCTCCAGCCTCGACAGCCTGGGCGGCACGGCGCCAGTGAGCCTGGAGGTAAACCGTGGCCACAGCGAACACCCACGCCTGCAAGGCCTGTTTGGCAATACCGATGGTTTTCTGGTGCCCTACCGCGACGGCCTGGGCGTGGGCGCATGGCTGCTGTGCGGGGTGTATCACCGCCAGGAACACACCAGCGACCGTGACTGGTTGCAACTGACCGCCGCCCTCGCGGCACCGCTGCTCGGCCGCCTGCGCGAACTGCGCCATCAACAGCAACTGGAACGCCTCGACGCGCTGCAAGGATTGCTCGGCACCGGCTGGTGGGAGCTGTCCCCACACACTGAAGACCTCGAACTCGCCCCACCGCTGCTGCACACCCTGAGCCAAGGCGAGGCGATCACACAGCTGTCGCTGCCGATGTGGCTCAAGCTGATTCACCCTGCCGACCGGGAAGAACTCGCCAGCCGCCTGCAAGACCTGAAGACCCTGGGCAAACCGCTGTCCACCAGCGTGCGCCTGCAACGTGCCGACGCGGCGCTTAACCCCATCTGGTATCGCGTGCAGGGGCAAGCGTTGGGCTCGGGTGAGCATCGCCGCCTGGTGGGCTTCATGCTCGACATCAGCGACATAAAAAACCAGGAGCAACAGGCCGCCGCCGCCCACGCACGCCTGGATAACCTGATCGCCAGTTCCCCGGCTGTGATCTATGTGCAGCGCTACGTCGAGGGCACGCTGCAACCGGTGTTCTTCAGCGACAGTTTGCTGCCGCTGCTTGGCCGCACCCTGGCCGATTTCACCCCGGCGACGCTGAACCAGTGGATCCACCCCGAAGACCGCGACCTCTACTTCGACCGTACCCGCCAACTGCTGCGCGAAGGCAGCGTGCGCAGTCGCTACCGGGTGCTCGACACACAGGGCAATTACCACTGGCTGCTGGATGAAGCCCGGCTGCTGCGCGACGACCTCGGGTTGCCCGTGGAAGCCGTGGGCCTGTGGCTGGATGTGACCGAGACGACCCTGGCGGCGCAACGGATCAAGGAAAGCGAGGAGCGCTATCGAATCCTCGTGGAAGACTCCCCGGCCATGATCTGCCGCTACCTTCCGGACCTGACCCTGACCTTCGGCAACACGCCCCTGGCCAACTACATGGAATGCCTGCCTGGACAGCTGCCGGGCATGAACCTCCGCCAATGGTTGTCGGACGAACAACACGAGGCGTTTGTACTGCGCATCCGCCAGCTCACCCCGGAATTCCCGGTGAGCACCGCCGAAATCAGCCTGCAACTGCCGGGGCGCACACATGCCTGGTGGGTGTGGTCGGACCGGGGCGTGTTCGACGAACAGGGCCAATTGCAGGAAGTGCAGGCCGTGGGCCGCGACAACACCGAAGTGCGCCGCTCCCAGCAGCAACTGACCCAAAGCGCCAAAATGGCCACCCTCGGCGAAATGGCCACCGGCCTGGCCCATGAGATCAACCAGCCGTTGAATGTGATGCGCATGGCCATCGTCAACGTGCTCAAGCGCTTGAGCAACGGCGATGCACAAATCGACTACCTGACGGAAAAACTCCAGCGTATCGACTCCCAGGTCCAGCGCGCAGCCCGCGTGGTAGACCACATGCGGGTGTTCGGCCGCCGTTCGGAAGTCGAACAGCAGCCCTTCAACCCGGCGCAGGCGGTGGAAGGCACCCTGTCGCTGCTCAGTGAAGGCATGCGCGGCAAAGGCGTGGACCTGCGCGTGGCACAGCTAGACGTGACGGTGCAGGTCAAAGGCTATGTCGACCAGCTGGAGCAGGTGCTGATCAACCTGATGGTCAACGCCCGCGATGCCCTGCTGAGCAAACGCGAACACGACCGCGACCTGCAACCGTGGATCTCGGTGCAGATCGAGCAGGACAGCCGCCACGTACGCATCTGGGTCGAGGACAACGGCGGCGGGATTGACCCACGGCTGCTGGAGCGGATTTTCGAACCGTTCTTCACCACCAAGCCGATTGGCGTGGGCACCGGCCTCGGGTTGTCAGTGAGCTACGGCATTGTCGAGAACATGGGCGGCCGGTTGAGCGTCGCCAACAGCGAGCATGGGGCGAAGTTCTGTGTGGAGTTGCCGGTGGTTGAAGCCTAATTCACCAGGGCCGCTTGCCCATGCGGCCGACAACTGAGGTTGGCGCCCACTTCCACCGCGTTCAGGTTAACCCCAAGGTTCGACAACAGGCTGTTCACCACCGGGTCCAGAATAGGGCTGAGCACTCCGCCAATCACGGTGCCCAAGGTGCTGTTGAGCCCGTTTAGCACTGTGCCCGCCGTCGTCAATAACCCTCCCAGCAGATTGAACCCCGTTGGCTTGTAGACCTGGAACTGGATACCGCTCAACGCGTTACTGATCGCGCTGAGAAGGCTGGCTGTCGATGAGGCGTAGTACTGCGGCGGCAGGTTGATTTCCGGCGGCTGAAGGTACGTGTGGGGAGGCAAGGCACTTGTCGCAGCGCCCACCGGACTGTTGACGCTCAAGCCCAGGCCGCCCCCGTAAAACGCTTTGCGGGTGGACGGATCACAAGTGGTAGGCCCCAGGCCCAGCAAGGGTTTGAAACAGGTAATGGATCCGATATCCACCACCGGCACTGGAGGAATCGGATTAAGGGTGGTGTTGCTGTTGAACGCGTTGATCAGTTGCGGGCTCTGGCCAATTTGCACGGTAACGATCGAGGCATTGGTCTGGGTGGTCAGGGTCTTGGTAGCGTCGCTGACGCAGGTAAACCCGGTGACATAGCTTTCAGCCGTGCCCAGTTGAAGGACCACATCTATCCTGGCGGCCGGCGGGTTTGAGGATGACGACAGCACCTGCAAATTCGTCATCTGGCAATAACCACCCAGTACACACAGCACCGAGCTGATGGTTCCTCCCAGGTTCAAGCTCAACAAGTTGTTCAAAACGTCCGAAAGCGGCCCGACCAAGCCGTTCAGGGCGGCCTGCACCGCGGGAGAATCCAGCGGTGGCAACCCTAACGTCAGGCCGACGCTGATCTGAGCCGTTTTTACGTAAATGCGGGTTGCTGAAGTTTTATCCACGGCAAACCGCGGATCGCCAATAGCGGACAACTGCGGTGGCTGAATCACCTTGACCTGAACACCTGCATTCACCAGGCCCGGAATATTCACCGGGATGGTCGCCACCACCCCGTTCTTGGTATTGGCCAATTGCACAAAGGCTTCGGCCAGCTGGAATACATTCAGGCTGGTATTCAGCCCCGCCGACACCGCCCCCGTTTGCAGCTGCAGCAGGCTGCCCAGGGTGACATCAAGGTTGCCGATTATCGCGTTGATACTGGTAAGACCGCTGACCGCCACGCTGGCTGTATTGCCTCCGGCACTGAGCACCGTAATGGCTGCGTCGACCAGTTGACTGATCTTGACCGTCTTGGTCAGCAGTTGATCGTAGGCTCCGGCCGTGACGCCCACGTTCAACGCCAACTGGTTGAGGTAGCTGAGCAAGTTGATGTTGGTGTCTACCAGGCCCTGCCAGCCTGCCACGCTCAGGTTCAGTGAGCCGCCCAAGAGTTGGCCGAACAACAGGTTCAGTGCTGCTGATTTGCTCGAGTCCACGGTGACCAGGGTCGATTTGATCGTCAGTTGCGCCTGAGGCGGCAGGATCTTCGGCGCCGCCACCGCGACGGCAGACAACTGGGTGTTGAAGTTGTAGCCGCTACCACTGAACAACGCCCAGACCCCCCCGGCAACGCTGGTCATGATCGGGCGCGAGGCAGTCACCTGGATGGCATCGGTCTTGGTCGCGTCTGCGGAGAACACCCGCTGGTTGGTGGCGCCGGTGGTCAGCACGCCGCATTTCACTATCAGGGCGTTTGCTGGCGGGATGACATAACCGTTGCGCACTGCGCTGGCACCGGCATAGGTGGGCGCGGTATTGGTGGCGGGCAGGCAATCCCCCTTACGCTGCACTGCCTCCAGTGCCGCCATATCGGCAATCCCCTGCAACTGGCGTTTTTCCAGGTACAAACGGCTGCTATCAACCACCAGCAACATGAATACCAGCACCATGCCCAGGGTCAAGACCGCCACCAAGCCAACCGCACCGCGCTGCCTTGCAGGCCCGGCGTGGTGACCGGAACGAAGTCGAAGAGACATCGAGCACTCCTTTGCCGGCACACTGCCGAGCGCTTACTCTCCTGTGTTGCTTGGGAGTGTAGTCAAGAGCGGCGGGGGCTGCAGGCCAGTCGCCATAGATCGACGACTGGCGGAGGGCTGATCAGGCGATCAATGCGGCGGGTAGTTGGAAAGCACCTTGGTCACCGTGGCACGAATAGCGGCACTGCGGTCTCGGGGTTCAGGCGAGCTGGCGAGGATCTGCTCATCGCTGCCACGCCACACCAGCTTGCCGTCCTTGCCGTCGAGCAAGTCAATCTGGATGGTCGCGACCTTGTAGGTGATGTTGCGGGTTTCGTTATACATCGGCGCGCCCCAGTAACCATTCCACGGGCCGCCCCAGGCGCCGCCGTAATTGGTGGTGACTTGTTGCTGGCGGTCTTCGACGATCAGGTAGGTCTGTACATTCAGGTCAGCCTTGGTGCCCGGCGCAGCAGGACGCAGGCCACGCTGGTCGAGCTGCTCGCCCACGGCCTGGCGGATGCGCTGTTCGGTGAGGTCACTCTTGATCCGCGGGTCATCCGGGCGGTATTGCAGCGCGGGTTCTCTCCAGCTCCAGCTGCGGTAGGCGCCAAAGTCCCGGCTGGCGTCGAAATCATGGTTGACCTGGCTGGTCTGGCAACCGCCCAGCAACACAACAACAGCAAGTGCAGCAATACGACGAAGCATGGTTTTTCTCCAAAAGACAATCCGGGCCTGAGATGAGAATAGCTGCTAACTGGGTGGGTAGGCAGTCATTGCCTTTTGCATCGCCTCACGCAGCGAGTCGGCGCGCTCGCTGAGGCTGCCCTGGCTCGTGGTTTCGGCGCTGGTGCTCCATACCGGCTGGCGGGTGCGCGCGTCGAACAGGCTGATGCGTGCCACGGCCACCGTCACTTCATAAGTGCGTACCACCGGCACCGTGTTGTACATGCCGTAGCCGTTGCCATAGCGGTTATAACCGCCGTAACCATAGCCATAGTCGTCCTGGACCTGGCGCAGGCGTTTTTCCAGGCGCACGTCGGCGCTTACCAGCAGGTCGGGGGCGCGGTTGTCATGCAAGGGGCGCAGGCCGCGCTGGTCGAGGGCGCCGCTGACCGCCTCGGCAATCTGCGCCGAATCCGCCCAGGCCGAGCCCGCCGGCAGCTGGTTGTTGAGCCAGGCCCAACTGCGGTAGGCGCCGTAGTCGCGCACCGGCGCCGGGTAGGCGCTGGCATCAAAGGTGTTGGCCGCCTGGGCAGGCGCCGGCGGCATCGGGGCAGACGCCGCCACATACGGGTTGGGGCTTTGGCAACCCGCCAGGCCCAGGCCCAGCAGGATCAGTCCAAGACAGCGCTTCATTTCGACCTCCGCAGACTGGGCCGCTTAAACCGGACGGCAGATCCAGTGCAAATAACGCCCAAGTCCGGCAAAGCTTGGGTGACGACGGTGTGCGAGCTCCATCTCCAACAAATCCAGCAACTCGGCGCGGGCCTGGAATTCCACCGGCATATAGTCGTGGAACACCCGCACGCCACTTTGGGTTTCGACCTGCCACAGGCCCTCTAGTTGCGTCGCCAACTCCCGTGGGTCCAGGGGTTGTTGCGGCGTAAGGCTCTGCTTTTCGCCGGCCATGTCGTTCTTGCGCATTTTGCGGAAGTGGCCTTTGAGCAGGTTGCGGTAAATCAACGCATCGCGGTTATAGAAGGCCAGCGACAGCCAGCCACCGGGCGCGGTCAACTGGTGCAGCACCGGCAGAATCGCGTGGGGTTCGGCCAGCCATTCCAGCACGGCGTGGCACAGCACCAGGTCGTAGGGCTCGGTGAGCTGGCCGAGCAGGTCTTGCCAGGGCGCTTGAATGAAGGTGGCGGTCTGCCCGGCTTCGGCAAAACGCTGACGGGCGCCTTCGAGCATCGGCTCGGCGGGTTCGGCCAGGGTTACGTCGTGGCCGCGCTCGGCCAACCACAGCGACATATGCCCCAGCCCTGCGCCGATATCCAGTACCCGCAGCGGGCGATCCGGCAACGCTTCAATCAGATCGGCTTGCAGCACCGCCAGGCGAATCGCGCCCTTGGCGCCGCCGTAGATCTTCTCGGCAAAGCGGGTGGCCAACTGGTCGAAATGACGGTCGCTCATTTGGCAAACCGCCGTTCGCTGTCGGCCAGCTTGGCCTGTACCACCTGATCCATGTCCAACCCCAATTCGCTGCACAACAGCAGCAGATACAGCACAATGTCACCCACTTCCTGGCCGGCATGGGCGAGTTTGTCGGCGGGTAACTCGCGCGACTGGTCTTCGCTCAACCATTGGAAAATCTCCACCAGCTCGGCCATTTCGACGCTGGCGGCCATCGCCAGGTTCTTGGGGCTGTGGAACTGCTTCCAGTCGTTGGTATCGCGGATGCGGTGCAGGCGTTCGGTGAGGTGGTCGAGATTCATGGGGCGCTCCTGAAGGCGTATAGCTTCGGGCGCAAGCCGCGCGAAGGCAAGTGAATCCCTGCGGCCCGTAAACCTCTATGCTAGAAGGGAACTAGCTTGGGCCAATAACGAACAAAGGCTCAGGTTCGGCAGCTACGCCCACCGTTTTATCAGGACACACACATGCAAACAGACTTTTTCGGATGGCTGGGTCTCAAGATCGGCCAAATCATCCACTTTATCGTCGAGTTGTTCAGCGGGCTGTTCAATACCCTGTCCCACGCGGGCGGCGACTTTGTCGACGGGCTGTCCAGATCCTTGGGGATGGACACCTCGATCATCAGCATCCTCATGCTGATTATCGGCTTGATGCTGTTGTACTCGGCGGTGCGCGCGTTTATGCGGGCTTCGATCATCATGGGGATTATCTGGTTGATGCTCGGGCTGTGGGTGCTCAGCTGGGTGGTGCATTAATAAAGGGCCAGCAGGGTAAATCCCTTTAATTTGAGGGACGTTTCCGAGACAATCTTTCGGCCTTGTGCCTGTTGGGATGGGTGGCTAGTCTTCGGCCCTTCACTGCATATCAGTGATCGGGTTTAGTCGCCCGGAATTAGTGAGCGCAAGTTGTCGCCATGCTTCATGGCTGCTGTGCGCAGGGCACCTTCGGGTGCGCCGGGTTCCACTAGCCGGTCGACTAACCTGCGTACAGCCGCCACCCTCGTTTAGTCGCGCGGGTGTCAGCTCCTTACCTACTAGTGGAGTTACACCATGCATAAGCCTGTTCCCGACCCACCCGGCGACCTCCTCAACGACCGCGCCGCCTTCAATCGCGCGCTCGAACATTACCTGCCATCCCAAGGCTTCCACACCATCAACGAAGACCTGAGCTTCGAAGATTCCCTGCTCTACACCGCCAGCCTGCTCAGCAGTGCCTCGGCGACTGCGCTTGATTGCGGCGAACTGCTGGAAAGCCCGCAGCGCGCGAAGATCCTGGCGGTGTGGCACTTGCTGGAAATTGCCAAGACCACCGTCGACCGCTCCATCGAATGCCTGCACCCGCGCAAAACCTGACACTACGCGGTCAAAAATGTGGGAGCGGGCTTGCTCGCGAAAGCGGTGGATCAGCCAATACATCCGGCGACTGACACACCGCTTTCGCGAGCAAGCCCGCTCCCACATTGGCCCTGCGGCGTAGCTAATGGACAGTTACACTACCGCTCCCCAAAGGAGCCCGCATGACTTCCCTGCTAACCGACTGGCGCGACCGCCCCACCCACCGCCGCGTGTGGGCCCTCGCCGCGCCGATGATTTTGTCGAACATCTCCGTACCACTGGTGGCGCTGGTGGACAGCATGGTCATCGGCCACCTGCCCCACGCCCACCAACTCGGCGCCGTGGCCGTTGGCGCCAGCCTGTACACCTTCCTCGCCTGGGCCATGGGTTTCCTGCGCATGGGCTCCACCGGCTTTGCCGCCCAGGCCGCCGGGCGCGGTGACGGGGCCGCGCTGCGGCAGATTCTGTTGCAGGGGCTGTTGCTGGCGCTGGGCCTGGCCATAGTGCTCGGCAGCATCGGCATTCCGTTAAGCGGCCTGGTGCTGGACTGGATGCAGCCCTCGCCCGAGCTGAACCAACTGACACGCGAATTCTTCCACACCCGCCTCTTCGGCCTGCCCGCCGCTCTGGCCAGCTACGCGCTGGTGGGCTGGTTCCTCGGCACCCAGAACGCCCGTGCGCCGCTGGCGATTCTGCTGACCACCAACCTCGTGAACATCGCGCTCAACCTGTGGTTCGTGCTGGGTCTGGATTGGGGTGTGGTCGGCTCGGCCCGCGCCTCGGTGATCGCCGAATGGACCGGCGCCCTCCTCGGCCTGGCCCTCACCCAAAAAGCCCTGCGCGCCTACCCTGGCCATATCGCCTGGGCGGCACTCAAGCTGTGGCAAAGCTGGCGCCCGCTGCTGGCGGTGAACCGCGATATCTTCATCCGCAGCCTGGCCCTGCAATCGGTGTTTTTCATGATCACCGTGCAAGGCGCTCGCTTGGGGGATGCCACGGTGGCGGCGAATGCGCTGCTGCTCAATGGTCTGTTGCTGACGGCCCACGCCCTGGACGGACTGGCCCACGCCGTGGAAGCCTTGTGCGGCCACGCCATCGGCGCCCACGACCGCCAGGCCTTGCGCCGCTCGCTGGTGGTGGCCTGTGGTTGGTCGTTGCTGGCGAGTATCGGCTTCGCGATCCTGTTCGCCGTGTTCGGCCACCTGTTTATCGCCATGCAAACCGATATCCCGAGCGTGCGCGAAACCGCCGACATCTACCTGCCCTACCTCGCCGTACTGCCGTTGATCGCCGTATGGAGCTACCTGCTGGACGGCCTGTTCATCGGCGCCACCCGCGCCCGGGAAATGCGCAACGGCATGCTGCTGACGGTGGTGATTGTGCTGCCCTTCGCCTGGGCCTTGCAGGGCCTTGGCAACCACGGATTGTGGATAACCTTCCTGTTGTTCATGGCCCTGCGCAGCCTGACGCTGTGGGCAATTGCCTGGCGCCTGAACAAGCAGGACCGCTGGCTTACTGGCCCGGCGTGAACGTGATAAACGCCGTGACCCGGTCCAGCACGGGCGCCAGCCAGCGCAGCGGCCGGGACATCGACGCCACCAATGTGGCGTGGCTGGTCTTGGTGAAGTAGAACTCCTCCACCGGCACACCCGCCGCTCGCAGCTTTTTCGCCAACCCGCCGGTGTTGCGCTTGGGGTTGACCAGGTTGTCGTCCACCGAAGCAATCAACAGGCTGGGGGGCGCGCTTTGGCTGACGTGGTTGATGGGTTGGGAATCGGGCGGCGAGTCCGGGTAGAAGAACACCGGCCGCACATCGCGGTTTTCAATCGGCAGGAAATCATACGGCCCGGCGAGGCCGATCCATCCCTTGAAGACTGACGGCGACAGGCCAACCCCGGCCAGCCACTGCGGGTCCAGCGCCAGCATTGCGGCGTTGTAGGCACCGGAACTGTGGCCCATCACATACAGCTTGCGGGGATCGCCGCCGTATTCGGCACTGTGCTGATACGCCCACGCGACTGCTTGGGCGCCGTCCTGCAAAAACAGTGGGTAGCGCACTTGCGGGTAAAGCCGGTAGTCGGCGATCACCACCACGATGCCGCGCGAAGCCAGGGCTTCGCCGACGAAACCGTAGTCATCCCTTGAGCCGCTGTTCCAGCTGCCGCCATAGAAAAACACCACGACGGGCGCGTCGGGCAAGGCGGTGACGGGGCGGTAGATATCGAGTTTCTGGCGGGGGTCATCGCCGTAGGCGATGGCGGATGTTTTGGTGAAGGTGCTGGTGGGGGTGAGTGCGTTGAGCACTTTGATCGGGGAGCAGGCTGCGAGCAGCGTCGCGATGGCCAGAGTGAACACTTGCAGGAGTTTTTTCGACATTATTCAGGCCCTATAAAAACTGCAGGACTTGCGGCGATCCAAATGTGGGAGCGGGCTTGCTCGCGAAGGCGGTGTATCAGTCTGCACATGTATCGACTGACACACCGCCTTCGCGAGCAAGCCCGCTCCCACACTGGATCTCTGTCACATTGAGATCTTTGTCAGCCTGGGAGCGGTGTCCTTACGAGGACAGGTACGACGAACGCGTCAAACCAAGACGCAACGCATCCAGGAACTGAGTCCGCTCCGCCGCCGTGATCTTCGCGCTGGCGCACTTGTCACGGTAGTGAGTCATCAACTCCTCCGGCGACAAGTGCACGTAGCGCAGCATGTCTTCGATGGTGTCGTGGGTCTCGATCCCGGCGCTGTACACCGAACCGTCGTCACGCTGGTAGATGTTCACCGAGTCGGTGTCACCGAACAGGTTGTGCATGTCGCCGAGAATTTCCTGGTAGGCACCCACCAGGAAGATCCCCAGCAGGTAGTCCTCGCCTTCTTTCACAGCGTGCACCGGCAAGCTGGTCTCGATGCTTTGCTCATCCACGTACTGCTTGATCTTGCCGTCGGAGTCGCAGGTCAAATCCTGCAGCACCGCACGGCGCAACGGTTCTTCGTCGAGGCGATGCAGCGGCAATATCGGCAGCACCTGGCCGATGGCCCAGGTGTCCGGCAGGCTCTGGAAGACCGAGAAGTTGCAGATGTACTTGTCGGCCAGCTTGTCGTTGAGTTCGTCCAGCACCTGGCGGTGGGAACGCTGGCGGGCTTTCAGCGAGTCGTGCAGGCGGCGGCAGACGGCGAAGTAGCACTGCTCGGCCAGGGCTTTCTCGGCCAGGGTGATCTTGCCGTCGGCGTACTGGGTTGCCACGTCGCTCATGTAGTGAGTGGCGCGCCAGTAGGTTTCGGTGACCATTTCAATGTCGGTCGGGCCCAGCAGGTCCACCAGCCATTGCACGGTTTCCGGCAGGCTTTCCTTGTTCTCGATCAGCGGCACGTCGTCGTTGTGCTTCTCGACGTCGGTAACTTGCACCACCAGCATGGCGTGGTGGGCGGTCAGGGAACGGCCGCTCTCGGAGAAGATGTTCGGGTGCGGCAGGCTCTGCGCGTCGCAGAATTCCTTGAGCATGCCCACAACCACGCCGGCGTAGTCGTCCATGTCGTAGTTGATCGAGCTGGCGTTACGCGAGTGGGTACCGTCGTAGTCCACGCCCAGGCCGCCGCCCACATCGATGTGGTCTACCGGCAGGCCGAGGTTGCGCAGTTCGCCGTAGTAACGAATGGCTTCCTTGAACCCGTGCTGGTAGTCGGCCAGGTTGGCGATCTGCGAACCCATGTGGAAGTGCAGCAGGCGGATGCCCTGGTCCAGGCCCGCCGCGCGGAAGCGCTCGACCACCGACAACAATTGCGCCGCCGACAGACCGAATTTGGATTTCTCGCCACCGGTGTCTGCCCACTTGCTCGACGCCAGGGACGACAGGCGCACCCGCAGGCCCACCTGTGGCTTGACCTTGAGGTTGGCGGCTTCTTCGATCACCAGGCCGACTTCGGATTCTTTCTCGATCACGATGAACACGTTGTGGCCCAGCTTCTGACCCATCAGCGCGAGGCGGATGAACTCACGGTCCTTGTAACCGTTGCAGACGATGGTGCCGCCTTTCGGCGCCAGGGCCAGCACGGCCAGCAGCTCGGGCTTGGAGCCGGCTTCCAGGCCAATGGACACGTCCTGGGTGGCGATGATGTTCTCGATCACCGCTTCCTGCTGGTTCACCTTGATCGGGTACAGCGCGGTGTATTTGCTCTGGTATTCCAGGCGCTCGATATTGGAGTCGAACGCGCCGGTCAGCTGGCGCACGCGGTCTTGCAGGATGTCGGGGAAGCGCACCAGCAACGGCAGGGACAGGCCGCTTTTGCGCAGCTCGTCGACTTGCTCGTACAGGTCCACAGGCGTGCTGTTCGGGCCGTTCGGACGGACTTCAACGCGACCGGCATCATTGATCGCGAAATACCCGGCCCCCCAATGGCGAATCCCGTAAACACTGCGGCTGTCCGCAACTGTCCATTGGCTGCCATCGTCTTTGCGTGTGCGTCGTACGGACATCGAAGTCCCCTATAAATGAAGTCGAAGTGCACCGGCCTGATCAGAGGCTGGCGCAGTCTAAAGAATGAAAATGACGATTTGCCTGTGAGAGGGGTAGACCCCACTTGCAGGACAGAGTTTAGACACCGGTCAGGAACAGGCTCTGTGAAAACCATGGGGACGACAGTTCGCGTTCAGCCAGCGGGCTATCGGGGTGGTTTTCACAGAGGCTGCTAGCCGCCGGATTTCTTCGCCTTGTAACCCAGCTTGATCAGCTCGGCCAACAGCAACTCGACGTGGTCGCCCTGGATCTCGATCACGCCGTCTTTCAGGGCGCCACCGGTGCCACAGCGCTTTTTCAACGTGGTGGCCAGTTCCTTCAAGGCTTCTTCGGCCAGGGGCACGCCAGTGATGGTGGTCACTGTCTTGCCGCCACGGCCCTTGCTCTCGCGACGAACGCGGGCAATACCATCGCCTTCGGGAATCAGGGTTGTTTTGCAGGTACAAGCGTCCACGGGCTGGCGACAGTCCGGGCAGTGTCGACCTGCGTCGGTGGAAAATACCAGGCCACCAAGGGCGGCGAAGGATGCGGCTTTTTTGGCCACCGGCAATCCTCTTGGGAGGACAAAGACTGATCGATGGGATCATCGACCGCGAAGCCCCACTCAGGCAGGGGCAGCGCTACTGAGCCGCCGATGTTCAAACCACTGTAGGAGCGAGCTTGCTCGCGAAGGTCGTCAACGATAACGCGGGCCTTCAGACAGCACGCGTCGTGCTTACGTTTTTCGCGAGCAAGCTCGCTTCTACAGGGTGGAACAACAGCGGTTCAGCCTGAAAAGTCGCGCAGTGTAACGGCAAAAAGGCCCCTTGCTAAGAGCCAAATCGCGCCAATTTATGCAACTTTAGCGACGCAGGGCCAAATAACGACGCAACCCTTCCTGGGCATCCGGGCAATAGGGCTTTTGCTCGGCCTCCTGAAGCACCGTCGCCAGGGGCAGAAAGCGCGCTTCCATGACTTCTTCCGGCTGGATTCGCAGCGGCCCGTCCCACACGGCCGAGAACGAGGTGCACCAGAGCCGGCTGTCGCCGTCTTCGAAGTAGAAGTGATCGTGGGCGGTCAGTTCGACGCCGCTGACGCCCAACTCTTCTTCCAGCTCACGGGCCGCCGATTCGGCATAGGACTCGTGGGCCGCCACCATTCCGCCCGCCGCCGTGTCCCAGAAACCCGGGTACATGGCTTTGCTCAGGGTGCGCCGGTGCACACACAGCTCACCGGCCGAGTTGAACAGGAAAATAAAGGTGCAGCGCCCGATCAGCCCGCGCCGGCGCAGATCGGAACGTACGAGGCTGCCGAGCAGGTTGTCCTGCTCGTCGACCCAGGCAATCAGTTCGGCGTCGGAGGCGGCGCGGTGCGCTGCCTCCCTGGTGGAAGCGTCCATCATCAACCCTGGTTCAGGAGCTGACGCAGGTCGATCACTGCAGCGTTGGCCCGGGAAATATAGTTGGCCATGACCAGCGAATGGTTGGCCAGGATGCCAAAGCCACTGCCGTTGAGAATCATCGGGCTCCATACCGGCTCTTGCGAAGCTTCCAGCTCACGAATGATCTGGCGCACGCTGACGGTGGCGTTCTTCTTGGCCAGCACATCGGCGAAGTCGACTTCAATGGCGCGCAGCAGGTGCGACAGGGCCCAGGCCTGGCCGCGGGCTTCGTAGAACACGTTGTCGATCTGCATCCATGGGGTTTCCACCACTTCTTCGTCGACCTGCGGCACTTCACCCGGCGCCAGCGCTTCGGTTTTCAGCGCGGTGTTGAGCTTGACCCGGCCCACGCTGGCCGACAGCCGTTGCGACAGCGAGCCCAGGCGGGTCGCCACATCACCCAGCCAGTTGTTGAGGTTGTCGGCACGTGCATAGAACAGCGCGCCTTTTTGATTCGGGTCGGACAAGCGCGCTTCGTAGCGGCTCAGGGAATTGATGCCTTCCTGGTATTCCGACTCGCTGGACGGCAGCACCCAGCTCTTGTTGTCGAAGTTGAAGCGCGGTTCGGCCTTGGCCAGGTCTGCGTCTTCCGCCGACTGCGACTGGGAGCGGGCGAAGTCCTTGCGCAGGGCACGGGTCAGGTCACGCACCTGCACCAGTACGCCGTATTCCCAGCTCGGCATGTTGTCCATCCACAGGCCCGGCGGGAAACGGTCGTTGGAAATGTAGCCACCCGGCTTGTTCAGCAGGGTGCCCACCACCGTCTTGAGGGTTTCGACGGTGGTAAAGCCCACCACCATCTGCTTGCCATCCTTCTCGGCGGCAATTTGCGCATTCTGCTGGACCGGGAACAACGCAGGCTCTTCGCTCCAGTACCAACCCAGGGCACCGGTGACCAACAGGTACAACGCAACCAGCGAGAGCAACGCGCGGCTCATCAGCAGGTTACGGAAATAGCTGCGGGGGGCCGACTTGGTTTCAGGGGCCGGGCCCTTTGCACTGCCTGCACGGTTTTTCCAGTCCAGCATGGCGATATCCTTTCAATCACTTGAGTTCAATAGCTACGACCACAACCCTGCCCCATCGTGCCGAGCAGTGCGGCGCTTTTAGCCAGGGTGGCGCGAGTACGCGGTTCGACTATAAAGGATGCACGCTGTTTACGCCCGCGCGACTGCATGGTCGATAAATGAATCTCTGCGACCTTGCAGTTAATTGACGTATGACACTCGTGCAACGGAAAAGAGGTGCTAGCATAGAGCCATCAGTTCGACCTCAGCATGCAGCCTAACTAGTAGTCAGGATATGACCGAGCCAGAAGACCCCAGCCGTGAGCGTCTCAAGCACCATTTTGCCCAGCGGGTAATTCATCAGGCACGTCAAATTCTTGAGATCTGGCAGCGCCTGCAACGCAGCGAATGGTCGACCACTGACCTGTCAGAGCTCAGTGAGGCCAACCTGCGCCTGCTGCGTTTTGCCGAACGCTTTGAGCAGCCGGAACACGGCCAGTTGGCGCACCAGATCGGCGCTTCACTCAAGGCGGTGGATGACAACCGCGGCCGTCTGAGCAGCCACCTGATCACCGAACTCAACCGTTTGATGCAGCGCCTGTCGCGCACCGGGCTGCGCCAGGGCGACCAGCTGGAACAAACCCTGCTGCCGCCGATGCGCAAGCCGATCTACGTGATGCTGGCCGATCACGACCGCGCCGACCGCCTGGCCAAGCAGCTGGAATTTTTCGGCTTGAGCGCCCAGTCCCTCGACAGCGTGGCGGCGTTTCGCTCATCCATGGCCGAGCGCTTGCCGGCGGCCATTGTGATGGATGTGGATTTCTGCGGCGCCGGCCTCGGCCTGAAGCTCGCCGCCGAAGCCCAGGAAGGCCTGGAGCAAAAGCTGCCACTGCTGTTTTTCAGCCTGCACGAAACCGACACCCCCACCCGCCTGGCCGCCGTGCGCGCCGGCGGCCAGGAGTTCCTCACCGGCACCCTGGAGGCGTCGAGCCTGCTGGAAAAAATCGAAGTGCTGACCTGCGTCGCCCAGTACGAACCTTATAAAGTGCTGATCATCGACGACTCGCGGGCCCAGGCGATGCACACCGAGCGCCTGCTCAACAGCGCCGGCATCGTCACCCGCACATTGATCGAACCGATCCAGGCCATGGCCGAGCTGGCGGACTTCCAGCCCGACCTGATCATCCTCGACATGTATATGCCGGCCTGCACCGGTACCGAGCTGGCCAAGGTGATCCGTCACAATGACCGCTACGTCAGCGTACCGATCATCTACCTCTCGGCCGAAGACGACCTGGACAAGCAACTGGACGCCATGAGCGAAGGCGGCGACGACTTCCTCACCAAACCGATCAAGCCCCGGCACCTGATCACCACCGTACGCAACCGCGCCGCGCGGGCACGCAACCTCAAGGCGCGGATGGTACGCGACAGCCTCACCGGGCTGTACAACCACACCCACATCCTGCAACTGCTCGAAGACTGCAGCTTCCGCGCGCGCCGCGAGAGCAAGCCGCTGAGTTTTGCGATGCTCGACATCGACCACTTCAAGCGGGTCAACGACAGCCACGGCCACCCCATGGGCGACCGGGTGATCAAGAGCCTCGCGCTGTTTCTCAAGCAGCGCCTGCGCAAGACCGACTATATAGGCCGTTACGGTGGCGAAGAATTTGCCATCGTGATGCCCGACACCGACCTCGACAGGGCTTGCCAAGTACTTGACGAGATTCGCGGGCGCTTTGCCGAGATTCACTATCCCGCCCAGCCCCAGGATTTGTGGTGCACGTTCAGTGCCGGCGTGGTGGAGCTCTGCGACGGCTCCGACAGCCTGATGATGGCGGCCCAGGCCGACGAGGCGCTGTACCGCGCCAAGGATGCCGGGCGTAACCGGGTGATGTCCGCGCGCGCATCAAAGCAAAGTGCCACCTTTTCACCGGAATCCACCGAATCCGTCATAACTCTGTAATGGAAACGCAATAACTTCAGGCACTTACTTCTGCTGTCGGTTGAAACCACGCATGCGCCTGAAGCTGCTGACGAATCTGAACACCCTCCTTCTGGTCGCCGTTTGCCTGGCCCTGGGCGCTACGCTCTGGTGGTCGCAACGTGCCCTGGAACGGCCTTACCTGCTGATGGAGCGCTACCTTGGCCTGTCGCAGACGTTCCAGAACCAGGCCGCGCGCAATATCGACGATTACCTCGCCAGCGGCGACGCCCTGCGCCTGAGCAGCGCCAGCCAGAGCCTGGAAAACCTGTTGCAGCAGCTGGATGAGTTACCCGCAGAGCTGGCGCAAAACCTGCGTCCCAGCCTTGCCGACCTGGACACCTTCGGCAAGACCGACCTGCTGGCCGCCGGTAAGCTGGCCGGCGACCCGCAAGCCCTGTTGCTGCAAGCCGAACGCGAACTCGGTGCCAACCTGGAGCAACTGAACCAGTACGCCAGCGGCGTCAGTACGCCCGAGGCGGCGCGCTATCTGCCGCCGTTGCTCGCTGCGTCCCAGCACCTGGCGAAACTCTCCCTGGCCCGGGACAAGCTGGTGAGCAGCGGGCGCAGCGAACTGGCCGACGATGTGGAGCGCGAAGTCAGTAATATCCGCAGCCAGGCTGACGTGCTGGGGCAGCTGCCATTACTGGGGGTGACCGCCAGCAGCGAGTCCAGTACCGACGATTTCTCGGCCATGATGGGCCTGGAAAACACTGAAAAAACCGTGGCCCAGGACACCGGCGTCGACCTCAAGCGCGAACTCAACAGCCTGCTGACCCGCTACCCCGCCGAGCTGAAACGCACCCGCGAACAAATCCAGCAACGCACCGAACTGGCCACCGCCACCCACCTGAAAATCAACGCCGTGCAGCAAGCCATCGCCGGGCTGGAGCCTGTGGTGCGCGCCCAGCACGCGCAGATCCAGGGCGAAGTGCGGCTGATGCAAGGCGTGATGATCGGCCTGATTCTGCTGATCGCCCTCTTGATCGACACCTTGCAGCGGCGCCTGGCGCGGGTGCTGACCAACCTGGCGCCGGCCTTGTCCACCTGGGCCGAAGGTGACTTCAGCCAACACATTGCCCTGGGCAAGACCAACCGCGAACTGCACGATATCGAAGAGTCCCTGAACCGCCTGCGCGCCTACCTGGTGGACCTGGTGGGCACCATCAGAGGCAACGCCGAGCAAGTGGCCGGCAGCAGCAGCGCGCTGGCGGAGTTGAGCAGCGGCATGCACGACGGGGCCGAGCGCCAGGCCGGTGATACCGCGCAGATTCGCGATTCCCTGGGCGAACTGGAAGCGACTATCCAGCAGGTTGCCGGCGACGCCAGCCAGGCTGCCGAGGCCAGCCGCAGCGCGGGCCAGGCCGTCGAGCAGGGCCAACGGGTGATCGGCCTGAGCCTGACCGGGTTGCACGCATTGGTCGGCGAAGTGCAGATAAATGCGCAGATGATCGAGAAACTCGCCGAAGAGTCCGCGACCATCGGCGGCGTACTCACGGTGATTCGCTCGATTGCCGACCAGACCAACCTGCTGGCGCTGAACGCCGCCATCGAAGCCGCCCGGGCCGGTGAAGCTGGGCGCGGGTTCGCCGTGGTGGCCGATGAGGTGCGCTCCCTGGCCCAGCGCACCGCTGGCGCCACCGCCGAAATCCAGCATCTGATCGCCGGCCTGCAAACCGCCGCCCGGCAATCGGTGGAAGGCATGCGCGCCCAGGTCGAACACGCCGAAGCCACTGCCGAACAAGCCCAGGCGGCTGACGGCGCGCTGGATGAAATCGTCGGGGCGATCCAGACCATTTCCGACACCGCCGTGCGGATCGCCGATGTGACGGCCCAGCAAAGTGGCGCCGTGAGTGAAATCCGCGATAACAGCGAGCGGATTCACCAGCTGGGCGAGGACAACTTGCTGCGAATTGGCCAGGGACGCCGCCAGGGCGAGCACTTATTGGTACTAGGCGGGCAACTCAACACCGCCGTGCAGGCATTCCGCGTCTGACCGGCTCTCCCGTCTTGTGAAGATCAAAATGTGGGAGCGGGCTTGCTCGCGAAGGCGGCGCACCCGTCAACGCATGTGGCGGCTGAACCACCGCCATCGCAGGCAAGCCAGCTCCCACACTGACCGGATTCAGCCTTGCGGTCACATATTTTGCGCAATCCTCGCTAATCGTGCTGCCTACTGCATAGAACTGGACAGTCACAAAGCCTTTGCGGCATAGTCGCCGGGTTCTACCGTGCCCACATCAATAACAAGGAACAGCCGATGGCGACCTTACTGGTTCTTCACGGACCCAACCTGAACCTGCTCGGCACCCGCGAACCGGGCGTCTACGGGGCAGTGACCCTCGAACAGATCAACCTCGATCTGGAACGACGGGCACGTGATGCCGGCCACCATTTGCTCTACCTGCAAAGCAATGCCGAGTACGAACTGATTGATCGCATCCATGCCGCGCGCAGCGAAGGCGTGGACTTTATCCTGATCAATCCCGCCGCTTTTACGCACACAAGCGTTGCATTACGTGACGCGCTGCTGGCGGTGAGCATCCCATTCATCGAAGTGCATTTATCGAACGTGCACAAACGCGAACCTTTCCGCCATCACTCTTACTTCTCCGACGTTGCGGTAGGAGTGATCTGCGGCCTTGGCGCCAGCGGTTACCGACTGGCCCTGGAGGCCGCCCTGGAACAGCTTGAAGACACGGCCAAGCGCCCCTGACCGACCCTTTGGGAGTTGATGATTCATGGATATCCGTAAAGTTAAGAAACTGATCGAACTGCTGGAAGAATCCGGTATCGACGAGCTGGAGATCAAGGAAGGCGAGGAATCCGTACGGATCAGCCGTCACAGCAAGACCCCGGCCCAACAGTTCTACGCACCACAGATGCAAGCGCCGGCTCCGGCCGCTGCACCCGTGGCGGCTGCTCCGGTCGCGGCTGCTGCCGAAGCTCCGGCTGCTCCAAAACTGAACGGTTTCGTGGTCAAGTCGCCAATGGTCGGTACCTTCTACCGCACCCCGGCACCGACCTCGCCAGCCTTCGTTGAAGTCGGCGCAACCGTGAAAGTGGGCGACACCATCTGCATCGTTGAAGCGATGAAGATGATGAACCACATCACGGCGGAAAAAGCCGGCGTCATCGAATCCATCCTGGTAGAAAACGGTCAGCCGGTTGAGTACGACCAGCCGCTGTTCACCATCGTTTGAACCGCGGAGCGCCTTCGATGTTGAAACCTGCGAAGAAACTGCAAAAAGTCCTGATCGCCAACCGCGGCGAGATCGCGCTGCGTATCCTGCGCGCCTGTAAGGAAGAGGGCATCAAGACCGTCGCTGTTTACTCGACGGCCGATACCGAATTGATGCACGTGAAACTGGCGGACGAAAGCATCTGCATCGGCCCGCCACTGGCCACGAACTCGTACCTGAAAGTCTCGAACATCATCGCCGCCGCTGAAGTGACCGGCGCTGATGGCATCCACCCCGGCTACGGCTTCCTCGCGGAAAACGCCGATTTCGCCGAACAGGTGGAGAAATCCGGGTTTGCCTTCATCGGCCCGAAAGCCGAAACCATTCGCCTGATGGGCGACAAGGTATCGGCCAAGGACGCCATGATCGCGGCCGGCGTACCTACCGTTCCAGGTTCCGACGGCCCGCTGCCTGAAGACGAGGCAACCGCCCTGCGCATTGGTCGCGAAGTCGGTTACCCGGTGATCATCAAGGCCGCCGGTGGCGGTGGTGGTCGCGGCATGCGCGTGGTGCACAAGGAAGAAGAACTGATCGAAGCCGCCAAGCAGACTCGCTCGGAAGCTGCCGCCTGGTTCGGCAACCCGATGGTCTACCTGGAAAAGTACCTGACCAACCCACGTCACGTGGAAGTGCAGGTACTGTCCGACGGCCAGGGCCACGCCATCCACCTGGGTGACCGCGATTGCTCGCTGCAACGTCGTCACCAGAAGGTACTGGAAGAGGCGCCGGCACCGGGCCTGGACGAAACAGCTCGCCAGGAAGTACTGGCTCGCTGCGTCAAGGCGTGCATCGACATCAACTACCGTGGCGCGGGCACTTTCGAGTTCCTGTACGAAAACGGCCGTTTCTACTTCATCGAGATGAACACTCGTGTGCAGGTAGAGCATCCGGTTTCGGAGATGGTCACCGGTATCGACATCGTCAAGGAGATGCTGAGCATCGCCGCTGGCAACAAGCTGTCGTTTACCCAGGATGATGTGAAGATCCACGGCCACTCCCTGGAGTGCCGGATCAACGCCGAAGACCCGAAAACCTTTATCCCAAGCCCTGGCCTGGTCAAGCATTTCCACGCGCCCGGCGGCAACGGCGTACGTGTGGATTCGCACCTGTACAGCGGCTACAAGGTTCCGTCCAACTACGACTCGCTGATCGGCAAGCTGATCACCTGGGGCGCCACCCGCGACGAGGCCATGGCCCGTATGCGTAATGCCCTGGACGAAATTGTGGTAGACGGCATCAAGACCAACATCCCGCTGCATCGGGACCTGGTTCGCGATGAAGGCTTCTGCGAAGGTGGTGTGAACATTCACTACCTGGAACACAAGCTGGCTAATCAGTAAGCGAAGTGCTCCACCCAACAAAGCCGCCTTCGGGCGGTTTTGTTGTTTCTGCCCACCCGATTTTTCTGGATGGATACATTCCCCTTGTGGGAGCGGGCTTGCTCGCGAATGCGGTGTGCCAGTCAACACATCCATTACTGACACACCGCATTCGCGAGCAAGCCCGCTCCCACATTTTGTTCTGTGTACACCAGCAGTACAGTCGTCTTCTGCTGTTCGCTCGCGTAAACTTGCGCGTCTTTCGCAGCCCTACCCCGCTGCACACTCATTTTTTCAAAGGTGCCCGCCATGCCTTGGCTGCAAGTCCGTCTCGCCATCAGCCCAGAACAAGCCGAAACCTACGAAGACGCGTTCCTCGAAGTGGGCGCCGTGTCGGTGACCTTCATGGACGCCGAAGACCAGCCGATCTTCGAACCCGAGCTCAACACCACCCCTCTGTGGTCCCACACCCATCTGCTGGCCCTGTTCGAAGACGGCACCGATGCCGCCAGCGTCCTGGCCCACATGGAACTGCTCACCGGCGGCCCGCTGCCGGAGCATCACAGCGAAATCATCGAAGACCAGGACTGGGAACGCAGCTGGATGGACAACTTCCAGCCAATGCGTTTTGGCCAGCGCCTGTGGATCGTGCCGAGCTGGCACGCCGCCCCCGAGCCTGACGCCGTGAACCTGCTGCTGGACCCGGGCCTGGCGTTCGGCACCGGCACCCACCCCACCACCGCGCTGTGCCTGGAATGGCTCGATGGCCAGGACCTGAAAGACTGCAACGTGCTGGACTTCGGCTGTGGCTCGGGGATCCTGGCGATCGCTGCCCTGCTGCTGGGCGCCAAGGAAGCGGTCGGTACCGATATCGACGTGCAAGCCCTGGAAGCCTCCCGCGATAACGCCGGGCGCAATAACATCGCTGAAGAGAAATTCCCGCTGTACCTGCCGGAGCAATTGCCCCAGGTGCAAGCCGACGTGCTGGTGGCCAATATCCTTGCCGGGCCGCTGGTTTCCCTGGCGCCGCAGCTGTCGAGCCTGGTCAAGCCGGGCGGCCGCCTGGCGCTGTCGGGCATCCTCGCCGAACAGGGCGAAGACGTTGCCGCCGCCTACGCCCAGGATTTTGAGCTGGATCCGATCGCCAACCGCGATGGCTGGGTACGCATCAGTGGTCGTCGGCGCTAGAATGAGCGCCTGCATGAATCGGATGGCCGCATGACCGACAGTTTCGTCACCCAGTGCCCACACTGCCAAGCACGCTTTCGCGTCAACCACGCTCAATTGAGCGTGGCCCGTGGCGTGGTGCGCTGTGGGTCGTGCCTGCAAGTGTTCAATGCCGCTCGCCAACTGCTGGAGCAGCGCGCCAATGCGCCCGCGCCCCAGGCACCACCTGCGGCAGAGCCGCCGGCAGCCGTAGAACCGCCACCCCAAGCGCCGCGAGCCATCAGCCAGAAGCAATGGACCGCCGAAGAGCTGGACCTGGATAACCTGGACCTCGACGTAGAACTGGCCAAGCTGGAACGTCGCGAGATCCAGCACACCCAACCCGTGGGTGCCGACCGTCGCCAGCCCGGCGCCGATCGTCGGCAAAAGGAAGATGCCCTCAGCGCCAGCCGTGATACGGCCAAGGCAGAGGAAGAGCAATGGGCCTCCAGCCTGTTCAGCGAACCCCGGGATGAACGGGCCCAAGCCCCGCAAACGGCCGACGAGGAACCGCAACCGGCCAAGGCAAGCCCAGGCAAACCCAAGCGCACCGAACCGTCGATGTCGTTTGAAGCGGTCGAGCCGGACGACGAACCACCGCTGCACACAAGCACCACCGATGACGAACTCGACCCACCGGTAACCGCCGTAGCGGACGAGCCGGACCCCGAACAACCGGAACGCCCGCAGCCCAAACGCAAGCGCCCTCGCCCCGAGGCCGGCGCCCACGACGACCTGCTTTCGGACCTGGAAGACGACCCGCTGCACCTGTATTCCCGGAAGCGCTCCTCCGGCTGGGGCCGCCGTTTGTTCTGGGGCTTGCTGGTGCTGCTGGCCGCCGCCGGCCTGGCGGGACAATACGTCGCCTACCAATTCGACGACCTGGCACGCCAGGACGCCTACCGCCCATGGTTCCAGGAACTGTGCCCGAAACTGGGCTGCACCGTGCCATCCCGGGTCGATATCGCCCACATCAAGAGCAGCAACCTGGTGGTGCGCAGCCACCCGGAGTTTGCCGGTGCCCTGGTGGTGGACGCGATCATCTATAACCGCGCGACATTCTCCCAACCGTTCCCGCTGCTGGAGCTACGCTTTGCCGACATGAACGGGAATATGATCGCCAGTCGTCGCTTCAAACCCGCCGAATACCTCAGCGGCGAGTTGGCAGGCGTGACCGAGATGCCCTCCCAGACGCCGATCCACATTGCCCTGGACATCCTCGACCCGGGCAACAAAGCGGTGAATTACAGCCTGAGCTTCCACTCCCCCGAGTGAAACGGCTGCCTGGCCGGCGCTTGACGGCAGATTATTGACTGCATCGCCTTTGACCAAACCTGCGGCGATAAGAAAATAACTGCTCAGATTTTATCCAATTCAGCCTTTATCCAGTCATCGAGAGCGGGTATCATGCCAACCCTTTTTCGAACTCTAATGATCCGGCCCCACAACAGGGAAGTCCTATGTCGGCGGTACGCATCGGCCCATACACATTGCACAACGGCTTGATCCTCGCCCCGATGGCGGGCGTCACCGACCAGCCCTTTCGTCAGCTTTGCAAGCGTTTGGGCGCAGGGCTTGTAGTCTCGGAAATGGTCACCAGCGACATGAGCCTGTGGAACACCCGCAAATCGCGGATGCGCATGATCCACGAAGGTGATCCCGAGCCCCGCTCGGTACAGATCGCCGGCGGTGATGCGCAGATGCTGGCGGATGCGGCCCGGGCCAACGTGGAGTTGGGGGCGCAGATTATTGATATCAACATGGGTTGCCCGGCCAAGAAGGTCTGCAACAAGGCCGCAGGTTCTGCCCTGTTGAAGGATGAGCAGTTGGTGAGCGAGATCCTGCATGCCGTTGTCGCTGCAGTGGATGTGCCGGTCACCCTGAAGATCCGCACCGGTTGGGACCGGGACAACAAGAATGGCCTGACGGTGGCGAAGATCGCCGAGCAGGCAGGCATTACAGCGCTGGCGGTGCATGGCCGGACCCGCGCCGACCTTTACACCGGTGAAGCCGAGTACGACACCATTGCCGCGATCAAGCAGGCGGTGTCGATTCCCGTCTTTGCCAACGGCGACATCGACTCAGCCGAGAAAGCCCGGCGCGTGCTGCACGCGACCGGCGCCGATGGCCTGTTGATTGGCCGGGCTGCCCAGGGGCGGCCGTGGATTTTTCGTGAGATCGAGCATTTTCTGCGTACCGGCGAAACCTTGCCGGCACCGGAGCTGATCGAGGTGGAACGTATTCTGCTAGAGCATCTGGCCGCCCTGCACGCCTTCTACGGAGACGTGATGGGAGTACGCATTGCTCGCAAGCATGTGGGCTGGTATCTCGCAACCTTGCCGGGCGCCAGGGAGTTTCGCGCCCACTTCAATCGTTTGGATGATACGGAAGCACAGTGCGCCAACGTTCGTGAGTTCTTCTCCGAGCGTTACAAGAGCCTGGTGACAGGGGACGGAGAAGGGGTGGCCGCATGACGATGATGACCGAGACTTTAGTGAGTGGAACAACACCCGTGAGCGACAACGTCAATTTGAAACAGCACCTCAACACGCCGAGCGAAGAAGGCCAGACCCTTCGCGGGAGTGTCGAGAAGGCGCTGCACAATTATTTCGCCCACCTTGAGGGCGCTGCCGTCACGGACGTGTACAACCTGGTGCTCTCCGAAGTCGAAGCGCCGTTGCTCGAAAGCGTGATGAACTACGTCAAGGGCAACCAGACCAAGGCCAGTGAGCTGCTCGGTCTGAACCGTGGCACGCTGCGCAAGAAACTCAAGCAGTACGATTTGCTGTAAGCATTCAATCAAACCAGAAAGGCGCCCGCGTAAAAACGGACGCCTTTTTTGCTGACTCCTTTGCTTTTGATGGAAATTGAAATGACCGACCAGACTACCCGCCTGCCGATCCGCCGTGCCTTGATCAGTGTCTCCGACAAGACCGGGATCCTCGAATTTGCCCGGGAGCTGGAAGCCCTGGGCGTGGAGATTCTCTCCACCGGCGGGACCTTCAAACTGCTGCAGGACAACGGCGTGGCCGCAGTGGAAGTGGCGGACTACACCGGTTTCGCAGAAATGATGGACGGTCGGGTCAAGACCCTGCACCCGAAAATCCACGGCGGGATCCTCGGTCGTCGCGGTATCGACGACGCCATCATGAGCGAGCACGGCATCAAGCCGATCGACCTGGTGGCCGTTAACCTGTACCCGTTCGAAGCCACCATCAACAAGCCAGGCTGCGACCTGCCGACCGCCATCGAAAACATCGATATCGGCGGCCCGACCATGGTTCGCTCGGCAGCCAAGAACCACAAAGACGTGGCCATCGTGGTGAACGCCAGCGACTACGCCAACGTACTGGAAAGCCTGAAAGCCGGCGGCCTGACCTACGCCCAGCGCTTCGACCTGATGCTCAAGGCCTTCGAACACACCGCTGCCTACGACGGCATGATCGCCAACTACATGGGCACCGTGAACCAGGCCGCTGAAACCCTCAGCACAGAAGGTCGCAGCCAGTTCCCGCGCACCTTCAACAGCCAGTTCATCAAGGCCCAGGAAATGCGCTACGGCGAGAACCCGCACCAGAGCGCGGCGTTCTACGTCGAGGCCAAGCCTGCTGAAGTCGGCATCGCCACCGCGACCCAACTGCAAGGCAAAGAGCTGTCGTACAACAACGTGGCCGACACCGACGCCGCGCTGGAATGTGTGAAGAGCTTCGTCAAGCCAGCCTGCGTGATCGTCAAGCACGCCAACCCGTGCGGCGTGGCCGTGAGCCCGGACGCTGAAGGCGGTATCCGCCAGGCCTACGAACTGGCCTACGCCACCGACACAGAGTCGGCCTTCGGCGGCATCATCGCCTTCAACCGTGAGCTGGACGCCGAGACCGCCAAGGCGATCGTCGAGCGTCAGTTCGTTGAAGTGATCATCGCGCCATCCGTCAGTGAAGAGGCTCGCGCCATCGTTGCCGCCAAGGCCAATGTGCGCCTGCTGGCGTGCGGCGAGTGGTCGGCCGAGCGTGCCGCTGCCTGGGACTACAAGCGCGTCAACGGCGGCTTGCTGGTACAGAGCCGCGACATCGGCATGATCGGCAGCGCCGATCTGAAAGTGGTGACCAAGCGCGCCCCGACCGAACAGGAAATCAACGACCTGATCTTCGCCTGGAAAGTCGCCAAGTACGTTAAATCCAACGCCATCGTCTACGCCAAGAACCGCCAGACCATCGGTGTCGGCGCGGGCCAGATGAGCCGCGTGAATTCGGCACGCATCGCTGCGATCAAGGCAGAACATGCCGGCCTGCAGGTCGCCGGTTCGGTGATGGCGTCCGACGCATTCTTCCCGTTCCGTGATGGCCTGGACAACGCCGCGAAAGCCGGTGTTACCGCCGTGATCCAACCGGGCGGCTCGATGCGTGACGCAGAAGTGATTGCAGCGGCTGATGAAGCCGGCATTGCCATGGTCTTCACCGGCATGCGCCACTTCCGTCACTGATTGCTCGTTCCCACGCTCTGCGTGGGAATGCAGCCCGGGACGCTCCGCGTCCCAAAGCGTGACGCAGAGCGTCACAAGAGGCATTCCCACGCAGAGCGTGGGAACGGTCAGAATTCAGCGTCATCCGAGGTTTTTGAAATGAATGTTTTGATCATTGGCAGCGGTGGCCGTGAACACGCCCTGGCCTGGAAAGTTGCCCAGGACCCACGTGTCCAGAAAGTTTTCGTCGCCCCCGGCAACGCCGGTACCGCCATTGAAGCCAAGTGCGAAAACGTCGCCATCGACGTGTTGGCCCTTGAGCAACTGGCGGACTTTGCCGAGAAAAACGTTTCCCTGACCATCGTCGGCCCGGAAGTGCCCTTGGTAGCTGGCGTTGTGGACCTGTTCCGCAGCCGTGGCCTGGACTGCTTCGGCCCAACCGCCGGCGCTGCCCAGCTGGAAGGTTCGAAAGCCTTCACCAAGGATTTCCTGGCGCGCCACAAGATCCCGACCGCCGACTACCAGAACTTCACCGAGATCGAGCCGGCCCTGGCCTACCTGCGTGAGGTCGGTGCACCGATCGTGATCAAGGCCGACGGCCTGGCCGCCGGTAAAGGCGTGATCGTCGCAATGACCCTGGCCGAAGCCGAAGACGCCGTGCGCGACATGCTCGCCGGCAACGCTTTCGGTGAAGCCGGTTCGCGCGTAGTGATCGAAGAATTCCTCGACGGCGAAGAAGCCAGCTTCATCGTGATGGTCGACGGCAAGAACGTACTGCCGATGGCCACCAGCCAGGACCACAAACGTGTGGGTGACGGCGACAGCGGCCCGAACACCGGCGGCATGGGCGCTTACTCCCCTGCTCCGGTAGTGACTGCCGAAGTGCACAAGCGCGTGATGGACCTGGTCATCTGGCCAACCGTGCGCGGCATGGCCGACGAAGGCAATGTGTACACCGGTTTCCTGTACGCCGGCTTGATGATCGACAAGGCCGGCAATCCGAAAGTCATCGAGTTCAACTGCCGCTTCGGCGACCCGGAAACCCAACCGGTGATGCTGCGCCTGCAATCGAGCCTGGTGCTGTTGGTTGAAGCTGCGCTGGCCCAGGCCCTGGACAAGGTCGAAGCCCAGTGGGACCCGCGCCCGAGCGTCGGCATCGTGCTGGCCGCCGGCGGCTACCCGGCCGACTACGCCAAGGGCGATGTGATTGAAGGTCTGGACGCGGCTGCTACGCTGGAAGGCAAGGTGTTCCACGCGGGCACCGCGCTCAAGGATGGCAAGGTCGTCACCGCCGGTGGTCGCGTACTGTGCGCAACCGCCATGGGCAGCAGCGTAGATGCCGCCCAGCAACAGGCTTACAAGCTGGCGGCGAAGATCGACTGGAAAGGCTGCTTCTACCGCACCGACATTGGCTACCGCGCCATTGCCCGTGAGCGTGGCGAAAGTCAGTAAACAGCTATCCGTTCGGTTAGGCAGGGGCCTCTGGCCCTTGCCCTACGCTTGTGGCCCCGCGCATAGTTATACCCATGCATCAACCTACGAAGGGATTTCGCCGTGCGCTGGCTCAGGATCGCCATAGGTTTCACTGTCAGTCTGCTGACCTTGCTCTGCTTGCTCCCGGCCCAGGCCGCCGCACAAGGCAGTGGCTGGGCAGTATTGCTTGATGAACAGGCCGATCTGCAACTGAGCGACATCCGCTCGCCCCGCTACATCAATCAATTCAGCCCCATCGAACTGGACCGGATTACCGCCGCGCAACCGGACGGTGCGTTGTGGGTACGCTTCAGGCTGCAACCCGGCAAACACGAGCAAGTGCTGCGGGTATTCGCCCCTGACCTGTCACACCTGAACCTGTATGTACTCGACGGCGACACCCTGGTGGAGCAGGAAGCTACCGGCACCCGCCAGCCCCAGGCCGAGCGCCCGCTGCCCAGCAGCGACTTCATGCTGCCGATGCCGCAAAGCCAGAAGCCGCTGGACGTGTACCTGCGCATGGTCTCGGAACACGAGCTGCGCCCCTACATCACCCTTGAGCCGGCCGTGCTGGCTGCGGCCAACCAGAACCAGACGCTGATCTACGGGCTGCTGTTCGGTTGCCTGGTGATGCTGATCCTGCACAACCTCACCCGCTACGCCTACCATCGCTCCCGCAGCAGCCTGTGGCTCGCCGCCTGCGAATTGCTGTTGCTGCTGAGCCTGGCGCTGCTGCTCAACGTGCTGGGCCCGTGGTTGCCGAACTGGCACGCGGTACAAACCCCCGGTGCCTACCTCGCCCTGCTGCTGACCGCGCCGTGCGGGCTGATGTTTGCCTACCGCTTCTTTGCGCCACTGGGCCCGCATCCGCTGAACAAGCTGTTGATGGCCGACATCCTGCTGATCGTCCTTACCGGCCTGTTGCTGCTGTTCGTCAACACCTTGCCCCTGAACATCATCACCTACGCCCTGGTGGCGCTGGCCGGCCTGAGCATGTTGTTCGTCTCGGCCTATCACTGGCAAAAGGGTTACCGCCCGGCGCGCCTGTTCATGCTGGCGATGGTGATCTTCAACATCGGCACGCTGATTATTCTCCCGGCCTTGCTGGGCCTGACGCTGGTGCCGCCACAAGGCTTGATCATCACCCTGCTCGGCTTTATCTGCCTCAGTGGCCTGTTGATGAGCCTGGCCCTGGGCGAACGCCAGCGCGCCATCACCGAAGACAACTTCAGCCTCAGCCGCGACCTGGCGGCCAGCAACGCCGAAATCGCCGCCAAGGCCGAATTCCTGGCGAAGATCAGCCACGAAATTCGCACGCCCATGAACGGCGTGCTGGGCATGACCGAACTGCTGCTGGGCACCCCGCTTTCAGTCAAGCAACGCGACTACGTGCAAACCATCCACAGCGCCGGCAACGAACTGCTCACCCTGATCAACGAGATTCTCGACATCTCCAAGCTGGAATCCGGGCAGATCGAATTGGACGATGTGCAGTTCGACCTCAACGCGCTGATCGAAGACTGCCTGAGTATTTTCCGCGCCAAGGCCGAGCAGCAGAACGTCGAGCTGATCAGCTTTATCCAGCCCCAGGTACCCCGGGTGATCAGCGGCGACCCAACGCGGCTGCGCCAGGCACTGTTGAGCCTGCTGGAAAATGCCCTGCAAAAAACCGATGAAGGCGAAGTACTGATCGTCGTCGCACTGGACGAGCGCAGCAGCAAACCGCGCCTGCGCATTGCCGTGCAAGACAGCGGCCTGCCGATGGAACCCGCCGAGCGCGACGCCCTGCTGCACAGCGAGTTGCACAGCAAGAACTTCCTCTCTGCCACCCGCCTGAGCGGCCATCTGGGCCTGGTCATTGCCCGCCAGCTGATCCTGTTGATGAACGGCGAATTCGGCATCAAGAGTGGCAGCCAGCAAGGCAGCACCCTGTGGCTGACCTTGCCGCTGGACCCGGAACGCCTGGAGCACCCGACCTCCGACCTCGACGGCCCGCTCAAGGGCGCGCGCGTGCTGGTGGTGGACGACAACGACACCTGCCGCAAAGTGCTGGTGCAGCAATGCACGGCCTGGGGCCTGAACGTGAGCGCCGTGCCTTCGGGCAAGGAAGCCCTGGCGCTGCTGCGCACCAAGGCGCACCTGCGGGACTATTTCGACGTGGTGCTGCTGGACCAGAACATGCCCGGCATGACCGGCATGCAACTGGCGGCGAAGATCAAGGAAGACCCGAGCCTGAACCACGACATCCTGCTGATCATGCTCACCGGCATCAGCAATGCGCCGAGCAAGATCATCGCGCGCAACTGCGGGATCAAGCGCATCCTCGCCAAACCCGTGGCCGGCTATACCCTCAAGACCACCCTTGCCGATGAGTTGACCCAGCGCAGCAAGGGCTCCGTGCAACCACGCCAGCCGGCGATCAGCGCGCCGGCCCCGGTGACCGTGCCGAGTGACTTCCGGATCCTGGTGGCGGAGGACAACAGCATCTCCACCAAGGTGATTCGCGGCATGCTCGGCAAGCTCAACCTGCAGCCCGACACCGCCAGCAACGGCGAAGAAGCCCTGCAGGCAATGAAGGCCCAGCGCTACGACCTGGTGTTGATGGACTGTGAAATGCCGATCCTCGACGGCTTCTCCGCGACCCAGCAACTGCGCGCGTGGGAGGTCAGCAACCAGCGGATTCGTACGCCAATCGTGGCACTCACCGCGCACATTCTTTCGGAACATAAAGAGCGTGCACGCCAGGCCGGGATGGACGGGCACATGGCCAAGCCGGTGGAGTTGTCGCAATTGCGCGAGCTGGTGGAGTACTGGGTGGCACAGCGCCAACAGCGCCCTGAGCACGCTCCCACCTGACCCATGCATGACGCAGATCAAAATGTGGGAGCGGCGGTGCGACGATTCGACTTGCTCGCGAAAGCGGTGTGTCAGTCAAACATGTATTGGCTGACACACCGCTTTCGCGAGCAAGCCCGCTCCCACACTGGATTGTTGTCGCTTCACAGATAGCGCTCAGCCACAGGCCTGATAAACTCCCGCTCGCCCTCCTTCGCTGCGAGCTCCCACCATGCTCCACGTGCTATTCAGCGTTTACCTGAAGATGCTGGTGCTCTACAGCCCCTTCTTCGTGCTCTCCTGCTTTATCAGCCTGACTCGCGGTTACTCCAGCAAGGAGCGGCGGCGCCTGGCCTGGAAAGTGGCCCTCGCCACCCTGGTATCGAGCGTGTTGCTCTACCTGTTCGGCCGGGTGATTTTCAGTGTGTTCGGCATCACCGTCGACGCCTTCCGCATCGGCGCCGGCAGTGTGCTGTTCATCTCGGCCCTGGGCATGGCCCAGGGCAAGTCAGCGGTGCAGACCGACAACGTGCAGCAGGACGTGACCATCGTGCCGCTGACCATTCCCCTGACCGTCGGCCCCGGCACCATCGGTGCGCTGCTGGTGATGGGCGTCAGCCAGCCGCACTGGGACGACAAGATCACCGCGATCCTCAGTATCGCCCTGGCCAGCCTGACGGTGGGCGTGGTGCTGTACCTGTCCAACCGTATCGAACGCATCCTCGGCGACCAGGGCTTGCAGATTGTCAGCCGGTTGATGGGGCTGTTCGTGTGCGCCCTGGCCGCACAAATCATCTTCACCGGTGTACGCGGTTACCTGGTGCCGTAGATCAAATTCTGTAGTTGGCGATAGCCAGGCGGACCTTGTCCCCTGCGCTGTCCCGCAGCAGTTGAATCGTGTCTTCGTTGACCACCGAGCTGTTCAGCACCAGGCACGTGCGGCCACTGAAGGCCTCGACGGATGCACTGTCCCACTCCAGAAACGGTATGCCCAGTTGCTTGCTGACGCCGTGGGAGCTGTACGTCACCAGCACCATCGAAACTTCCCCGGCGATTTCCGAGCAGGACGCCAAGCCGAAATCGCCACCGTCACGCGTGGTGGTATTTCGCTTGAATAACTCAAATGAGGCCGGGAGCTGCTTCAAGGTTTCAACCGCCTCCGCCACCCGTTTGGGCAATACACTGATCAGCGGCCCTGACAGAAACGTCGAGGCCACGGTGGCCGCCATCAGGTTCAGCGCCGCCAGCTGTACCGACAGCCCCTTGCGAGAGGTGTACACCCGCTCGAAACTGCTCCTGACCGGCATCCAGCCGAGGCTGCTCATGACCTTGATGAATTCGTTGTACCAGGCCTCTGTGCCCCGGGCGACCCGCAGTACATCGCTGACGTAGCTGCTCGCCAGCAAATAGCTTTTGCGGGTGTACTCCTTGTTGAGGCTGGTCATGCCTTGCACAAACGACATGACGCTGTTGTTCACCACCGCCGCGTCCAGCTCATCATCCGCCTCGGGCTTCACCGGCGCGCTCAACCCCGACGCCAGGCCGGGCGCGCCCGGAAGCCGGTAAGCGGCAATCAGCTTCCTCCTTTTTGCGCTGTTGATCCGTTTGTTGTTTCGCTCCATAGCCATTTCTCCATAACCCCCAACATGGGGCTCAACGCCAACACTAGTCGACTTGCCGGGGATTTTGAGCTGCTGAAAATTGACCACGGGACGCGCCGCGACCCGCAGGAAAAATCACTGCAGGCGGCGCAGCTGAGTAAACGCTGGGGATGAGGCGGCGGCACACAAAAGCGCCGTGCTTTTCTTCAAGCCGTAGAGAAAGGTATGACTTGAGCCGATGCAAAAAAACCTCGGCAAGCAGACCTTTCCGGCATCAATGACTGACGTTTCAAAGCGGCCCCATGGCGGGGCCGCCGTTGTTTTCAGGAGGCGGGTTTCTCGCCGTACCAACGTGGCGTGTAGACCCACTCGCCACCACCTGCCCGCGCAAAGACGCAGGTGGTGGACGAACCGATCAGCACCATGGTGCGCATGTCCACCTGCTCCGGCGTCAGTTGCCCCAGGGTGGTGACTCGCAGGGTCTGGCCCGGGCGACCGATGTCACGGCCCAATACCACCGGTGTTTCAGGCGTGCGGTGCTGCGCGACGATTTCCAGGGCGCGTCCCAACTGCCAGGGCCGCGCACGGGAGATCGGGTTATAGAACGCCAGCGCCAGGTCGGCCTGGGACGCCAGGTCCAGGCGCTTCTCGATGATCGACCAGGGTTTGAGGTTGTCCGACAGTGACATCACACAGAAGTCATGCCCCAGCGGTGCACCTGCCTGGGCCGCCGTGGCGAGGGATGCCGACACGCCCGGCAAAATCTCCAGGTCGACCTGATGCCAGGCCGGGTCGCTGGACTCGTGCAAGGCTTCGATCACCGCGGCGGCCATGGCGAATACACCCGGGTCACCCGAAGACACCACCACCACCGAACGCCCCTGCGCCGCCAGCTCAAAGGCATGACGCGCGCGCTGCATCTCTTCGCGATTGTCGGTGCAATGCTGGATCTGGTCCGCGCGGAACGGCCCGGCCATGCGCACATAGGTTTCGTAACCCAGCACATCAGTGCAGCGGGCCAGCTCGGCTTTTACTGCCGGAACCATCAGTTCGGCAGCGCCGGGACCCAGACCGATCACCGCGAGGCGGCCACGGGGACGACCGATCAGGGACAGGTCCAGAGGGGCCTCGGCCACCGTGATCGCGATGTCCGCCTGAGGCGCCAGATCGGCGAAGCGCAATGGCACGCCCAGCTCCAACGCCGCTTCGTGCAATGACGAATCGGCCATCTCCGTTTCAGCCGCCAGCAAGCAAGCCAGGGACTGCACGGCGAGCCCGGCATCCTGCAACGCCGCACGAATTCGCCCGACCAGTTGCGGCCCCGGCTGGCAGGTAACCAGCACCGTCTTCGGATAAATCAGCAACTCATTGGCCGCAGGTGTGCGCTCGGCACTGCCGACGTGAATCGCCAAGCGCGCCTGTTGATCCTGGGGCAAGTTGGCCTGATCCAGCCACGGCGCCGCGCCTTCAATGCGTACTGATTCGCCAGCCAGCAAATCCGAGACAAAGCGTTTGCCCAGCTCCAGATCCCCCAGCTGATAACCATGGGGCGGGTTGAGCAGGCAGGTACCAAAACGCAGCTCGCCACTGGTAGTGATCGCGGCGGCAACGTCCAGGGCAGCGGCGATTTCCCGCGCCATTACGTTTACGCCACCGAGGCCACCGAGCAACGGCACCACCGCGCTGCCGTCTTCGGCGACGGCCAGCACAGCAGGCTCGACGCCTTTCTCCAGCAGCAGCGGCGCCAGGGTGCGGATCACAATCCCGGCGGCACACAGGGCGATGATCGGCGTGCCCTGTTGATACAACTGGCGCACTGTGGCGCCGAATTCGTTATAGGCCTGATCTGCGCCCTCGACCCGCCCGGCCAGGCCGTGGATCAGTGCGTCGGGATACACCTGCTGGATAGCGCGGGCCGTGGCGAGGCTGCCCTGCCCCAGGATGACAATCGCGGGAGCCGTCATCAGCCTTGCCACCTTTCACCAGGAACGATGATCAACGAGAAATACGGCGAGGACGTCGGATCGACCTGATCCAGAGCGACGATTTTCTGATTGGCCATGGTCGCGCGCTCGACGTACAACGCCCGGCTCGCCAATCCCAATTCTTCCAGTACCTGACGCACCTTGGTGAAGTTGCGCCCCAGCTTCATGATCACCGCCGCGTCGGCATCCGCCAGGCGACGCTTGAGTTCGTCATGGGGCAGCACGCCGGAAAGCACCGACAGGCTCTGGTTGCGGTACACCAACGGTGCGCCCAGTACAGAGGCGCCACCGAGCATCGAGCACACACCCGGGATCACCTGGGCTTCGTAGCGCTCGGCCAGGCGGTCGTGCAAATACATGTAGGAGCCGTAGAAGAACGGGTCGCCTTCACAGATCACCGCCACATCGCGCCCCGCGTCCAGATGTGCCGCAACGTCGACACTGGCGGTGTCGTAGAAATCGCTGATCACTTGCTCGTAGGACAGCGGCGCCGGCAACACTTCAGTGGTCACCGGGTACACCAGCGGCATCAGGGTTTGCTGGGGCACCAAATGGTCTTCGATGATGCCGAAGGCGTTGCCCTTCTTGCCCTTGGCCACGAAGTACGCCACCACCGGCGATTCGCGCAGCAGGCGCAGGGCTTTGAGGGTAATCAGTTCCGGATCGCCGGGGCCTACGCCCAGGCCGATCAAACGTCCGCGTGCCGGCATTATTCGACCTCCGTGGCCAAGGCGTTGACCGCGGCGGCGGCCATCGCACTGCCGCCCAGGCGGCCCTGCATGATCACGAACGGTACGCCGCGGCTGTCTGCCGCCAGCATCGCCTTGGATTCGGCGGCGCCGACAAAGCCCACCGGGAACCCAAGGATCAGTGCAGGTTTTGGCGCGCCGGCGTCGAGCATTTCCAGCAGGTAAAACAGCGCTGTCGGCGCATTGCCGATCACCACCACACTGCCTTCCAGGTGCGGGCGCCACAGCTCCAGGGCGGCGGCGGAACGGGTGTTGCCCAGCTCGCGGGCCAACTCCGGCACGCTGTCGTCGCGCAGGGTGCAGATCACCTGATTGTTGGCCGGCAGGCGCGTACGGGTCACGCCTTCGGAGACCATCCGCGCATCACACAGGATCGGCGCGCCAGCGGCCAGGGCTTCGCGCCCGGCCTTGCCGGCACCTTCGGAAAATTGCAGGCCGTCGATGGCGTCGACCATGCCGCAGGCATGAATCACCCGCACCGCGAGTTTTTCCAGGTCGGCAGGGATGCGATCAAGCCGGGCTTCTGCGCGAATGATCGCGAAGGAGTTGCGATAGATCTCCTGACCGTCGCGGATGTAATCAATCATCGGTGTTGCTCCGTGGGTGAGCGCGCAACAAGGCGCCCGCCGCTTCAATAGAAAGAGTGCGCGCGTGCAGGCGGCCGAAACCGGGCAGGCCTGCGTCGCGAAAATAGAGGTCGTAGTGGCCGGGACTTACCGCCAGCAGGGTGACCGGCGCGGTGTGGGCGGCCGCGCAGGAACGCGGGCAGCCGGACAGGTGCACGCTGTGGCCGGGCGCAAGCGCGGCCAGTTGTACGGCGTCGGCCTTGGTGTCGGACAGGCCTTTGGCGCAACCGCCGGCGCCGGTGCAGGCGATCATCCGTGCGAGGGGTTGGTCCACCGAACACAAAAAGCCAAGCTGTTCGAGGCGTTCGGTGACAGCCGCCGCATCCTGGATATTGGGCAGCAGCAGGCCTTGCCATGGCGTGACACGCAAGGTGGCGTCGCCATGGTCGACGGCCAACTGCGCTGCGCCCCTGAGCATCGCCGAATCCAGGCGGCCCAAGGGTGCGACGGCGGCGACGTAGACCTGGTTTTTTTGGCGCTGTGGATAACTTCCCAGGTGCAGCGGCGCGGAGTTGGAGTGCCTTGAAAAGCCATCAACCGGCTGCAATGGCATATTCAGCTGCCGCAAAAAGTTATCCACAGCGGTTTCAGCCAGCAGGTGGCGCATACGGGTCTGATCAGGCCGGGCCAGTTCAAGGAACCGCTCCAGAACCGCCACCACCAGTGCATGCCCTTGTGCCAAAGGTACCGCCGCCAAGGGCGCATCCCGCGCCGGGCAGCCTGCCAGGCCGAATGCCAACAGCGTGTTGCCATTGGCATCGAAGGCTGACAGCCACAGGTCGTGATGATGCTCGAGCATGGCCAGGGCTTCACCGCCGTCCAGTTGCACGGCGAACTTGGCCGACAGCTCATGGAAACGCGGGTGGGTTTCCAGGGTGGTGAGGATCTGGTCGGCCAACGGTCGGGTATCGAACAGCATCTCGCGGTCAATGCCGGCACTGGGGCTGAGCATCAGGTTGCGCACATCATCACCGGCGGCACGCTTGGGGCCCAGGTCGGCGGCCAGCAAGGCGGCGATCAATGCATCCTGTTCGGCGCCGATCCCGCGAATCTGCAGGTTGGCGCGGTTGGTCGCCTCGATCACCCCGCCGGCATGGGCCTGGGCGGCGTCGGCCACGGCAAACGCCTGCTCGGCACGGATCGAACCGCCCGCCAGTTTGATCCGGCAAATCCCGCCATCCAACGCCTGGACAATACGCAGCAACCCCGGACAGGCCGAGGGGCGCAAGGTATTGGACGGTGGTATTGGTTTCACGGGGCTACCGGTTCACGGGTAAAGGCGCGGTATTATGCCTGCTTTGTCCGGCGGCATGAAAAGCCTGCCCGTCGGATGTCGTTCAAGGAATTCATATGTCGCCCTGGCTGACGGTAGTAGGCATCGGTGAAGACGGCTTCAAGGGCCTGGGCAGAAACGCCCGGCACGCCCTGTTGCGCGCCTCGCGCATTATTGGCGGGCAACGCCAGCTGGACTTGTTGCCGGTGTGCATCCGTGGCGAACGCCAGGTGTGGCCCAGCCCGTTTTCCCTGGAGCCGGTGCTGGCCAGGCGTGGTGAAGCGGTGTGCGTGCTGGCCAGCGGCGACCCGATGTTCTATGGCGTGGGTGCGAGCCTGGCGCGGCAGGTGCCGGCCGATGAGCTGCTGATTCTGCCGGCGCCCTCTTCCGTGTCCCTGGCGGCGGCGCGCCTGGGCTGGCCGTTGCAAGAGGTAGTGACGCTGTCGGTGGTTGCCCGGCCGATGGCGGCGCTGAATGCGCATCTGGCCAACGGCGTGCGTTTGCTGGTGCTGAGCAATGACGGCCAGAGCCCGGCGGCGATTGCCACACAATTGGCCGAGCGCGGGTTTGGCGCAAGTCGCCTGAGTGTGTTTGAACACCTCGGCGGGCCGGATGAGCGCCGCATCGACGGCATCGCCCGGGATTGGCCTGGCGAACCGATTGCCGCGTTGAATCTGCTGGCCATCGACTGCGTGGCCGACGCCAACACAGCGCGCCTGTCACGCCTGGCAGGGCTGCCGGACTCGGCCTTCAGGCACGACGGCCAACTGACCAAGCGCGACGTGCGCGCCATGACCCTCGCCCGCCTCGCGCCGATGCCCGGTGAACTGCTGTGGGACGTGGGCGCGGGCAGCGGCTCCATCGGGATCGAATGGATGCGCGCCCACCCCAGCTGCCGCGCCCTGGCCATCGAGGCCGATGAAGGCCGGCAACTGTTGATCGAACATAACCGTGATGCCCTTGGCGTCCCCGGCCTGCAACTGATTCGCGGCACCGCGCCCCACGCCCTGAACGGGCTGGAAGCGCCGGACGCCATCTTCATCGGCGGCGGCGTCACCCGCGACGGCGTGCTCGACACTTGCTGGCAACACCTGCGCCCGGGCGGCCGGCTGGTGGCCAACGCCGTGACCCTGCAAAGTGAAATGACCCTGATGGCCTGGCGCGAACAACACGGCGGCGAGCTGACCCGCATTCATGTGGCCCAGGCCCAGCCACTGGGGGGCTTTGATACCTGGCGCCAGGCGCTGCCGATCACCCTGCTGGAAGTGATCAAGCCGCTATGAAACGCATCCTGCTGTTGGGCGGCGTGACGGAAGCCCTGGCCATCGCCCGCACACTGGGGCCCGAACATATCTACAGCCTGGCGGGTGTTGGCCGCGTTCCCACCGACCTTACGTGCCAGGTGCGCGTCGGTGGCTATGGCGGCGCGGAAGGTTTGGCGCAGTTCATTCGCGATGAAGGTATCGAGCTGGTGCTGGACGCGACCCATCCGTATGCCGCACAGATCAGCGCCAATGCCGCCCGTGCTGCGGGTGTGTGTGGCATTCCCTGCTGGGCCCTGCGCCGCCCGGCGTGGCAGCCACAGGCGGATGATGACTGGCGCGAAGTCGGTGACTGGGCGGAGTTGATTGAAGCTCTGAAACCCTTCAAGCGACCACTGTTCACGCTGGGCCGTGAACCGTTGCAACACCTCGACGAAATCCCCGCCGAGCAGTTCTGGACGTTGCGCGCACTGGATGTGTACCCCGGCAATGAACGCTGCGAAGTGATCGGCGCCCGTGGGCCGTTTTTGATCGAGGATGAGCGGGCATTGTTTGAGCGACGGCAAATTGATGTGCTGATCAGCAAGAACAGCGGCAGCACGGCTACCGAGCCGAAGCTGGAAGTGGCACGGGAGCGGGGGGTGCCGGTGTTGGTGTTGAGGCGGCCGGTGTTGGTGGCGGTGGATCAGGAGCTTTTGTCGCCCGCAGAAACAATCGAGTTATTGGCAGATTTCATTCGATAGATCAGGATCATCGCCCACCTCTATCAACTCTATTTGTGACTAAAGGGACGGCGATGAATCCACAACATGAACTGCTACACTCCAGAAACAGTTCAAGCCAGACTCAATTCTATTCAGGAGCTGACATGATAGACGTCAAAGAAGCCGTGCAAGTTGCCAAGGCAGCAGCCAATGACTTTCTCGGCCAGGAAACAGTACTTCAGGACTTGATGCTTGAGGAAGTCGAGTTAAACCCAGGCGACAAAACGTGGGCAATAACACTTGGCTTCAATGTTCCAGCCCCTGATAAATATCAACGATTAGGCGCATCTTTAGCGGGACAAATGTACGCAAGAAAATATAAAACATTCTTCATTGACTCGGAGACTGGCGAGTTCCGCTCCATGAAGATCCGCGAAGTATGATCGAAACATATATCCGGCAATATCGAAGAAAAGGAATCATAGTCGACACTAACCTGCTGCTCTTGGCACTGATCGGAGGCACACCCAGTATTGCAGGCTTCAAAAGAACAAGCGGGTACACCGCCAAAGATTACAAACTTCTGCTTAACGTGATTGATCAATTCGAAAAGCTTATTTCAACCCCTCATATACTTGCGGAAGTCAGCAACCTTACAAACGGGCTTTATGGGAGCAAGCTACACGACTTCTACGCAACATTAAAAAAATCATTATCGACAGTCATTGAGATTCACTGCCCTGCTCTTGATATAAGTTGCGATTATGAGCTGTCGCCCTACGGACTTACCGACGTCGGTATTATCTGTGCAGCCAAAGATAATTATCTAGTTTTGACAGATGACCTAAGAGTCGCTGGATTTGCTCATCAGCACAGCGTAGATGTCGTGAACTTTAATCACATACGGGAAGCAAGCTGGGACGTTTAAAGGCGTCTCACGGGATCATTCCCACACATCAGCGCAGGAACGATCGATCATCGAAGTGTTAAATGCGTTTTCCGCCACCTTCGTGCACCCGATCAGCCAGTAACTCCGCCAGCTCGATCAACTGAGCGACGCCCAACAACTCCTCTCGCTTCGATCCTTCCAGGCTAAACGCCAAGTCGCAACTCAGCGCATTGGCCGAGGCGAGTGTTTCAATGAGGTTGACCAACAGGTTTTCGGTGCTGATTCCGTCGGCTACGGTGAACAGCCGAAAGGGGGGATTGGGGGTAGGTTTAATCATTGTGAAGCTCCTAAGGGATGTGGAGCTGCCACTGATCGCCGCGACGCGATGGAAGGTGGCAGCTGTGCGCAGGTTCGCGGACCGGTCCCTAGGCAACCCGGCATACCCGAAGGTATCCCGCGCACAGCCACCATAGCGCCGCACAGTAGACGATAAAAAAGCGTCAACTGAAAGCAGACGATGGCGCTTAGCGCCTATAGGATCCGGGCCGCGACGCCCGACCACTGAGTTTGCAGTGGTGTTCGGAGACTAGAGATTGAGTTTCCCAAGGACAACCGCCAATCACTGTCGGAAATTTCTGTGGAGGGCCTCCACATTCGAATCGAACACAATCCAAACTGTGGGAGCTGGCTTGCCTGCGATAGCATCACCTCGTTCCAGCAGGAAGACCGAGTCGCCTGTATCGCAAGGTGCAATGACCTCGTAGGAAAGCGCCTCAATCATCGACATCCTTTTGACAACCTCGCTTTAAAAACTGATTCGCCTTACACCCCCCTCCGAACCAGCCGGCTGGTTCAGCCAAAAGCCCTCGCCCTAAGCTCCCCTCCCGCAGTTTTGCACCAGAGTCTGCGATGGGGATGCACTGCTTTTGCGGAGCATCGTGACTTGTCATTCTGTATCCCAAGGAATACGATCCAAGATGATTCACTTCAAGAAATCCAAGCATTTCCTGGAGTGGCTTGATTCGTTAAACAATAAACCGGCCCGTGCACGCGTACTGGCAAGGTTGAATAACGCACAATCAGGCAACTTCGGAGACTGTGAGACAGTAGGAAATGGCGTTTCGGAAATGCGCATCCACTACGGTCCTGGATACCGGGTTTATTTCACTCGTAGAGAGGAGGTGGTTTACCTGTTGTTGATAGGCGGCGATAAATCAACGCAGAAACGCGATATCCAGCGCGCTAAGCAAATTGCAGCAGACTTTGAAAAAAAGGAGTAAGCCATGACTGAATTTACAGACTTCGACATAGCGGAACACCTCAAGACTCCTGAAGATATGGCCGAGTATCTTGAAGCGTGCTTCGAGGAGGATGCCGGTGACGGACTGCTTATTCGTTCAGCCCTCAACAACATCGCCCGCGCCCAAGGCATGACTCAAGTAGCCCGCGACGCAGGCCTCGGACGCGAAAGTTTATATAAAGCCCTCTCCAGCACTGGCAATCCCGAGTTCGCGACTATCATGAAGGTCATGAAAGCGCTCGGCCTGAAGCTGCACGCCACAGCTGGTTGATAGCACTGCGACACCAAACCACACCGCCCCTTTTTACTTATCCTCCCCGATCAGGCTAAATACCCACCTGATCGCTTAACCCTACGGATTGTCCGCCATGGCCCGTCAACGCTTTGCAATTGCCTGGATAGCCTGCCTTGCAGTGCTGTTCAATGCGTTTGCCATGCCGCTGGCGGGTGCGATGCAGCAGGCGGATGACCCGGTCAAGCAACTGCTGTGGGGCAGTTTCTGCTCCTCCAATGCCAACAAGCTGACGGCCATTGCCCTGGGCAAGCTGGAGATTCCGGCGCCGCAGCAGGACGATCACTCCACCATGCAGCATTGCTGGTGCTGCTCGGGCTCGGCGCCATTAGTGGCGCTGCCGGGGCATTCACCAACACTGTATTTCGCAAGATTCGACGCGGTGCAAGACCTGCCGCCGCCGTCATTGCAATCCCCCACCCCGCGCCAGCAATGGCCGAGCCTTAACCCCCGCGCCTCTCCAACGGTCTGATTTCTTCGCAAGTGAACTGCGTTTAGAACCGTTCTGGAGAACTGCCATGCTCAAATCTTCCCTGCTTCTGGCTGCGTTGTTGCTGCCGGTGTGTGCTGCTGCCAATGCCGAAGACTTCAAGGTCGGCGAACTGGTGGTCAGCGAACCCTGGTCCCAGGAACTGCCGCCCAATGCGCCGACCGTCGCGGCGTATTTCGTGATTCATAACCAGGGCGAGCATGCGGATCGCTTGCTCAGCGTCGACACGCCCGTGGCCGCCAAGGCCGAACTGCATGAGCATGTGATGCAGGGCGATCTGATGAAGATGCAGCAAGTGACCAGCGTCGCGGTGCCGGCCAAAGGTGACCTGACGTTCGCGCCCATGGCCTACCACGTGATGCTGCTGGACCTGAAGGACCGCAGCGTTTTGCGCGACGGCCAGCATTTTCCGCTGACCCTGAACTTTGAAAAGGCCGGGCCAGTGAAGGTGGAAGTGTCAGTGCAGAAGCAGCCGCCCATGGCCAGCCACGAACACATGCACGCCCAATAGATAAACCTTGATGGGCGCCCCACGCGCCAGGTTGTCCCCGCACCGCCGTAAGCCTGTAGGCCTTATGCGCGGCAGCTGGATCAGCCTGTTCGCCATGCTGATGATCTTTATCGGTCCGCTGATTTCCCAAGCGATGCCGATGGATCATCACGCCGGCATGTCGATGGAAATGTCCATGGACGCGCCGAGCTGCCATGGCGACACCAAGCCTGCGACCGATCACCACAAAGCACCCGACGAACACCACGTGCTCTGGGAAAAGTGCGGCTATTGCAGCCTGCTCTTCAATTGCCCGGCGCTGCCTGGCAGCGTGTCGTTTGTCACCCTCGGCAGCCCGCCGCCCGCCAACGCCCTGACCCCCGCCCCACGCCTGGGCCATGCCCGGCAAACCGTGTTCCCCGGTGCCCGCAGCCGCGCCCCGCCCATCATCACGTAAGCACTTCACACCGTTACTTCACCCCGGCCGACTTTAGACAGACAGCCGCAGGCTGCTGGCCGTGTTGTTTACGAATGAATGATGGAATTTTTCATGTCCAGGTTTTCTGCTGACACCCGTTTGGGATGTACTCCCGTTTTCGCCGTTCTGTGTGGCGCGCTGCTGGTTCCTCAGGTCCACGCCGACGAGCCTGTCGACCAGAACGAACTGAGCCCGACGGTGATCACCGCCATTGCCCCCAGCTCACCACTGACCGTCGTCACCAACCCGAAAGACCCGCGCCAACCAGTGCCCGCCAGCGATGGCGGCGACTACCTCAAGACCATCCCCGGCTTCGCCCTGGTGCGCAACGGCGGCACCAACGGCGACCCGGTGCTGCGGGGCATGTTCGGCTCACGTCTGAACATCCTCACCAACGGCAGCATGATGCTCGGCGCCTGCCCCGGCCGGATGGATGCGCCCACCTCCTATATTTCACCGGAAACCTACGACAAGCTCACCGTGATCAAAGGCCCGCAAACCGTGCTCTGGGGCCCGGGCGCTTCAGCCGGCACGGTCCTGTTCGAGCGCGAGCCCGAGCAATTCGGCGAGCTGGGCACGCGGGTCAACGCCAGCATCCTGGCGGGCTCCAACGGGCGCTTCGACAAAGTCGTCGACGCAGCAGCCGGCGGGCCGCTGGGTTATGTGCGGGTGATCGGCAACCAGGCCCACGCCGATGACTACAAGGACGGCAACAACGACACCGTCGCCTCGCGCTACGACAAGTGGAACGGCGACGTGGCCGTGGGCTGGACCCCGGACGCCGACACCCTGCTGGAACTCACCGCCGGCCGTGGCGATGGCGAAGCCCGCTACGCCGGGCGTGGCATGGACGGTTCGCAGTTTTTGCGCGAGAGCCTCGGATTGCGCTTCGAGAAATCGAACATCGGCGAGGTGCTGGATAAGGTCGAAGCGCAGGTCTACTACAACTACGCCGACCACGTGATGGACAACTACACCCTGCGCGTCCCGTCGGGCACCGGGATGATGGCCGGTCCCATGGCGGCCAACGTCGACCGCCGCACCCTCGGCGCCCGTATCAAGGCCACGTGGCGCTGGGCCGATGTGCAGTTGATCAGCGGCATTGATGCACAAACCAACGAACACCGCGAACGCAGCGCCATGGGCGTCGACACCTACAAGGACCTGCCCCGCAGCAAGGACGCCAACTTCCACAACTACGGGGTGTTCGGCGAACTGACCTGGTATGCCGCCGACCGCGACCGCCTGATCACCGGCGCCCGCGTCGACCGCGCCTCGGCCAAGGATTTCCGGCAAACCATCAGCTCCGGGATGATGAGCAGCCCCAACCCCACCGTCGGTAAAACCCGCGCCGATACGCTGCCGTCCGGCTTTGTGCGCTACGAGCACGATCTGGCGGACAGCCCTGCCACCCTGTACGCAGGGCTTGGGCATTCGGAGCGTTTCCCTGATTACTGGGAGCTGTTTTCTCCCGACACCGGGTCGGTCGGTTCCGTGAATGCCTTCGACGGTGTGAAGCCTGAAAAAACCACCCAGCTGGATTTTGGCCTGCAATACAAATCCGCCGATCTCGATGCCTGGGCCTCGGGCTACGTCGGCCAGGTGCGTGACTTCATCCTGTTCGACTACCAACCGGGAATGATGGGCACCACCTCCCAGGCGCGCAATGTGGACGCGCGAATCATGGGCGGTGAATTGGGCGCAGCCTACAAGCTGACCGCCAACTGGAAGGCCGATGCCACCTTCGCCTACGCCTGGGGCAAGAACACCAGCGACGGCAAACCGCTGCCGCAGATCCCGCCGCTGGATGCGCGCTTCGGGCTCACCTACAGCCAGGACGACTGGAGCGCCGGCGCCTTGTGGCGGGTGGTCGCGGCGCAAAACCGCATCGACCAGAACAAGGGCAACGTGGTGGGCAAGGACTTCGACAAAAGCTCGGGGTTTGGCGTGTTCTCGCTGAACGCGGCGTATCGCATCAACAAGAATTTCAAGGTCAGCACCGGCGTCGACAACCTGTTCGGCAAGGCGTACGCCGAGCACCTGAACCTGGCCGGCAACGCCGGGTTCGGCTACCCGGCCAATGACCCGCAAGCCATCAAGGAACCGGGGCGCACGCTCTGGACCAAGGTGGACATGAGCTTCTAAGCGCATCACAGGCAAGCCCGCTCCCACAGTTGCAATGTATTCCCCTGTGGGAGCGGGCTTGCCCGCGATGGCGTCCTCGATAACACAAAAAATCCAAGCCTTTGCGGAGCACCCTGATGAACCCACCGAAGATTTCCTTCTACAACCTGGCCTGGCGCTGGCATTTCTACGCCGGGCTGTTTGTCGCGCCATTCATGGTGCTGCTGGCCCTGACCGGCATCATCTACCTGTTCAAACCTCAACTCGACCCGCTGATGTACGGCAACCTGCTGACCGTGCAAAGCGCCGAACACGCGCTGAGTGCCGACGAGCAACTGCAACGTGCCCAGGCTGCCTATCCACAAGGCAAGATCAGCAAGTACCTGCCACCTGCCGACGCCACCAGCAGCGCGCAATTCGTGATGCACAACGACGGGCGCGAAGTGACGGTATTCGTCGACCCGTATCGCGGCACCGTGCTCGGCGAACAGGACTCGAAATACAACCTGCAAGCCATCGCCCGCGCGCTGCATGGCGAGTTGATGATCGGCACCGTCGGTGATCGCCTGGTGGAACTGGCCGCCGGCTGGGGCGTGATGCTGGTGATTTCGGGCGTGTATCTGTGGTGGCCGCGAGGCAAGTCGGCGGCGGGCATTCTGTGGCCGCGGCTGGGCAGTCGCGGTCGCTTGTTCTGGCGCGATTTGCACGCGGTCGCCGGTTTCTGGGGCGCGGCGTTCCTGCTGGTGATGCTGCTCAGCGGCATGACCTGGACCGGCTTCTGGGGCAAGCAATACGCCGAACTGTGGAATAAATTCCCGTCGGCCATGTGGAACAACGTGCCGCAGTCCGACCAGCAGGCCCGCAGCCTCAACACCGCGAGCCAACAAACCGTGCCGTGGGCCATGGAAAACACCCCGATGCCGATGTCTGGCGAGCATGCCGAGCACATGAAGCACGCCGGCATGAGCCAGGGCCCGGCAGCCCCGAGTATCCGCCTGCAACAGGTGGTCGACCTCGCCAACTCACGCAAGGTCGAGCCCGGCTACAGCATCACCTTCCCCACCACTGCCGAAGGCGTGTTCACCCTCGCGGTGTTCGCCAACGACCCGCGCAATGACGCCACCCTGCATGTGGACCAATACTCCGGCAAGGTCCTGGCCGATGTGCGCTGGGAGCACTACAACAGCGTGGCGCGGGTTACCGAATCGGGCGTGATGCTGCACGAAGGCAAGATGTTTGGCGTGGTCAATCAGATCATCGTGCTGCTGATTTGCCTGATGATCCTGCTCAGCGCCGTCAGCGGTGTGGTGATCTGGTGGAAGCGTCGGCCACAGGGCAGCCTGGGGGTTCCACCGTTGCGCCATGACCTACCGAAATGGAAAACCGCGATGGTGATCATGCTCGGGCTGGCGATTGTCTTTCCGCTGGTGGGCGCCTCGCTGATCGTGGTCTGGGCACTGGATCGCCTGGTGCTTTCACGGTGGTTTGGCCAACGTGAATCTGCCTCAGGTTCAGCGTGAAACAGACGAGATGCCCTACCTAGAGGCGTTATGTAGTCTTACGCGGGCTTTCGCCCACGCCGCACAAAGTGTTATGTTGTAACACTTAATGTGTTCTCCCACTCGCCGCGCCCTGCGGCGAGTACCGTCTCGAAGAAGCGATTTATCGTCCGATGAACAAGTACCTTGCGTCCGGCCTGTGCCTGCTCGCCCTGCAAAACACTGCCCAGGCCCTGACGCTTCCCGCCAGTGCCGTCTCAGCCCCCGCCGTCGACGACGAGCGCGTCGACCTGAACACCCCGACCACGGCAGGTTCACGCCTGAACCTCACGGCCCTGCAAACGCCGGGCAGCGTTGAAAGCCAGACCGGCAAGCAGATTCGCGCCCGGGGCGATGCCACGGTGCAGGACGCGATTTCCCGGGCCACCGGCATCAGCCGCACCGGCACGCCGGGCGACGGTGGTACCTCGTTGTCGGCACGCGGGTTCACCGGCCAGAGCTCGGTGCTGCAGTTGTACGACGGCGCGCGCATGTTCGATGGCGCGGGTACTTCCACCTTCCCGGTGGACACCTGGTCCGTTGAGCGGGTGGACGTACTGCGCGGCCCGGCCTCGGTGATGTACGGCCAGGGCGCCACCGGCGCGGTGATCAACACGATTGCGAAGAAACCCTTCGAGGGCGAGATCGAAAACCATATCCGCCTGGGCTACGGTTCTTATGACCGCCAGCAGCAAGCCCTCGACAGCGGCGGCTCGCTGACCGACACCCTGAGCTATCGCCTGAACATCAACCGCCTGCGCAGCAACGGCTTCATCGACCGTGGCGACTCCGGCAGCGACTTCGTCAGCGGTGCCCTGCGCTGGCAGGCGGCGGATAACCTGAGCTTCACCCTGGCCTCCGACTACGGCGACCAGACCCCGCAAAACGACTACGGCACACCGCTGATCAACGGCCAGTTGCACAAGGGCCTGCGGGACAAGAACTACAACGTCAGCAACGATATCCAGCACTACAACGACCAGTGGACGCGCCTGACCAGCGAGTGGCAGATCAACGACAACGTCACCGCCACCAACGAACTGTCCTACCTGAAAAACCAGCGGCGCTGGCAGAACGCCGAGAGCTACAACTACGTCGACGGCGGCCTGGTGCGCCAGAGCTACCTGGGCATCAAGCACAACCAGGAACAGGTGGGCGACCGCCAGACCTTCACTTTCAAGCACACGCTGTTCGGCCTCGACAGCCAGACGGTGACGGGGGTGGAGTACAACCGCATTCGCTTTCGCCTGGCCAGCAACTCGCCGTTCGATGACCTGACGAACGCCGGCCAACCGGTGGACATCAACCACCCGGTACCGCAGCCGTTTGAAAGCGCCAGCCCCTTCGTCCCGCAGTCCGTCAGCACCACCAAACAGCTGGCCGCGTTCGCCGAAAACCGCCTGCAACTGACCGATAAACTGTCGCTGATCACCGGCGTGCGCCGCGATTACCTGCACATCGACAGTGACTCCCTGGTGGATGGCAGCGACTCCAACAAGACCTTTACCGGCAACAACTGGAAAGCCGGCCTGGTCTACGCGATCACCCCGGACACCTCGGTCTACGGCCAATACGCCACCAGCACTGACGGCGTTGGCAGCCTGATCACCCTGAGCCCGAGCCAGCAGCAGTTCGGCCTGTCCACCGCCAAGCAAACCGAGATCGGCCTCAAGCAGGCGTTCTGGGATTCCCGTGGTGAATGGACCCTGGCGGCCTACCACATCGTCAAAAAGAAACTGTTGGTGAGCGTTCCAGGCACCACCCTCAAGGAACAAGTCGGCCAGCAATCCTCCAACGGCCTGGAAGCCAGCCTCGACCTGCAACTGCCCGATGCCTGGCAACTGCAAGCCAACGCTGCGATCGTGCGGGCGCAGTACGACGACTTCTCCGAAGTGGTCAACGGCCAGTCCGTGTCCCGCGACGGCAACCGCCCCACCGACGTGCCGCGTCGCACCGCCAACCTGTGGCTGAGCAAGGCCATCACTGACGACGTGCGTGCCGGTGCTGGCGTGCGTTATGTAGACTCGCGTTTCGCCAACACCGCCAACACCAGCGAAGTGCCGAGCTACACCGTGGTCGACGCCAGCGTTTCATGGAAAGCCATGCGCAACACGACATTGGGCCTGCAATTGAATAACCTGTTCGACCGCACTTACGCCGTCAGCCAATACAACGACGGCCAGCAATGGATCCTGGGCGAGCCGCGCTCGTTCTTCGTGACGGCGGACTACACCTTCTAACTGAACGCAACACTGTCCAAATGTGGGAGCGGGCTTGCTCGCGAATGCGGTGTGTCAGGCACTGTATCTGTTACTGATCCACCGCTTTCGCGAGCAAGCCCGCTCCCACATTTGTCCTGTGTTGGACCTGAGAGTAAAGATGACCTCACTCAACCTCACCGCCCTCGCCTGGACCCCACCAGGCCACGAGCACTGTCATCACCAGTTCCAACTGCGTGACGCCAGCCTGCACGTGAACGCCGGTGAGTTCGTCGGGCTGATCGGCCCCAACGGCAGCGGCAAGACCAGCCTGCTGCGCTGCGCCTATCGGTTCAGCAAACCGGCTGACGGTGAGGTGCTGCTGGAACACCAGAACGTCTGGAAGCAATCCTCGAAGTGGTGCGCGCAACGCATTGCCGTGGTGCTCCAGGAGTTTCCCGACGCCTTCGGCCTGCGGGTGGATGAAGTGGTCGCCATGGGCCGCACACCGCACAAGGGCCTGTTCGACAGCGATACGCTTGAAGACCAGAACCTGATCCGCCAGGCCCTCGATAACGTCGGCCTGCTGGGCTTTGAAGACCACGCCTTCGCCACCCTCTCGGGCGGAGAAAAGCAGCGGGTGATCCTCGCCCGCGCCCTGGCCCAGCAACCGCAACTGCTGATCCTCGACGAACCGACCAACCACCTCGACCCGCGCTACCAACTGCAATTGCTGCAACTGGTCAAGCGCCTGAACATCGGCACCCTGGCCAGCATTCACGACCTGAACCTGGCCGCCGCGTTCTGTGATCGGCTGTACGTGATCAACCACGGGCGCATCGTCGCCAGCGGCACACCTCACCAAGTGCTGACCGCCGAATTGCTGCGCGAAGTGTTCGGCGTTGAAGCATTGATCGACACTCACCCCTTGTCCGGCTACCCCCGAATCACCTGGATAACCCAACCATGATCCTGCGCTCCCTGCTGTCTCTCGCGTTGCTGCTCGGCACTTCCCAGGCGTTCGCCGAAGCGACCCATTACCCGCTGAAAATCCAGAGCTGCAACCGCGAAGTGACCTTCGCCGAGGCACCAAAACACGCGGTCAGCCACGACATCAACATGACCCAGATGATGCTCGCCCTGGGCCTCAAGTCGCACATGGCCGGCTACAGCGGCGTGACCGGCTGGAAGTCGGTCACCCCGGAAATGGCACAGATTCTCGACGGCCTGCCGGAACTGGCGAGCAAATACCCGTCGGTGGAAACCCTGCTCAACGCCAACGTCGACTTCTTCTTCGCCGGCTGGGACTACGGCATGCGCGTCGGTGGCGACCTCACCCCGCAAACCCTGCAACCGTTGGGCATCAACGTCTACGAGCTGACCGAGTCCTGCGCCTTCGTGATGAAGCGCCCGGCGGCCACCCTGGAAGACACCTATAACGACCTGCGCAACCTGGGCAAGATCTTCGACGTGCAGGACCGCGCCAATGCACTGATCGCGCAGATGCAGGCACAGGTCGCCCAAGTGCAGGAAAACCTGCCGGCCGACAAGCCTCGCGTGTTCCTCTACGACAGCGGCGAAGACCGCGCCATGACCTCCGGCCGCCTGGGCATGCCCCAGGCGCTGATCGACGCCGCCGGTGGGCGCAACATTCTGGATGACGTGGACGCCAGCTGGACCCGGGTCAACTGGGAAACCGTGGTGGAGCGCAACCCGCAGGTCATCGTGATCGTCGACTACAGCGAAATCACCGCCGAGCAAAAAGAGCAGTTCCTGCTGAACAACCCGGCGCTGCAATCGGTGGACGCGATCAAGAACCAGCGCTTTATCGTGATCCCCTACGTGCAGGCCACGCCGGGCATCGACAACGTACTGGCGGTTGAAACCCTGGCCAAGGGGTTTCACGGCGAATGATTACCCGTCGCTATGCCCTGCTGCTGAGTGCCCTCGGCGCGTTGTTGCTGATCTCGTGCGTGGTCTCGCTGGGGTTCGGCTCGGCGCGGGTACCGGTGGACGTGGTGTGGCGGATCCTGCTGCATAAAGCCTTCGGCGTTGGCGAGGTGGACTGGAGCGCGGGGCAGGAACATATCGTGTGGCTGATCCGCGTGCCGCGCATGCTGCTCGGTGCCCTGGTGGGCGCAGGGCTGGCGTTGATCGGTGCGGTGTTGCAGGCGGTAACGCGCAACCCGCTGGCGGATCCGCACCTGCTGGGCGTGACTTCCGGTGCCACCCTCGGCGCGGTGATCGTGGTGCTGCATGTGGGTGAAGTGATCGGCTTGCTGACCCTGCCCATCGCGGCGTTCATCGGTGCGTTGCTGAGCATGATCGTGGTGCTGGCGGTGGCCAGTCGCAACGGTCGGCTGGAGAGTGACCGCCTGCTGCTGTGCGGGGTGGCGGTGTCGTTCGTGATGATGGCGGTGGCGAATTTGCTGCTGTTCATGGGCGACCATCGCGCGGCCTCGGCGGTGATGTTCTGGATGCTCGGCGGCCTCGGGTTGGCGCGCTGGGAACTACTGGCCATTCCCTTCGCCACGGTGTTGCTGGGGCTGGTTTTGCTGCTGGGGATGGCTCGCCCGTTGAATGCGCTGATGGCCGGCGAACAGACCGCCGTGACCCTGGGCCTGAACGCGCGCAATGTGCGGCTCAAGGTGTTCCTGATCGCCTCGCTGATGACCGGCGTGCTGGTGTCCATCAGCGGCTCCATCGGCTTTGTCGGGCTGATGGTGCCGCACATTGCCCGGCGCCTTGTAGGTGCCGAACACCGGCGTTTGCTGCCGGTGTGCGTGCTGTTGGGCAGTGTGTTCCTGGTGTGGGTGGATGTGGCGGCCCGCACAATGATTGCCCCCGAAGACCTGCCCATCGGCGTGGCCACGGCGGCCATTGGCGGGCTGTTTTTTATCGGGCTGATGCGGCGGCGTTAAACCCCCTGGTCGGCCTGCTTGAATGCATGCAACAAGCGCCGCGCCACCTGGCTGCGGGGTTGCCAGAAGCGATCGGTTTCCAGGATGGTCAGCTTGCCCGAGGTCGCCAACCGGCGGATCACCTCGCTGGGCTTGACCTTCACCACACCCGTGTCTTCGTCGATCCAGTCATCGCGCAGCAACTGGCTTTCGTCCGCGTGATAGCTGGGCTCATACACAATCAACGCGCCGTGCACCGGGGTGAAGTAGTAACGCGCCCCCGCGATCTTGTCCTGGCGCAGCATCTCGATGAACCCGCGGATTTCCTTCTGGGCAATGAAGTTGTGGGCCAGGCCTTCTTCGTAGCGATCCGCCAGATGCTGGCGCTCGGTGTCGAGCTTGAACAACTGCTGGACGCCCATCACCTTGTAGCCCGCCGGGTAGCGGGTCGATGTGCTGGGGTAGCCGAGGTTCATGATGCCTTCGAACAATGCCTTGTAGGCCGGTGTGTCCGGCCGCAGTCCCACGGCCACCGAGGGGCCCGGGTCTGCCACCGGTTGCACGGCGATGAAGGTGTCGCTGTCGCCGTTGCCCAGCACCGCTCCCAGCCGCGCCTGGTGCTCCAGCGGCACAACCTGTTGCCATACCTGGCGCGCGGCATCGTCCGGGTGGGCGCACAACGGGCCCAGGGCCATGCGGGTATCGCGCACTGCCAGTGTCGTGGCCAGGCGCTTTATCCGGGGCAACAAGGCATCCCAGAACGGGCTGCTGTCGAGTACCCGCAGCTCGCCGGACTCCACCAGTTTCAACACATGGCTGTCGATGCTGCCACGACTGTTGAGGTGTTTCAGATACGCCGCCTGCCGGCGGCTGGAATCCCAGTCCGGGTCGATCCTCACCGCCTGGTACCGAAACAGTGAGCCGTCGGCACATGACACATGCAACGCCAGGAACCGCTCACTCTGTGCCACCCGCAAAAAGCTCAGCGCCGCCAGCACCACGGCCGGAGCCATCAGTTGCGCGTAGCCTTCGGCCTGGGGCAACTCGGGCGCAGCACGCTGCGGCAGCCTCAGATACAGGCCTTGCAGGCTGTACCCGCTCGGCAACTGCCCGCGCAGGAACGCCCGGTCGAGGGCAAAGCCCAGGTCGTCGCCCTTGACCGGCGCACAGGCGACAAAATGCCCATTGTCGGAGGACTTGAGAATCACGCCAAAGCTCAAATCGGCGCGCCCCTGGGCGTATTGATGACCATAGCGTGCCGCGTCGTCAGCATGCTTGAACACCGGGCCCAGCTGCCGATCCGCCACGGCATGGACCGCCGCCTGCGGCGCAACGTAGGCCAGGCCGGGCATCCAGCCCGGCAGCACACGCTGGGCAGAGCCCCACAACGGGCCGCCCTCCAGTACCTGCAAAGTCCCCACCCGCGCCAGCTGATTGACCAGCTCGGTGGGGCTCTTGCGGCCGCTGCGCATCTGCTGCTCGATGGCATTGCTGTAAGGGTCGTGCAACGCCAGGCTGTTGGGGGCCAGGGAGGTTTCCAGGTGGCTGAGCAACTGCGTCGCTTCGTTGCGCCGGGCCGAATCCAGCAAGCTGCGCTCGGCGTCCTGGGTACTGAAACCGATGAGTGAGCCGTCGGGCGTCAGCAGGTATTCGTGGGTCCACAGGTGACCCGACTTCAGGGCGGTCTCCAGTACTTTGGTCGAGAACAGGTTTTGATACACCGCGTTTTCTTCAGAGGGTAACCAGAACTCCAGCACCCGGGCGACACGTGACCGGTAGCGCGCGACCATTTTCCAACCAGGGGCCAGCAGCGCCTGGCTGACGTCCAGGCCCGGCAGGATGACGTTCGGGTCGAAGTCTTCACTCAACACCGGCACCGCCAGGGTCGCGACAAACTTGCCGTTGCGCTGCAACACCAGCCCGCCTTGCAGCGTGTCGCGCTGTGTGCCCAACTGTTGCTGGACGTAACGCACCGCATCGGCCTGGTTGCTGAACAGCGGGCTCAATGGGCGACGCATAAAGTTGGCGAAGGCGGTCCATGGGGCCTGGCTGACATCCAGCTTACCCGCCAACGCCCAGCATTCGCTCGGCACCAAAACGCTCAACCAGCTCAACTTCGCCACTTCGTTGACAAACCCGACCGCCGAGAGCTGCCCGCTGGCCATCAAGGTCTGCACGTCTTCATAGACCCCCGACGGCTGACGCACCGGGTTGAACAGCGTCGATGCCACCGGCGTTTGTACCTGCAGCAGCGCCTGGTCCAGTGTCGAGATAAACACCGGCAAGCCCGTCAGTGCGCCTGTCTCCCGTTGGCGCTTGGCCTCGACGGTGGCACTGGCCAGATCCCCGGCCGAAATAAAATGCTGCGCCAGCCAGTGTTCGGCGGTGGTCAGCCCCTGTGGCATCCAGTTGCGCCGGTAAACCAAGGCGTGCAGTTGATAACCCGCGGGGTAAATGAACTCGCCTTCGTCATCCACGGCAAACACGACGCTCAAGGCGAACAGCCCGGCCCTATCCCAGGCGGGTACAAGCTCGGAGCAGACAAAGGCGTCCTGATCGCGATGCTTGAGCATGAAACCGAAACCGGTTTGCGTCGGTGCTTCATGGTCCAGGCGCGTGTGCAGTGCCCGAGCCGCGTCAGCGGCACTGGCGCAGACCGGGCCATAGGCAATCTGCTCCGGACGTTCGCGCCGGGGTATCGGCAGGCGTGGCCGCCAGTGTTCGGCGATCAGCCCCGGCGCGCCCCACAACGGGTTGGCCTGCACCACCCGCACGCTGCCGGCCGCCGCCACCTGGCTGATCCACTCCCGCGCCGTCAGCGTGCCGCTGGCCAGGTTGAGGGCCGTTGGGCTGCGATGGGGCAAGGGGTCGAGCGCCTTGAACAGGTTCGCCTGGGCGGCAGAGTCGATCAGGTCATACGCCAGCAAACAATCTTCGGCGCCCGACAGGTAGGCCACGGACACCTGTTGGCGATTGCGGATCAGCGTGTGCACGTCCAGGGCGCTGAACATCTGCGCCTCCAGGCAGGCATCGTCCCGCGACCAGCCCGGGCGCTGCAGGCGCTCGGGTTCCAGCAACGAAACCCCGCGGCTGGAACCGTACACGGCCTTCAGCATGTGACCGGGCGGGAGCAGTGAGCGGCCCTTGACGTCCTGGGGGTAGACAACGCCCAGGGCAAAGCGCCCGGCGTCGCTGGCCGGCAATGGCTCAGTGGCCACGTAGAGACCGTCCGGGCGCTGCAGGATATAGCCGCAGTATTCGCCCTCACGCCAGCTGCCGATTTGCCCGTGGGCGTAGCGTGCCGCGTCTTCTATCTGGAGAAACCCGCGGCTCAGTTGCGGGCGGGGTGCCAGGGCGTAAGGTCGCCAGGTGTCGGCGACCAGCCCCGCCACATCCCACAACGTGCCCGGTTGCAACACCGACAGCGCCCCGGCGGCGGCGACCTTTTGGATCATCTCGTGGGGCGTCACGGTGGCGGCCCGCAGTTCATCCCCCAGCCCGTTGTCCGTCACCCGGCCATCGGGCAGCACCTGGTAGAGCTGGCTTTCCTCGGCCGAGCCGGAAGCGTCATAGGCCAGTTGAGCGCCGTCCGCCGTGCTGAGGTAGAAGGCCAGATTGCTCTCGGGGTGGATGCGCAGCGCGGCAATCCCCTGGGCAAAATCCGTGGTGTCGATAAAGCCCTCGTACAACCAGGGTTCGGCGCCGATGCCGGTGGCGTCCGGTGCGCTGCGGCAGTACCAGCCACGCAGGGCGAAGCCTGGCGGCAGGCTGGCATTGCCAAAAACATTCGCCAACACGAAAAGGGTTTCGCCGGCGGGTATCGGTGCGCAAGGCTCGCTGACCACATACTGCTCTGCACTCGAGTGCTTGAGGATGCAACCGACTCGCCGGCCATCCGCCGTTGCCTGCATACGGTCATGGGCATAACGGGCGGCGGTTGCCAGGTCAGTGAAAACCCAGCTCAGGGGCATATCAATGGGGGCTGCGGCGGCGAAAGGCGTTTCGGGCTCCCAGGTGGCCGGGACCCGGCCCTGGACGTTGTACCAGGTCTCATCCGCCAGCAGCACCGTCAACTCACCGAGTTTTACCAGCTCTTTGATCAGCCCTTCACGCGTGCCGTCAAAACCTTGTACGCGGGCCACACCCTGGCCATCGCGTTCAACTTGTGCCAGGTACTCGCCGAATTCACGCTCGGCCCGAGAGCCGCTGACAGCGTATTTGATCAACGTACCGTTCGTTCCGCTGGTGTAAAGCACCTTGATCTGATCGGAAAAAACCAGCGTCATGTCGATCGCTTGAGTCGACGGTGTACTGACCAGGAACGCCAGCTGTCGCGAGGTTTTTTGAGGATAGTTGGCACGCACCTCGGCCAGGTCGTAGACAGGTCGATTGAACTCGCCAACCATTTGGTGCCCTTCAAGCTCGACCCGCGTCAGAGCGTTGTCGGTGGGCAATGCCCCACCCCACAACGACAGCCACCTGTCAGGGTCTGACAGCCTGGAGGCCACAAACAGCCCATCGCTGCGCTTGAAGATGTAAGCCTGGAGAAAGGAGCCATGGGGTGAACCCACCTTGTAATGCAGGTAGCGTGCAACATCATCGACAGTGACGAAGGCAGGGCTGAGCGACGCATGGACTTTCGCGAAGGCCCGCCATTGCGGTCCCACCACCCCGGCTGAGTCCCATATCCGTCCGGCCTCAACCACCGTCAGCGTGCCCACGGCGGCCACGTGCCGGACAAACTCGGAAGGGCTCAAGGTACCGTCTTTCAGGCGCCTGTCGAGATCCGCACCGCGATTGGCGAACAACTGAGACTGCGCCTGCGAGCCTGTGCAGTGGTACATCAGCAGCGCGCCGTCGTTGGCGCGCAAGTAAAAGTGCAAGCCCAGGTCGTCGGTCCCCGCCATCATCACCACGGCAGCCAACGCAGAAGCCGTGAAGAAGTTTTCCGCCAGCCACGACTCTTTCGCCACGGTCGGTTTCGCTTGCAGTGATAGGGAGCAGTAAATACCGAAGGTCAAAAACTCACTGTCCGCCTTGTGCACTTTTGGCAGTGACAACTTGCCACTGGTCAGCGCAAACGCCGCCTTGAGTTCATCCGACGGAAATTCGGCCACGTACTGGTTCGACGCGCTTTTGTACAGGTAGCCAAAGAGACTCTCCTGCCGTGCAAACCCCAGCGGCGGCAAGACTGATCGCACCGCGTCCTGCCACCGGCGGCTGACTTGGCTGGCGAGAGGCGCCAGTGCGTCCTGCCCGATTTGCGACAGGGTTTGATTGAGGGTCCACGGCGCCAGCAGTTGGCCAGGCTTTCCACCCAGCTCGGCGTTGGCAACGATGACCCGCAGGTAGCCGGCCCTGGCCGTCTCATTGATAAAGGCGATGTAGTCGTCGAAATCGGCCGCAGGCTTGGCCGCCATCAACTGGTTCAAGAAGCTGGCCTCAGTCGCAGAGCCGCTGCTTTCATACTGGATGAGCGAGCCATAGAACCCGGACAGGTAGTAACGGGTGCACAGCATGCGCACCTGGATGATGATGCGCAGGATATTGATGGGGAAAAAGCTGCGATCCAGGCGGCGCTGCGCGCCTGTCCAGTGCTGTATCTGCGCGGAGCGTCGGGTGCCATCCTCGCCGCGCGAACTGTACAGGGCGTGAACGCTGTGGCCCTCGTACGCCAGGAAATTCCTGTTGGCATCTACCTTGAGCAGGTCGCTCTGGAAGTCGAATGCAGTGGCGGTGCCGGCCACCGGCACGCTTGGCAGGTACATCCCGTCATCACGCTTGAAAACCAGCCCGCCAAATACCGTCTCGCGCCGGTTGCCGATCTGTTGATGCGCCCAATGGGCGGCATCATGGTCGGTGACGAATGCCGGCCCCAGATGGGGAACCGGCCTGCGCGTGATCGCCACTTGATCGTCTTGAATGTGAGTACTGTCCATGTTCATCGTCACTTGAGTGAAGTTAAGAAAACTGGCGCTGCCCCTGGGTTGCCGGGGGCACCAGGCAGGCTTCACTTTCAAGGGTTTGGCTGGACGCAGGCATTAGATAGTTAAGGCTCGGGGCGCCAGGCACCATCAGGGTGCGCCTGCACGCACAGCCTGCGTTGATTGGCGCCGCATTGGTGCATCGCCCACCCCCATAGCCCGGTCACGGCTCGCGCGCACCACGCTTGCGCGCCCCGGCACAGCCTTTGCAATCACTCCCTCATCACATCATTGAGTCATGGAGATTGCACAATGAAGCGTCGCAGCTTGATCAAGGCTTTCACACTGTCGGCATCCATCGCCGCGATGGGCATGACCTGGACGGTACAGGCCGCCGAGACCATCAAGGTCGGCATCCTGCACTCGCTGTCCGGGACCATGGCGATCTCCGAGACCTCGCTCAAAGACATGGCGCTGATGACCATCGACGAGATCAACGCCAAGGGCGGCGTGAACGGCAAGATGCTCGAACCGGTAGTGGTGGACCCGGCCTCCAACTGGCCGCTGTTCGCTGAAAAGGGCCGCCAGTTGCTGACCCAGGACAAGGTCGCCGTGGTGTTCGGTTGCTGGACCTCGGTGTCGCGCAAATCGGTCTTGCCGGTGTTCGAAGAACTCAACGGCCTGCTGTTCTACCCGGTGCAATACGAAGGCGAAGAGATGTCGCCGAACGTGTTCTATACCGGTGCGGCGCCGAACCAGCAGGCGATCCCGGCGGTGGAATACCTGATGAGCGAAGAAGGCGGTGGCGCCAAGCGCTTCTTCCTGCTGGGCACCGACTACGTGTACCCGCGCACCACCAACAAGATTCTGCGTTCGTTCCTGCACTCCAAAGGCGTAGCGGATAAAGACATCGAAGAGGTCTACACCCCGTTCGGCCACAGCGATTACCAGACCATCGTGGCCAACATCAAAAAATTCTCCGCCGGTGGCAAGACCGCAGTGATCTCCACCGTGAACGGCGACTCCAACGTGCCGTTCTACAAAGAGCTGGCCAACCAGGGCCTGAAGGCTACCGACGTACCGGTCGTCGCCTTCTCCGTGGGTGAAGAAGAACTGCGCGGCATCGACACCAAGCCGCTGGTGGGCAACCTCGCCGCCTGGAACTACTTCCAGTCGGTGGAGAACCCGGTGAACAAGAAATTCGTCGCAGACTGGAAAGCCTACGCCAAGGCCCACAACCTGCCGGGCGCGGACAAAGCCGTGACCAACGACCCGATGGAAGCCACCTACGTGGGCATCCACATGTGGGCGCAGGCGGTGGAGAAAGCCAAGTCCACCGACGTCGACAAAGTGCGTGAAGCCATGGCCGGGCAGACCTTTGCCGCGCCGTCCGGTTTCACCCTGACCATGGACAAGACCAACCACCACCTGCACAAGCCGGTGATGATCGGCGAGATCCAGTCTGACGGGCAGTTCTCGGTGGTGTGGCAGACCCAGGAGCCGATTCGTGCCCAGCCGTGGAGCCCGTATATCCCTGGCAATGACAAAAAGCCGGATTACGCCGTCAAGAGCAACTAAGACCGACTCGGTCTAAATGTGGGAGCGGGCTTGCTCGCGAAAGCGGTGTGTCAGTCGACGCATCCGAAACTGAGCCAGCGCTTTCGCGAGCAAGCCCGCTCCCACATTGTCCGTGCATGATCAGGACATTTTGTATGCCCACTGCCCTATACCGCTTCATCCTCGCCGCCCTGCTGTTGCTGCCCCTCGCCGCACACGCCAGCGACGCCGAAGACTTCATCAACGCCAACCCGATGCAACAAGCCAAGCTGCTCCAGGACTGGGCCGCCCAGCCCGACCCGGCGCGCATCGAGCTGGTGGACGCCCTGCAACAAGGCCAGATCAGCGTCAACGGCGAAACCAAGACCGTACGCCTGAACAACCGCCTGCGCGGCCTGATCGACAACGTGCAAGCCAGCCAGGAATTGCTCGCTGCCGACCCCAAGGTGCGCCTTGCCGCCGCCCAGACTCTGCAAAAAAGTGCACAACCTGCGCAGCTGAAATTCCTCGACCAGCAACTCGCCGGCGAAACCAATGATGACGTACACACAGCCCTCAGTCTCGCCCTGGCCAACCTGCAACTGGTAAACCCCGACCCGGCCGTGCGCCTGGCCGCCGTGCGCTTGCTCGGCGGCACCGGCGACCCGCTGGCCCGCACTCGCCTGGAAGCCCTGCTCGCTCCCGGCGTCGAAGCCGACGCCACGGTGCACACCGCCGCCGAGACCAGCCTGGCCCAGGTCAAACGCAAACTGATGGTGGGCGAGATTCTCGGCCAGGCCTTCAGCGGCATGTCCCTGGGCTCGATCCTGCTGCTGGCGGCGCTCGGCCTGGCGATCACCTTCGGCCTGCTCGGGGTGATCAACATGGCCCACGGCGAGATGCTGATGCTCGGCGCCTACTCCACCTATGTGGTGCAGTTGCTGATGCAGCGCTACGTGCCCCAGGCCATCGAGTTCTACCCGCTGATCGCGCTGCCGGTGGCGTTTTTTGTCACCGCCGCCATCGGCATGGCCCTGGAGCGCACGGTGATTCGTCACCTCTACGGCCGCCCGCTGGAAACCCTGCTCGCCACCTGGGGCATCAGCCTGATGCTGATCCAACTGGTGCGCCTGGTGTTCGGTGCGCAGAACGTTGAAGTGGCCAACCCCGAGTGGCTGTCCGGGGGAATCCAGGTGCTGCCCAACCTGGTGCTGCCGTACAACCGCATCGTGATCATCGCCTTCGCGCTGTTCGTGGTGGTGCTGACTTGGCTGCTGCTGAACAAGACGCGCCTGGGCCTCAACGTGCGGGCCGTCACCCAGAACCGCAACATGGCCGCTTGCTGCGGCGTGCCCACCGGACGCGTGGACATGCTCGCCTTTGGCCTCGGCTCCGGCATAGCGGGCCTCGGTGGCGTGGCCCTGAGCCAGATCGGCAACGTCGGCCCGGACCTCGGCCAGAGCTACATCATCGACTCGTTCCTGGTGGTGGTACTCGGCGGTGTCGGCCAGTTGGCCGGTAGCGTCATGGCCGCCTTCGGCCTGGGGATAGCCAACAAGATTCTTGAACCGCAGATCGGTGCCGTGCTCGGCAAGATCCTGATCCTCGCGCTGATCATTCTGTTCATCCAGAAACGCCCGCAAGGACTCTTCGCACTGAAAGGACGGGTGATCGACTGATGAACCAGCCATTGATGCTTACGGCCGCGCAAAAGGCCGGCCCCAAGGTGACTGTCGCGGTCGGTGCAGTGGTGCTGATCCTGCTGCTGGCGCTGCCGTTGTTCTCGCTGTTGTCACCGGAAAATCCGCTGCACGTTTCCGCCTATACCCTGACGTTGGTGGGCAAGATTCTGTGCTATGCCATCGTCGCCCTGGCGCTGGATCTGGTGTGGGGTTATGCCGGGATGTTGTCCCTCGGCCACGGCCTGTTCTTTGCGCTGGGCGGTTATGCCATGGGCATGTACCTGATGCGCCAGGCGTCCGGCGATGAGCTGCCGGCGTTCATGACCTTTTTGTCGTGGACCGAGTTGCCGTGGTACTGGACCGGCACCAGCCACTTCCTCTGGGCGATGTGCCTGGTGGTGTTGGCACCGGGATTGCTGGCACTGGTGTTCGGGTTCTTCGCCTTCCGCTCACGGATCAAGGGCGTGTACTTCTCGATCATGACCCAGGCCCTGACCTTCGCCGGGATGCTGTTGTTCTTCCGCAACGAGACCGGGTTTGGCGGCAATAACGGCTTTACCAATTTCCGCAGCATCCTCGGGTTTGGCATCACCGAGCCGGGCACGCGAGCGGCGCTGTTTGTGGCCACCGTGGTGTTGTTGGTGGCGAGCCTGTTCATCGGCTGGCGCCTGGCCCAGAGCAAGTTCGGCCGGGTGCTGACAGCGCTGCGGGATGCGGAAAATCGCCTGATGTTCTGCGGCTACGACCCGCGTGGCTTCAAGCTGTTCGTGTGGGTGTTGAGCGCGGTGCTGTGTGGTTTGGCGGGCGCGTTGTATGTGCCGCAAGTGGGCATCATCAACCCCAGCGAAATGTCGCCGACCAACTCCATCGAGGCCGCTGTGTGGGTGGCCCTCGGCGGGCGTGGAACCTTGATCGGCCCGCTGCTGGGCGCCGGTGTGGTCAACGGCATGAAGAGCTGGTTCACCGTGGCGTTTCCTGAGTATTGGCTGTTCTTCCTCGGTGCGCTGTTCATCATCGTCACCCTGTATTTGCCCAAGGGTGTGATTGGCCTGCTGAAGAAGAGGGGCGACCAATGAGGATCACAGCGACGGCCGAATTTATGCTCGAACCTATCCTTGAACCCAATAAAGACCAGGGCAGCGCCCGCGATGCCATCGGCCTCGGCCAGGCCGCCGGCAAAGGCCTGAACACCCGCCACGGCACGATCCTGACCCTGGAAGACATCAGCGTCAGCTTCGACGGTTTCAAGGCATTGAACGACTTGAACCTGTACATCGGCGTCGGCGAATTGCGCTGCATCATCGGCCCCAACGGCGCGGGCAAGACCACGCTGATGGACGTGATCACCGGCAAGACCCGGCCCAGTCACGGCAAGGCCTGGTTCGGCGAAACCCTCGACCTGACCAGCATGAGCGAAGTGCAGATCGCCCAGGCCGGCATCGGTCGCAAGTTCCAGAAGCCCACGGTATTCGAAGCCCTCAGCGTGTTTGAAAACCTGGAGCTGGCGCAGAAGACCGACAAATCGGTGTGGGCCAGCCTGCGGGCGCGCTTGAGTGGTGAGCAGAAAGACCGCATCAGCGAAGTGCTCGACACCATCCGACTCACCACTTCAGTCAATCGCCCGGCCGGCTTGCTGTCCCACGGCCAGAAACAGTTCCTGGAAATCGGCATGTTGCTGATGCAGGACCCGCAACTGTTGCTGCTGGATGAACCGGTGGCGGGCATGACCGATGCCGAAACCGAGTTCACCGCCGAGCTGTTCAAGCGCCTGGCGGGCAAGCATTCGCTGATGGTGGTGGAACACGACATGGGCTTTGTCGGCTCGATTGCCGACCACGTGACGGTGTTGCACCAGGGCAGCGTGCTGGCCGAAGGGTCGCTGGAACAGGTGCAGGAAAATGAGCGGGTGATCGAGGTTTACCTCGGTCGCTGAACCTGATCGTTCCCACGCTCCGCGTGGGAATGCATCCGGTGACGCTCTGCGTCACACGGCGGACGCGGAGCGTCCATTGCGGCATTCCCACGCAGAGCGTGGGAACGATCATTAAGGGGAACTGAACATGCTGCAAGTCGACAAGCTGCACCAGTACTACGGCGGTAGCCACATCCTGCGCGGGCTTTCCTTTGAGGTAAAAGTCGGCGAAGTCACCTGCCTGCTGGGCCGCAACGGCGTGGGCAAGACTACCCTGCTCAAGTGCCTGATGGGTTTGCTGCCGGCCAAGGAAGGTGCGGTGAACTGGGAAGGCCGCGCCATTACCGGCTTCAAACCGCACCAGCGGGTGCACGCCGGCATCGCTTACGTGCCCCAGGGCCGGGAGATTTTTGGCCGCCTGACAGTGGAAGAAAACCTGCTGATGGGCCTGTCACGCTTCCCCGGCTCCGAAGCCAAGGAAGTGCCCGCCTTCATCTACGAGCTGTTCCCGGTGCTGCTGCAAATGAAGCAACGCCGGGGTGGTGACTTGTCCGGCGGCCAGCAACAGCAGCTGGCTATCGGCCGGGCCCTGGCCAGCCGCCCGCGCCTGTTGATCCTCGATGAACCCACCGAAGGCATCCAGCCGTCGGTGATCAAGGAGATCGGCGCGGTGATCAAGAAGCTCGCGGCACGCGGCGACATGGCGATTCTGCTGGTGGAGCAGTTCTATGATTTTGCCGCGGAACTGGCCGACCAGTACCTGGTGATGTCCCGGGGCGAAATCGTCCAGCAGGGGCGTGGAGAAAATATGGAAAGCGAGGGTGTGCGCGGGCTCGTTACGATCTAATCTGTAGCGTCCTAACGATAAGCACTGACCATGACCCTACCTGCCCCCACCGCGCTGTTCACCCCAAGCTGGCACGCCGAGCTGGAACTCGGCTACGCGCGTTTCGGCGACACCACGCGCCCAGTGATGCGCCGCCACCTCGGCCCACTGCGGGTGCAAAAGCATCTGTACGCCGAAGGCCCCGAGGTGTGCCAGCACATCATCGTGCACCCGCCGGGCGGGATTGCCGGCGGTGATCGTCTCGATATCAGCGCCCATGTCGCCGAAGGTGCGTGGGCGCAACTGACCAGCCCCGGCGCGGCCAAGTGGTACCGCGCCGGCGGGCCGGCGTATCAGAAACTGGAGCTGACGGTTGAGGCGGGCGCGACGCTGGAATGGCTGCCGCAGGAGACCATCGTGTTCAGCGCCGCCCAGGCCGAACTCACCACCCGCATCGACCTGCAAGGCGATGCCCGGCTGTTTTACTGGGACGTGGTCGCCCTCGGGCGCTCCGCCAGCGGCGAGCGTTTCGACCTCGGGCACTTCCAGTCGCACCTGGATATCCGCCGCGACGGCCAGTTGATTTGGCATGAGCGCCAGCGCATTGTGGGCGCCGACGGTTTGCTCGACTCACCCATCGGGCTGGACGGGCAACCGGTGTTTGCGACCTTGCTGGTGACCGGCGAAATCGACCCTGAACTGCTCGAACAATGTCGCTCCCTGCCCCACCCGGTACGCGGCGACCTGACCCAATTGCCCGGCCTGCTGGTGGCCCGCTGCCTGGCCAGTGAAGCGCTGCTGGCGCGAGCCTGGCTGATCGCACTGTGGCGCCTGCTGCGCCCGGCCGTGCTGGGCCGAGAAGCGGTATCACCGAGAATCTGGAGCACATGAAGATTAAAAATGTGGGAGCGGGCTTGCTCGCGAATGCAGTGGGTCAGGCAAAGATGCATTCACTGACACACCGCATTCGCGAGCAAGCCCGCTCCCACATTGGATCTCCGGTGTTTTTACGAATGTATTTCATAGTGGACCTTGAACGATGGACCTGACCCCACGGGAAAAAGACAAACTGCTGATCTTCACCGCCGGCCTGGTAGCCGAGCGACGGTTGGCGCGCGGTGTGAAGCTCAACTACCCGGAAACCATCGCCTACATCTCCGCCGCGTTGATGGAAGGCGCCCGCGATGGCCGCACCGTGGCCGAGCTGATGCACTTCGGCACCACCCTGCTCACCCGCGAACAGGTGATGGAAGGCATCCCGGAAATGATCCCGGACATCCAGGTGGAAGCCACCTTCCCCGACGGCACCAAGCTGGTCACCGTCCACCAACCCATCGCCTGAGGCCCGACCATGTCCTTTTTGATTCGTGATGCGGTGCACGCCGATTTGCCAGGGATTCGCGATATCTACAACGACGCGGTGCTCAACACCACGGCGATCTGGAACGAACAACCGGTAGACCTGGGCAACCGCCAGGCCTGGTTCAGCGCTCGTCAGTCGCAGTTTTATCCGGTCCTGGTGGCCGTCGAAGACGAGCAGGTCATCGGCTATGCCTCGTTCGGTGACTGGCGGCCCTTTGAGGGCTTTCGCCACACCGTCGAACACTCGGTGTACGTGCGCAACGACCAGCGCGGCAAAGGCCTCGGCCCACAGTTGATGCAGGTGCTGATCGAGCGGGCGAAAACCTGCGACAAACACGTGATGGTCGCCGCCATCGAAAGCGGCAACCAGGCCTCGATCCGCCTGCATGAGCGCCTGGGTTTCATCACCACCGGGCAGATGCCCCAGGTCGGCACCAAGTTCGGACGCTGGCTGGACCTGACCTTCATGCAACTGACGCTCAACCCAGGCGCTGTGCCGCCCAAGGAGTGACACCGATGAACGCCCAACTGCGTCGAGTCAATGCCGAAAGTTTTGCCCATTACCGCCCGGGTTTGATTGAGCTGTTGCTGGACGCCGTGAAGCACGGCGCATCGGTGGGTTTCATGGCCGACTTCGATGAAACCCAGGCCAGCGCTTATCTCAACGGCGTGCAGGCCAGCCTCACCGATGGCAGCCTGCTGCTGTGGGTGGTGGTGCGTGATGAACACGTCATCGCCAGCGTGCAATTGGCGCTGTGCATGAAAGCCAACGGCCTGAACCGCGCCGAAGTGCAGAAGCTGCTGGTGCACAGCGAGGCCCGGCGCCGTGGCCTCGGCCAGCAACTGATGAGCGCTTTGGAACTGAGCGCCCGCCAGTACAAACGCGGGCTGCTGTACCTGGACACCGAAGCCGGCTCCGGCGCCGAAGCCTTCTACCAGTCGCTGCGTTATACCAAGATCGGTGAATTGCCCGACTACTGCCAAAGCCCGGACGGGCGCTACACCCCGACCGCCATCTACTTCAAGACCCTGGGGCAACCTGCATGATTCCTGGCGAATTTCAGATCCAGCCTGGCGACATCGAACTCAACGTGGGCCGGCGCACCGCCACCCTGAGCGTAGCCAACAGCGGCGACCGGCCGATCCAGGTTGGTTCCCACTATCACTTTTTCGAGACCAACGACGCACTGACGTTCGACCGTGCTGCCAGCCGTGGCATGCGCCTGAACATCCCGGCCGGCACCGCCGTGCGCTTTGAGCCAGGGCAGAGTCGTGAAGTGGAACTGGTTGAGCTGAGTGGCAAACGCCGGGTGTTCGGGTTTGCCGGGCGCATCATGGGCGACCTGGATTAATGATCGTTCCCACGCTCTGCGTGGGCATGCATCCTGTGACGCTCCGCGTCACGACCTTCAAGAGCGGACGCAGAGCGTCCAGGGCGACATTCCCACGCAGAGCGTGGGAACGATCAGGAACTAAACACATGAAGATTTCCAGACAAGCCTACGCCGACATGTACGGCCCCACCGTTGGTGACAAGGTCCGCCTGGCCGACACCGAGCTGTTCGTCGAAGTCGAACAGGATTTCACCGTCTACGGCGAAGAAGTGAAATTCGGCGGCGGCAAGGTGATCCGTGATGGCCAGGGCCAAAGCCAACTGCTCGCCCATGAGGTGGTCGACACCCTGATCACCAACGCGCTGATCATCGACCACTGGGGCATCGTCAAGGCCGACGTCGGCCTGAAGAACGGCCGCATCTTTGCCATCGGCAAGGCCGGCAACCCGGACATCCAGCCCGGCGTGACCATCTGTGTCGGCGCCAGCACCGAAGTGATTGCCGGTGAGGGCATGATCCTCACCGCCGGCGGCATCGATACCCACATCCACTTCATTTGCCCGCAGCAAATCGAAGAAGCACTGACCAGCGGCGTCACCACCATGATCGGCGGCGGCACCGGGCCGGCCACCGGCACCAACGCCACCACCTGCACCTCCGGCCCATGGCACTTGGCGCGCATGCTCCAGGCCTCCGACTCGTTCCCGATGAACATCGGCTTCACCGGCAAGGGCAACGCCAGCCTGCCGGAGCCGTTGATCGAACAAGTGAAGGCCGGCGCCATTGGCTTGAAGCTCCATGAAGACTGGGGCACCACGCCCGCGAGTATCGACAACTGCCTGAGCGTCGCCGACGAGTACGACGTACAGGTGGCGATCCACAGCGATACCCTCAACGAATCCGGCTTTGTCGAAACCACCCTCGCCGCCTTCAAGGGCCGCACCATCCACACCTATCACACCGAAGGTGCCGGTGGCGGTCACGCGCCCGACATCATCAAGGCCTGCGGTTTCCCCAACGTGCTGCCCAGCTCCACCAACCCGACCCGGCCGTTCACCCGCAACACCATCGACGAACACCTGGACATGTTGATGGTCTGCCATCACCTGGACCCGAGCATTGCCGAAGACGTGGCCTTTGCCGAAAGCCGCATCCGTCGCGAGACGATTGCCGCCGAAGACATCCTTCATGACCTCGGCGCGTTCTCGATGATCAGCTCCGACAGCCAGGCCATGGGCCGGGTCGGCGAGGTAATCACACGCACCTGGCAGACCGCCGACAAGATGAAAAAACAGCGCGGGCGATTGCCTGGCGACGGCGAAGGCAATGACAACTTCCGCGCCAAACGCTACATCGCCAAGTACACCATCAACCCGGCGATTACCCACGGCATCAGCCACGAAGTGGGCTCGATTGAAGTGGGCAAGTGGGCCGACCTGGTGCTGTGGCGCCCGGCGTTTTTCGGGATCAAGCCAACCCTGATTCTCAAGGGCGGCGCGATTGCCTCAAGCCTGATGGGCGACGCCAATGCCTCGATCCCGACGCCGCAACCGGTGCACTACCGCCCGATGTTCGCCAGCTTCGGCAGCTCGCTGCACGCCACCAGCCTGACCTTTATCAGCCAGGCGGCGTTGGCGGCAGGCTTGCCCGAGCAATTGGGCCTGAAGAAGCAGATCGCCGTGGTCAAGGGTTGCCGCGCGGTGCAGAAAACCGACTTGATCCACAACGATTACCTGCCGGATATCGAGGTCGACCCGCAGACCTATCAGGTCAAGGCCGACGGTGTGTTGCTGTGGTGTGAACCGGCGGATGTGCTGCCGATGGCGCAGCGTTACTTTCTGTTCTGAAGCGCGATTTCCAGAGCCTCGTCAGTGAGCCTCTGGAGAATCGCCTTGCGCTCCTCGTGCAGTTTCACCGCAAGCGCATCATAGACGTCCTGGTGCATGGGCGTGCCGGGAGGAAAATCCTCAACCGACTTGTCCAGCATCAGGGCCGAATTGCGCAGGGTATTGCGCAGGGCCATCTTCTGCGACTCAAGCAATCGACCATTGGCCGCCAGATCATTCAGGGCACTCGTCAAGTCTTCCAGCGCCGCCCTTTTGCGCGTCAGCCAGACAAAGGCCGCGGGCGTCGAACGCTCAAGGTACTCACCCCAGAAGTCCAGCTCGACGAGCGCATCCCTGAGCAGGTCGCCCTCCTCCAATGCCATGACCCGATCAAAAGCATCGTCCAGCATCTGCGGGGTGACGTCGGGTTCCGGGTACATCACATCCGCTGATTGCCAGGGCAGCTCAAGCCGTTGGGCCAACCCGGTGGAAAACGCCAGATGGACCCCCACTTCGTCGATAGCCCGTTCGGGGTTTCCAGCAGAGTCGGTTCCCCGGTCCCGATCATTGGGGAACTTGCGGCCTTGCTCACTCAATGCCGCCACCCGGGCGCGAGCAATTTCTCCCAGCTTGTTGAGCCGGGTCCTGCCTTTGGCCACCGTCAACATCAGTTGCTCGACCACGTCGGGGTGAGGGTTGGTCCAAGCCTCATACACCATCACTTCGATCCCCATGGCATTGAACAATTGGGCACCCGCATCAACGCAGCTGGTAGGCGCCCTCGCCATGTCGAAAAGCTTCTCACGCAGCCGGGTGTCGTCGTACATGGCGCGCAACATTCGCCAGACCTTGGCCGTAAGGTCTTGCGCGAAGTCTTCCGACATTGCATCGGCAGACTCGCTCAACTTGCGGATTTCGTTAAAAAACGGTTCGGCGCCCCTGGACTCTTCCAAGGCATTCCATAGGGGCTGCAAGTCCCTCCACTGCATGTCGGTGAGGCCGGACTTCCATTGGATGCTGTCCTGCATCCCTCGGGGTGGAAACTGCCGCTCCGGGTCCATACCTACAGATGCAATGTACTGCTTGAGCTGGCGAAGGCCTTCGGGCGTCAGCAAGGAGCGAGTAACACGGGTGCGCGCAAGAATCGCAGCCTGCGCTGAACCTGGCTCGACTATCGGCACCTCGAGCGCATTACCTTCCAGGTCCAGGTTGAACTCGCGAGGCCGGGGCCTGGCGAAGATCCCAATGGGCCAACCACGCTGCCCGGTATCGCCCAATGAAACGTGATACAGCCGGCGCATCCGGCTGATGTCCGGCGCCATGCCCAGCGGGTTGGACTCCAGCTCGAGTGTCTGGAGCCGGGTGAGGTTCTTCAATCGGTTGACGGCCGCGACGTCCAGCACAATCTCGTTATCCGCCAGTATCAACGTCTCAAGCCTGGGCAGATGCTCAAGCAACAGGGGCAGGCGAGTGAGCTGGTTGTCTTCCAGGTTGAGGGTGCGCAAGCCGCGAAAGGGAGCCAGGAAAGGCTCGACGGCATTGGTCAGTTCCGCACTGGATATTTCCAGGTAAGTGACATGATCAAAGTTGGCGCTCAGCGCCGGAAGCGACGCCAACTGAGGTTGTATGTCAATCTCGCTCACTTCGATCTTCTGGCCCAGGGGATTGCCGGAACTATCCACATCAACCTCACCGTTACGCCTCCAGGCGCGAATCAACACCTTGCGAAGTTCTTTACGGATGGCACGCTGCTCTCGGTATTCAGCGCTATTGGCCTCACCAAAGCCCTGGATCGGTGATGCTTCCCAGGTCTCCAAGGTGGAACGGAGCATTTCGTACTCCTGCTCCAGAGAGATGAGCCAGGTGTCGTCGGCCGGCGTGTAAGGTGCACGCAGTTGGGCAATCTGCACTTCGTCAAAAGTGGGGTAGAGGGCTTTGATACGCTGGCGAACGTTGTGCTCCCAGGAGCCCGCACCACGACCACTCCAGGCATAACCGATCCGCCCGCGAGAAGAGCGCTGCGGCGAAATGAAAAAGGGTGAGCCCAACGGTTGCATGCCCAGCACCTTGCGCAGGCCGGCACGGGACAGGGCGTGCTGTTGAATCAACCTTCCAAGTTGCGGCCCCTGCCCGACCTCGGACAACCCCACGGACTGGCGATGAGCCTCCGGCAGTGCGTGCTGCAAGGAATCGTACAAGCTATCGACCCCATGTAACTCGTTGCCCTGGGTGTCAAACACCTGATACTGACCATCGCCCACTCGCACCAGCAGTTTGAGGTTGCTGGACCCAGGTAGGCCATAGCTGGCACGCAGGCGCCCGCTCACCGAGCCTTCGTGCACTTCAATGCGCAGGCTGTCCCGCCAACCGGGAAGGTGCTCAAGGGTATTGAGCACCAGGGCTTCAGTGTCAGCATTGGCCAACGCATCCAGGTACAGCCCTTCATACGCCCGGGCCAGGCGCAATTCCCCAAGTTTCTGGCGCGCTTGCTGCGCCAGCTCCAGGGGAATCTTGCGATTGTTGACCAGGCTCGCCCTCTGCGAGGGGCTGGCACCTTCCAGCAGTTCCTCGACCATGACCGGTGGCAGGCTTTTGAAGTCGCGCGCGAACAGTTGCAGTTCGGCGCTGCCAGGCGATGACCGCCCGAGGTAAAGGCTGTCGAACACCCGCCGCAGGGACTGTTTTGCATAGATTCCCAGGCGAGCCTGCAACGCCTGGCTACGCAGCGCGGCCCCGTAGGGCATATGCTGGCCGAGCAGGTTTTTAAGCTGCTCCTCGGGCAAACTCTCGACGATCAACGCCGGCAGCTTGCCGCCGAACAGGTCGATGCGGCTGATGCTGATCAGTTCCGTCCCGGGCGCATGAGGTTGGCCATACAACGCAGCTGTCCTGCTGGTGCCCTGGCCGTCAAATACTTCGATAGTCCTGCCGGGCGGCCAGCCGGTCATTTCCACCATCAACGACGCGGCGTAGCTACCCAGGTCCATCGACATCGACCCCGCAAGGATCTGCCCGCTCAAGCTTTCGGCACGCCCGTAAGCCCGCATGCGCACCGCCGTATCGAGTGTGATGGCCGGAGTGGGCTCGCTTTCCACGTACAGCCGGCGCAGCACGCTTTCGTCGGTGTCACTGATCTTGCGCACCTGCTCCAACTGCGTATCGCTCAGGCCTTCCATTACATGGCTCAGTCGCCGCATCAGCGGAACACCTTGCCACGTCAGGGGCTCATCGGCCTCATGGGTCCAGGCGCCAGAACCGTTGTTGACGATCTGAGGCTCATACGCCTCGGGCCTGCTGGGGTGCTGGACCCGGTACACGCCCGGTTCGTCTTGCGCGGTCACGGCGTAGCGATTGCCGTCCACCGACACCACCTGGCGCCCATTGACGGTATGTAGTCCCGCCTGGTCGGGAACCGAGCCTGCCGGCAGTCGGATGTCCTGCGCATAGGGCGCAAGGTCCGGCTTCCACAAGCGGGCCTTGCCCGACGGCAGCCTGACCGCCTTGAGTCCTTCGATAAACGGCGACAGGCTGATATGCAACGCAGCGCCGCCCACCGCCAGTTGCGCGAGATTTTCCAGCACGTCAGCGATATGCGCCCAGCCGGCCTCGCGGTCACCCTGGCCGAGTTCAACCACGCCCTCCAGCACTTCGTACAGCAGTTGCCCGGCCGTGACCACCGCCATCAGTGCACCCAAGGGCGGAATGAACATCGACACCAGGTTCAAGGTGAACAGGCCGATGTTCATCAGATGCGCCATCCGCCGGTCGTGGCCAGCCGCGTCGGTGTGAGCGGTGGGTATCGCCATGCTCAACCCATCGTCGAGTGCGCGCTTGCGCATGTCGGCGTACAGCTCGTCCCAAGGGTCGACGTCGATCCACAGCCCCTTGATCGGGTGGGCGTTGAGGTTCAGGTTTGGCTGGTCCTGCGGCGTGCGGCTGATATGTCGCGGGGACTTTATGACGGCGTTGATCGCCTGGAGTTCGGTAAGGGATTTTCTTGCGTAGTACTGTCGCCACGCTGGATCAGGGCCCAGGGCCACGCGCCTTTGCGGTTCATCGACGCGTTTCTCGGTGAACCGCCCGTAGTAGTAAGCCAGGTATTTTTTCCCGATGAACCGTGAGAAAAACTGTTGGTGGGCCGTGACCTGAACACCCCTGCTGTCCCAATAGTCCTCGGGTCTGTAAGCGGTCAGCTCACGGGTCGTTTCCTCTGCATAGTCGGCAAAGGTTTTGTAGCGCTTGATGGGGTGCTCGGGGTGGTCGGGGATGTAGACGATAAGCCAGGTGCCATACCCATGCTCCACGCTCGGGTCGATCATGAGGCAGCCGTGCATTTGCAGTTCCATGATACTGGGCCAGCGGTGCCAGACCTGCTTGCCTTCGTGCTTGATGCGTCGCTCGCCATTGGCGATGCGCAGCAGTAGCGCGTAGTCGTCGCTGCGAATATCACCTTTGAGCAACGCCACGTAGGCGGCGGCTCTGAAGGCGTCCTTTTGCCGGGTGATAAAGCGTTCACGCAGCAGGTTCCTGGACACGGTTTGCACGGGCAGCAGGTAGGTGGTGAGGTGTTCCTGGTACAGCCTGCCCAGGTCCAGGTCGCGGCATAACCGGGCGAAGGTCTCGATCGTCAGGGTCGTGGTATGGCGCTCGAAACGGCCATCCGCGCCGGGAGCGGTGATAAAGCCTGAAGCACTGTCGAAGAACCCGGCGCGGGTCTCGCGCGCTTCAAAATTGTTCAAGGCCGCTTGCAACAGGGACAAAGTCTTGGTCCGGTAGCCTGTCGCTAGACCTTCGACCGGTACATAGAGGCGCAGATGCACCTGGTTGACGTCCAGCTCAAACCCGGCGGCCTTCAACGCGGCTTCAAGCAATGGCCGGGCGAAGGCGTTGACCTCTTGCACCTTGCCGGTCGCTTGCTCCAGTGCAGTGTGAGACTTGATGCTCGCCTCCAACAGGTTTTGCAGCGCAGCCTTCTGTGCCGGGGTGGTGGCCGCATACCAGGCGGGGATCTCTGGCTTGGCCTGCGTGATGGCTGCACGCAGGGCAGGAGATGCGCTGACCAGGCTTTCGGGGATGGCGGCTTTGATCTGTGCATAGTGACGCCCTTCGCCGCCCGGCAGGAGCGAGGTGGAGGCTTGAGGTGCTGGCATAAACGAGTACCGATAGGGAAATTAAGGCAATGACCTTAATCAGTCGCCCCCGGCACTCGGCGGTAGCTATTTGAACGGATTGCCCCCCATGGACGAACACTCAAAAAGCGCTGACAGGCTTGATGCACACGGGGGGATTTCCATGGGGTAATTAAGTCGTCGATCCATAGGTAATCCGGGGCCGATGCGTTAACTATTGCGTGCTATCCAGCGGCTTTTCGACTTATTAATCCACAGCGGTTTTCAGTAGCCTTTTTCCTTTGCTTACCCAAAGGAATGCCCCCATGCAGGATGCCCCCTCCGTTACTCCCCTCTCATCTTCCGACGACAACAGTGCGTTCATTCGCCAGGCCATTCCGGACTGGCTGGTACAGGCGCCGGCCCACCGCATAGAAGCGTTGAAACAGGCCAGGCTCGAACAGGCGCAGTGGATGGACAGCTTGTCGCCGCTGCAGCGAAGAACCCTGAAGGGGTTCAATGAAACCAGTTTCAAATCCCAACACGCGGTGGATAAACACCTGGCCAACGTCCAGGCACTCAAGCCCTTCGCCATAGGCCTGCTCAACGGCGCGCTGAAAGAACAATTCAACCTCACCGTGGATGTCGAAGGCACCTCTCTTCGTTTGTATGAGCCGCTGAGGCTCGGCACCCTGGGGATCAAGGCCGGCGAATACAAAGTACTGGAGGTGTCGCTGGTGCAGGCTGCCCTGCATAACTTTGAAGCCAGTGAAGGTGAAGACGGCGCATTCGATCCTGCCTCCGGGTTCACCCAATACCCGGACCGGGAAGGCGCCTCTCCCAGGATCAGCCCGGCGCTGACCGTACCCGCCTTTATCAGGCTGTGCCGTACGCTGGACGTGGGTGCCCGCTACCAGGCGCACCTCAAGGAAACATTACTGCCCACCGACGAGACGGCCGCCACCCGGTTGCGCGACGCCGTGATCACCAGCCAGAAGGATGCCCTCAGGGCTGCGGCGTACCTGGCGCTGCTCAAGCAGGACATTCTCCCGGATGACTTCACCATGGTGCTCAAGGTGGTCGACGGCGAACGCAACCCGACGCTGGGCGGCAAGCCGGTGTGGTTCAGTTGCCTGAGCGTGATGGACCGCGCGCTCATGGGGAGCGTGGTGTTTACACCGGTGGAAAAATATCGCTATGCCACCGACTTCATCGTCTACCTGCCCCACGATCCGGAGCACCCGCTCAAGCGCTACAACAGCCTTGATGCGCTGAAAACCGAACTGAACCGCCAGTGGGTGGCGCGCGACAAAGCGCCAAGCGAATCCGGCAATAACAACCGCCCGACGCCCACGAGCTACCAGCATTTTTTCAGCCAGTTTCTCAATGAGCATGACAAGCCGGCGTTCTTCAACCGGTTTACCGAACCCGCTGCGGACTCCACCGCCGCCGTCGACGCAGTAGCGCGTTCGCCGGTGACCCAGACAATGCTGCAACTGGCCTTCCCGGTATTGACTACGACGGTCATGCCCCAGTCGCTTCCGCCCCCGAAAGCCGGCTGCAGGGTGGTGAAGACGGGCGCTCCCGACCTGTACCTGATGGTGGTCTCAAGACAGGGCCTGTGGGCTGAAAACGTCGACCTGTGGGCCAACCTGTTTGAGCATGGCCGCGACAAGGCCCTCGGCGATGCGCGCGACCAGGCAGTGCCCACCGCCGATGTCGACGCCCGGGTGCGCGGGCAAAAAATCGCCCGTTGGCTGGAGGCCGGCGCTACCGTGCTCGGCCTGGGACTGGCGTTCGTCCCGGTGCTCGGCGAAATCATGCTGGCCGCCATGGCGGGCCAATTGCTCTACGAAACCTTCGAAGGCGTGATCGACTGGGCCGAAGGCGACCGTGACACGGCCAAGGCGCACTGGTTCGACGTCGCCCAAAACCTGGCCGCCATGGCGCTGCTGGCCGGCGCGGGGAAAGGCCTGCAAAAGCTCGCTGCACCGCCTACACCCGCGTTGGTACAAGGGCTCAAGCCGGTTCGTTTGCCAGGTGGCGAGCTACGGCTATGGAAGCCGGACCTTACGCCTTATCGCAGCCCCGTCGTATTGCCCAAGGACGCCACGTTTGATGACCTGGGCTTGCACAGCCACGACCAGCAGCCGCTGCTGCCCCTCGACGATCAACTGTATGCCGTCAAACCCGAGCCCGACGGCGACACCTATCGCATACAACACCCCACACGCTCCGACGCTTATGCCCCGCAGGTGGCGCATAACGGCGCGGGCGCCTGGCTGCATGAAGGTGAAGAGCCACTGACCTGGGACGGCCCGGCGCTGATGCGCCGCCTGGGTTATCGCACCCGGGGCTTGAGCGACGCACAACTGGAACAGGCACGCCTGGCCAGTGGCACTCGCGCCGATCAACTGCGCCAACTGCATGTGGACCTGCAACCGCCGCCCGCCCTGTTGAGTGACAGCCTGGCGCGCTTTGGCATCCATCAGCGGATCGAGACGTTTATCGAGAAGATGGGCAGTGACGACCCGCTGGATTATGCGCTGGCCGACCCGGCGATCACCGAGCGCGTGGTGGCGCACCGAGGCTTGACCTATCCGGCGGTCCTCGACCCGACTCCCCGGGTGCTGGACGAACAGACGATGCTGTGGCGCCGCGAAGTTGCCCAGGCCGCCCGGGACAGTCGGACCTCGCTGTTCGACGCGGATTATCGCGCCCATAACCTGACCCGCTCGCCCCCGGTACAGCAGCTCATGGACAGGTTTTCCGGCCTGCCGGCGGAGGTTGCCAGGCAGTTGCTGGAAACCGCCACGGACGCGGATTTAACCACGCTGAGTGGCCATCAGCAGTTGTCACCAAGGCTCACCGCCCTGGCGCGCGAAAGCCAGCAGCAAGTGCGCATGGCACGGGCCTATGAAGGCTTGTTCCTCGACACCCTGCAGAGCCCGGACAGCCTGCGCCTGGCCCTGCATACCCTGCCCAGCTTGCCGGGTTGGGACCCGAGCCTGCGGGTGGAAATCCGCTTGGGCAGCGAACAGGGGCCACTGATCGACGCCGTCGGTCCAGAGGCCGACGCACCGCCGCTGATGCTGGCGATGGGTGAAGACGGGGCGTTCGGCGCCACCGACCTGTATGGCGCCGTTCTGGCACGCCTTGAACAGGGCCAGCGTCGAGCACTTGGCGAAGCCGCACGGGACGCCGGCACCCTGAAGCAGCGGGTGCGACAAACGCCATTGGCCCGGGACGAGCTGCGCTCGGTGCTGCTGGAATACCCGATGCTGCGCAAACCCTTGGCAGGAGACCTGCGCCTGCGGGGCGGCTCCCCGCTGCACAAACTCACTCAATTGCGCAGCACCCATACGCGGGTGCGCAAGCTGTATCCGGGGTTCAGCGACGAGCAGGCCACAGCCTTCATCGAGACCCTCGGGAGCGATGCGCGCACTGAGTTGACGCGCCGGGAAGACCAGTACGCCGCCCTCAAACGCGCACTCAAGGACTGGGTGAATCGCAGTGCCCGAGAAGATACGAGCCGGCGTCCATTTGAGGTAAACCCGGGAGGCCGGGAGCAGTCAGTGGCCGATGCATTGAGAGATTGCTGGCGCCGACAGACCGTGGACCGTGCCGGGGCCTACACCGGGCGCCGACTGGAAATCAGCGCCCAGGTGAACCTGCCCAAACTCAACGCCGATTTTGCCCATGTCGAGGAGTTGGTTCTCGACTACGTGAGCTTCAGCGACGGCCCCGGGCAGTTCCTTGGCAACTTCCCCAATCTGAAACGTTTGACCCTCAAACAAGTCGGCGGTATCGGACGCCATACGCTGACCGAACTGCCCGAAGCAATCACGGCCATAAAGGCGCTGACGCACCTGGACCTGTCGAAAAATGCCATCCGCCTGAGCGAAATCAGCGCCGGCCAACTGGCCGGCCTGAGCCGCCTGGAAGAACTGTGCCTGAACGATAACCCCTTGGGCACCCTGCCGGATTTCAGCCCGCTGCTACGACTGCGCAAGCTGGAGCTGCGTGACACCCGGATCAATCAGTGGCCCACAGGCCTGCTGGAACTGCCGGAGCTGAGAGAAGTCGACCTGTCCGGCAATCACCTGAGCGCGGTGCCCGACAGCCTGCTCAACCCAGCCCCCGAAAACGTGGAAGCCAGCATCCGTCTCAACCGCATGACCCGCCTGCGTGACAACCCATTCACCCCGCAAGCCAATCAGCAGATGCGGGCGTACATCGCTCGCCTGGCACAAACTCGCCCGGGCTGGCGCAACGGCGGCCAGCCTGGCGCCTTCGAAGTACCCTTGAGCCACACCGACGAAATGCGGCGGATAAGGGATCTGTTTCCCGCCTACAGCGAGGAGGAAAACGAGCAATTCGTATTGCACGCAGGCGACGGGGCGCCGGCTGAACTGACGCGCCTGGAAGGCGAGTGGCAAACCTTGAGCACCCAACTGAACGCCTGGGCCACACAACGGTTCCTGGTGGCTGCCGACAGCGAAAACCTGCGTGCAGGGGATGCCAACCATCGCCAGCAATTCGCTCGAGACCTCAAGGCGTGCTGGCGGCGCATGACTCCCAAAGTGCTGGCCCAAGATGGTTCTCCCGCCGGCTACACCCTTGAAGCACTCGGCTTGAGAGTCGGCGACTTGCCTGCGCTGGAAGCAGATTTCAGCCACGTTGGGTCAATCAAGCTTCAGGACATGCAATCCGTATACGGCCTGGATGAGTTTCTCGGCCACTTCAGTCACACCCGTTGGCTCGACCTGTCGTACGGAGAGTTGCGTTCAATCCCGCCCAGCGTTGCCCGGATGATTCGGCTTACCCGCCTGGACCTCAGGAGCAACCAACTTTCCCTGAGCGAGGCCGACGTGGATCTGCTGGAGGGGCTCACCTCACTCAAGATCATCAATCTGAGCCGCAACCCCCTGGCGCGTACCCCCAACTTCGCAACCCTGCCGAACCTGCGTAGGGTGAATTTGAAAAACACCGGGATCACCGAGTGGCCGCAGGGCTTGGGGCCACATCAGGCGTTGGACATCGTTAACCTGGCGCAGAACCGCATCACGCAGTTGCCCGAGTCCCTGGTCAACCCGCTGCCCGAGGAGGCCGAGGCATTCATCTACGTCAACAACGTCACCTTTATCGACGGCAACCCGCTGAGCACCGAAGCCCGCAGGCAGTTGGTCGAGTATTGGAGCAATGCAACCTTGCTCCACCGCGAGGCAGCAGCGGGCCGGCAGCCCGGCGCGATGCGTTATCGGGCGCCACAGCCCGCTACAGTCGAGGTTCACGCGCCTCAAGAACAGATCGTGGACGACACACCGGAGCCGGCATACCAGCATTGGATGGATGGTCTGTCACCCGAGGAAATCGACGTACGACGCAGCCTGTGGGAGTCGATTGCCGAGAAACCCGGTTCGCAGATCTTCCTCGATATCCTCGACAACCTCAAAGAATCGGCGGAGTACCGCAGCCGCTATACCGACCTGCAATCGCGCCTGTGGCAATTGCTCGATGCGGCCCGGGACGATGGCTTGCGTGAAGAGCTGTTCAACCTGGCGGGTGACCCGCGCTGCGGCGATCGGTCGGCCCTGGTGTTCAGTGACATGGAGACCAAGGTGCTGACGTGGCAAGCCACGCGCTATGCCGCCGATGGCGAGGCGGGACCGGCACTCTACACGTTGGCCAAAGGTCTTTTTCGCCTGGACGAGGTGGAAAAATTAGCCAGCGCAGACATTCGGGTTCGAGAAGGCATGATTCGCACGTCGACCATGACCCCTGAACAAAAAGTCGCCGCCCTGGAAAAACTGGAAGATATTGAAATTCGCCTGGCCTATCGCATGGGCCTGGCCCGCCGCCTCGGCCTGCCCGGTCAGCCCAACGATGCCCGCTACCTCGCAACGGGACAGGTAGCGCCGCAGATCCTGAATAATGCCGCCATCACATTAGAAAAACTGGACAACTCCAAGAAGCTCGTACAGTCGCTGTTAGGCCGCGAATTCTGGCAGGCCTTTATTCGCAACCATTATGACGATGAGTTCAGAGTCCTGAGGGGGCCCCATGACGTGCGCTTGAATGCGTTATCCGAGGAACACGATGCCGGCGCCCTCAGTGATGAGGCATACGCAACCCAGGCTGAAAATGTGCAACTGCAACTGGCCGTGGACGAGGCGCAACTGATTCGCTCGCTGACCCTGCGCGACTGGGTGCCGTGCAAGGCGCGCTGCAGCATCACCTGATGGATTCAGGGCGTTTGCACCAACCGCCCCAGCCGTTGCTTGAGCATCTGGTTCTCGGCCCGCAGTTGCTGGACCTCTTCCAGCAGGTCGAGCGCCAGGGCGACGCCTTCCCATTCCAGCTCCAGGTCCTTTTGCAGCGCCGAGGCGCGCTTGGCCAGGGCCAGTTCGTAATCGGTGAAGCGCCAGGACTCGGGACTGGTCCCCACCGGTTCAACGATGCCGTGCTCGACGATTTCGATCACGTAGGCCACCGACAGGTCGGTGGCCTCACAGAATTCTGCCATGTTCACTTGAACCAAACGGGGACTGCTCATTGTTAGCTACTCCATGATTCTCTTGGATCGAAGGCGGCTTTTTGTGCCAGTTCCTGCCACAACGCCTTGACCTCGTCGTCGGTGTTTTTCGGCATCACCGCCTTAAGTTGCACAAACAGATAACCGCGCTGCCCGGCCTTGTTCAACAAGCCATGGCCCTTGGCGCGCATGCGCTGGCCGTTCTGGCTGCCGGCCGGCACCTTGAGGTTGATCTTGCCGGTGAGGGTCGGCACCGCCACTTCCGTGCCCAACGCCAGCTCCCACGGGGCCAGTGGCAGGGTGATGATCAGGTTCTCACCTTCCACATCGAATTTAGGGTGTGGCGCGAACTTGATGATCAAGTACAGATCACCATTGGCACCACCGCCAATCCCCGGCGCGCCCTGGCCCTTGAGGCGGATGCGCTCGCCGTCGGCCACACCGGCCGGGATCTTCACGTTCAGGCTCTTGGTGGTGTTGCTGACGTGCTGGCCGGCCGCGTTGTATTGCGGCACCTGGAAGTTGACCTGCTTGGACTCGTTGGACAGGGTCTCTTCGAGGAAGACCGGCAGTTCCATTTCCACATCTTGCCCCCGGCGCCCGGCACTGCGGCCCTGGGCACCACCAAAACCATTGCCGCGCGAACCGAAGATCGAGCTGAAGAAGTCCGAGAAGTCGCCGGTGTCCTGGCCACCGCCGCCATAGCCACCACGGCTCTGCCAGCCTGGCGGGCCCTGGAACGGCTGGCCATGCTGGCCGTACTTGCGCAGATCGTCGTATTCGGCGCGCTTGTCGGCACTTTTCAGCGCTTCATAGGCTTCGGACGCGTCCTTGAACTTGGCTTCAGCGTCCTTTTCCTTGCTCACGTCCGGGTGATATTTGCGCGCCAGCTTGCGATAGGCGGCCTTGATCGCCTTGTCGTCAGCGGTGGGTTCTACACCGAGAATCTTGTAATAGTCTTTGAAGTCCATCGGGGGCATCACCATCCATTATCGATATCGCACTGCCAGCGTCACAGCATGCGCCTGTTTGCGGCGTCTGGATTGACCGATCTCAATCTTGTGACCGAAGGGTGCGTCAGAAGTTTATCGGCGCTGCGGGCAGAATCCTGCAGCCACCAACCGTATGGGGAGGATTTGGGGGCAAAGGCCGGGCTTTCAAGGTAACAAGTGCGTTGTATTTAGCGGATAGTCGGCCTACGCATCTGCACGCGGGTGGCATACACTGCGCGGCCGTTTTTCAACCGGAACCCGATTGACATGAAAAACCCATCCCCAGCCCGTGCCTGCGGTATCGACTTCGGCACGTCCAACTCCACCGTCGGCTGGATTCGTCCCGGCATGGAAACGCTTATCGCGCTGGAGGACGACAAGATCACGCTGCCGTCGGTGGTGTTCTTCAACTTCGAAGAGCGCCGCCCGGTGTACGGTCGCCTGGCCCTGCACGAGTACCTGGAAAACTACGAAGGCCGGCTGATGCGCTCGCTCAAGAGCCTGCTGGGTTCCAAGCTGATCAAGCACGACACCAGTGTATTGGGCACGGCCATGCCGTTCACCGACCTGCTGGCGCTGTTTATCGGCCAACTCAAGAGCCGCGCCGAGACCACCGCCGGGCGTGAGTTCGACGAAGTGGTGCTGGGCCGTCCGGTATTTTTCGTCGACGACGACCCGATGGCCGACCAGGAAGCCGAGAACACCCTGGTGGACGTGGCCCGCAAGATCGGCTTCAAGGACATCTCGTTCCAGTACGAACCGATTGCCGCGGCCTTCGACTACGAGTCCACCATCGAGAAAGAAGAGCTGGTGCTGATTGTCGACATCGGCGGGGGTACCTCCGACTTCTCCCTGGTGCGCCTGTCGCCCGAGCGCCGCCAGATCGACAACCGCCACGACGACATCCTCGCCACCGGCGGTGTGCACATCGGCGGTACCGACTTCGACAAGCAGCTCTCGCTGGCCGGCATGATGCCGCTGTTCGGCTACGGCAGCCGCATGAAGAGCGGCGCTTATATGCCCACCAGCCACCACATGAACCTGGCGACCTGGCACACCATCAACTCGGTGTACTCGCAGAAATCCAAGCTGGCGCTGGGCAGCATGCGCTACGACATCGAGGACACGGGTGGCATCGACCGCCTGTTCAACCTGATCGAGCAGCGCGCCGGGCACTGGTTGGCGATGGAAGTGGAAGAAACCAAGATCCAGCTGACCCGGCAGGACAGCCGCCATGTGTTGCTGGACCGGGTCGAGCCGGGGTTGAGCGTGGAATTGAGCCGGGCGTTGTTCGAGTCGGCCATCGATGGCTTGCTGGAGCGGGTGCGCAATGCGGTGACGCAACTGCTCAACGACGCCTCGGTGGACGTGGCCCAGGTGGACACGGTGTTCTTTACCGGGGGTTCCAGCGGGATTCCGGCGCTGCGCCACAGCATCTCGGCGATGCTGCCGAATGCGCAGCATGTGGAAGGGAACATCTTTGGCAGTATTGGCAGTGGTCTGGCGATTGAGGCCAGCAAGCGCTACGGCTACTGAGTTTTAGCTGAAACCGTGGCGCGCCCTTCGCGAGCAAGCCCGCTCCCACATTCGGCTGCATTCCAAAGTTGGAACTCGGTCAAATGTGGGAGCGGGCTTGCTCGCGAAGGGGCCAGTCCAGGCAACATCAATGCCTAAACCATCCCCGCCAGCTTCAACTCACTCTTCAAGTACGCATAATAAATCGGCCCCGCCACCACCCCCGGCAGGCCGAACGCGGCTTCGAACACCAGCATCGCCAGCAACAATTCCCACGACTTGGCACTGATCTGCCCGCCGACGATCCGCGCGTTGAGGAAGTACTCGACCTTGTGGATCACGATCAGGTAGCCCAACGCCGCCACCGCCACCCAGATCGACAGCGACAAGGCCACGATGGTGATCAGGGTGTTGGACATCAGGTTGCCGATCACCGGTAGCAGGCCCAGCAGGAACGTCAGCACGATCAACGTCTTGGTCAACGGCAGGTGGATCCCGCACAACGGCAGCACCACCGCGAGGAAGATCGCGGTGAACGCGGTGTTCAGCGCGGCGATCTTGATCTGCGCGAAAACGATGTTGCGAAAGGCCTGGACCAGCAGGTGCAGGCGATCAAACAGCGCGGCCGCCAGGGGTTTGCGCTTGGTCAGGTCCGGCACCCGTTGCAGGGCGATGATCGCCCCCAGCACCATGCCGATCAACAAGGTCACGAACATGTGCGCGGCGTCTTTGCCCACCAGTTGCAGTTCGCTGAGGTGTTTGCTCAGCCATTCGCCGATGGCCACGCGGAACTCGGCGGCGCTGGCCGGCAGGTAGGCGTCGAGGAACGGCGGCAACTGGCCGCGGGCACGGTCGACCACGCCCATGAACTTATCGAGGGAAGCCCCGGGGTTTTCCGCTTCGTGCAGCAGGAAGCTGATGGCCCCGGCAAAGATCAGGGTCAGGATGCTGACGATCAAGGTCCCCAGCAAGGCTACCGCCAACCAGCGCGCACGCCGGCCTTCGATCAACCGCTGCAACTGCGGGGTGAGCATGTTGACCAGCTCATACACCAGCAGCCCGGCCAGCAGGCTCGGCAGCAACTTCAATGGCAAAACCAGCAGCAGCCCGCCAAAAATCAGCACGCAACTGACCAACAACAACACGTGACGCTGAGAAAACGTTGGCATACAGCCTCAAAACGAACGGCGTTAAAGGATGGGCAGTCTGCCAGCGTTGGGTGAATCAAGCGAGAAGTCTAAACGCGGTCCAATGTGGGAGCTGGCTTGCCTGCGATGGCGGTGGGTCAGCCAACAAAGGCATCGACTGTCAGGTCGCAATCTTAGGCAAGCCAGCGCCCACAGAGTTCTGCATCATTATTTCTTCAGGCAGGTGCTCATAAAGGTTTTACGCGCATCGCCGGTCAGCGCCTGGGTTTTCGCGGTGGCGTTGCAATCTTTCATCTTCTGTTGCTGGGGGGTCAGGGTCTTGGCGTCGTTGGCCGCCGGGGCCGCCTTGAGGCAGTTGCTCATGAACGCCTTGCGATCATCACCGGTCTTGCCACTGGTCTTGGCTTCGGCGTTGCAAGTAGTCATTTTTTGTTGCTGAGCCGTCTGTGCGGCAGTCGCGGCAAAGCCTTGGGAACACAGCAGCAGGCCCATCATCAACAGCGGAATACGCAGCATCTTCATGGAGTTTTCTCCCTGTTACCGTGCCGAGGGGCACGGCCTCCCCAGCAGTGTAGTCAAACCCTGTTACACCTTCCTGCCGCGTATATGGGTCCGGCGATACTGCTCCGGCGTGCAGCCGGCCTGGCGCTGGAACATCGCGATAAACGCCGAGGCCGTGCTGTAGCCCAGGTCAAACGCAACTTCCTGGACGCTGCGCGCGCTGTCCAGCGCTTCGATCGACGCCAGGAACCGCAGGCGTTGGCGCCATTCGCCGAAGCTCATCCCCAGCTCACGCACAAATTGCCGCGCCAGGGTGCGCTCACTGACATGCACCTGCTGCGCCCACTGGGCCAGCGCGCGGTTATCGCCAGGGTCGGCCTGCATGCCCTCCAGCACACTGAGCAACCCGGGATGGCTGGCATACGGCAGGAAACAATCGTGCACCGGCGCCTGCCTGAGCTGGTCTACCAGCACCTGGGCCAGGCGCACGTCGGCTTCGTTCTCGGGAATGTTGACATCACGCTCGGCGAAATCACTGAGGATCGCCTTGAGGATATCGCTGATGGTCAGGGTGCACGGCTGCGCCGGCAATTGCTCGCACAAGGCGGGCGCCAGATATACGGAGCGGTAGACGATCGCCTGGGCGTTGTAGGAACTGTGCTGGGTGTTGGGTGGGATCCATACCGCATATTGCGGCGGCGACATAAAGCGACTGCCGGCCACTTCAAAGCGCATCACGCCACGGGCCGAGTAGTCCAGGGAACCCCAGGCATGCTGGTGCGCACTGGCATGGGTGTCAGCCTCGAATTCCGAATAACGGAAATACACCGGGGCCGGCAACTGGTCAAAATCGGGAAGGTTGATGTACTTCTTGAGCATGTTGTCTGGATACAAAGGTCGGATGGCTGGATCGAAGTATAGGCTTCGATCCAGACAAAGGATAATCACCGCTCATAGACGCAATTGGTTCTTTTCGATGCAATACGCTTATCCGTTACTGGCCATTTTTATCTGGGCCGGCAATACCGTGGTCAACAAACTCGCGGTGGGGACGATTTTCCCTGCCGAGATCGGTTTTTACCGCTGGCTGCTGGCCGGCCTGCTGTTTACCCCGTTCATGCTCAAACCCGTCATCGCCAACTGGCCGCTGATTCGTCCCAACCTGGGCAAGATCTTCATCCTCGGCGTGTTGGGCATGGCGGTGTACCAGAGCCTGGCGTATTACGCCGCGAACCTGACCTCAGCCACCAACATGGGCATTATCCTCTCGCTGATGCCACTGATGGCTCTTACCGCCGCAATCATCAGCCTTGGCCAGCGCCTGACCTTCGGCGCCCTGACCGGTGCCGTGCTGTCGTTTGCCGGCGTGGTAGTGGTGGTTTCCGCCGGTAGTCTCAGCGCCCTGCTGCAACACGGGCTGAATATAGGTGACGCGATGATGCTGGTGGCCACCCTCGCCTACGCGGTCTACAGCACCCTGCTGAAAAAATGGCAGCTGCGCTTGCCGCCACTGGTGTTGCTGTATCTGCAGGTGCTGGTGGCGGTGGTGGTGTTGTTTCCGCTGTTCCTGCTCTCCGACAAGGCCGGCCTTGGCTGGTCGAATATCCCGCTGGTGCTGTACGCCTGCCTGCTGGCCTCGATGCTCGCGCCGCTGGCCTGGATGCATTCGGTGAAGACCCTCGGCCCAAGCCGCACCACGCTGTTTTTCAACCTGCTGCCGCTGATCACCGCGTTGATTGCCGCAGTGGTGTTGAAGGAGCAACTGGCGATGTATCACCTGGTGGGCGGCTTGCTGACCCTGGGCGGGGTGATTTTGTCGGAGCGCTGGACGACGCCGGTTCGCAGCAATGTCAGCGCGCAGGAAGCTACTTGAGCCCCACCACACCGGCGACGATCAAGCCCACCGACATCAGCTTGATCAGCGTCAGGCTCTCCCCCAGCAACGCGAAACCGAGAAACACCGTGCCCAGTGAGCCGATGGCAGTCCAGATCGGGTAGGCCACGCTCACCGGCAACTCACGCATGGCCAGGGTCAGGAAGTAGATCCCGCCCACGGCCGCGATGACGGTGACCAGCGATGGCCACAGCCGGGTGAATCCCTCGGCGTACTTCATGCCCATGGCGAAGGTCACCTCAAAGCCGGCGGCGATCAGCAGGAAAAGCCACGACACTTCAGAAGCTCCCGGCCAGGTCGCGCAGTTGCCCTTCGACTGCATCGCAGGAACGGCGGAAAACGCTCGGGTCGGACTCCTCGCCTTCTGCGGCGATCACCGTGACATCTTCAATGCCGATGAACCCCAACGCGGTCCGCAGGTGCGGATCGGCGTGATTCATCGCCTCGTTTTCCCCGCCCGGGCCAAAGCCGCTGCCGCCGCGACTGGTGATGATCAAGGCCTTTTTGCCCAACAATAACGGCTGGTACTGGGCGATGCCCTGGCTGTCCTGGGTGATATCCACGGTATGGCCCATGCGCACGATCTGGTCGATCCAGGCCTTGAGGCTGCTGGGAATCCCGAAGTTGTACATCGGCACGGAAATCACCAGCAAATCGTGCTCGACTAGCTCGGCCACCAGTTCGTTGCTCAGTTGCAAATCAGCGTGCATGGACAAGGGCATAGACTGCGGCTCGGGGTGAAAACTGGCGGCAATAAAGGCTTCGCTGACGTGGGGAATCGACGCCCGGCCCACTTCGCGGCGGGTCAGCTGCGCGTAGGGATTGGCGGTGTGCCAGGCGGCCAGGAACACCTCGGCAAGGCGCCGGGAGTGGGAACGTTCGCCGCGGGGGCTGGAATGGATCGCAAGCATTTTTTTCATCTGTAGGCCTTCACACGCTAGACTCAGGCAACCTGAATGGCTGCCTCTGTTGCGCATAAATCTAGAGCCGAGCGGCCACCCTCACAAATGAGCAATAGTTGCTTTGGATGAACTGAATTCATCCATGGAGCCACACATGTTTGCCTCGCTGCCCCTGACCGCCCTGCGCGCCTTTGAATCGGCCTCGCGCCTGTTGAGCTTCAAGGCCGCCGCCCAGGAGTTGTCGGTCACGCCGACGGCGGTGTCCCATCAGATTCGCTCCCTGGAAACCTGGCTCGGCGTGCCACTGTTCGAGCGCCTGCCGCGCCAGGTGCGCCTGACGGAACGCGGCGAGCGCCTGTTCCACAGCCTGCACGGCGCGCTGCTGGACGTCGCGCAAAGCGTCGACACCCTGCGCCCGCAGCGCAGCGCCGGCAATCTCACGCTCTCCACTACGCCGGCGTTTGCCGCTCTGTGGCTGGTGCCGCGACTCGGGCGCTTCTATGCCGCCCATCCGGATATCAGCCTGCGCCTGGACACCAACTGCGCCGTGGTCGATTTACAGCAGGATGCCAGCGTCGACCTGGTGATCCGCTACAGCATCGACGACTACACGAACCTGTACGGTTTGTGCCTGTTCGACGAATGTTTCGCCGTGTATGGCTCCCCCGAACAAGTCGCCCTGGCGCGCGAGCGCACCCCGACCCTGATCAGCGTGCGCTGGCACAACTCCAGGCTGTACGCCCTGGGCTGGCAGGCCTGGTGCGAAAAGGCCGGGGAAGACTGGTTGCAATCCGCTTCGCCGCTGCGCGAATACGACGAAGAACACTACGCCCTGCAAGCGGCCATCGCCGGCCAGGGCCTGGTGCTGGCGAGCAATATCCTGGTCTCGGAAAGCGTCGCCAGCGGGTTGCTGGTGCCTTACCGGCCACAGGTCCGCGTCAACGGCGCCGGCTACAGCGCCCTGTGCGTACCGGGACGGGAACGGCACCCGCCGGTCCGGGCGTTTTTTGAGTGGTTGCAGGAGGAAGCGCGGCTGTCGGGGCACGCTCTGTAAAATCCGATAAAACTTTTTGCGTTGCCTGGGACTCACAACTTGGAGCGATCACGCCGGCAGAGCGTGGCGCAAAACCGGATTAGTACCAGGAGAATGAGATGACTGACTCACATTTGTCTGACGTAGCCACTTTACGTGACCGCGCCCGCAAGAACGTCGAAAACGGTGCCGTGACCGAAGGTTATGACGCCGACCGCCAGGAAATCCTGCGTCTGCTCAACGAATCACTGGCCACCGAGCTGGTGTGCGTGCTGCGCTACAAGCGCCACTACTTCATGGCCAATGGCGTCAAGGCGCATGTCGCCGCCGAGGAGTTCCTCGAGCACGCCACCCAGGAAGCCGAACACGCCGACAAGTTGGCCGAGCGTATCGTGCAGTTGGGTGGCGAGCCGGAGTTCAACCCCGACCTGCTGTCGAAGAATTCCCACGCGCAGTACGTGGCCGGCAATACGCTGAAGGAGATGGTCTACGAAGACCTGGTGGCCGAGCGCATCGCGGTAGACAGCTATCGCGAAATCATCCAGTACATCGGTGACAAAGACCCGACCACTCGCCGGATCTTCGAAGACATCCTGGCCCAGGAAGAAGAACACGCCGACGACATGGCGGATATTCTGAAGGACCTGTAACTAACACAGCTAACACCGCAAAACCCATGTGGGAGCGGGCTTGCTCGCGAAGGCGGTGGGTCAGTCGGAACATTCTTGACTGATCCACCGCCTTCGCGAGCAAGCCCGCTCCCACATTTGGTTCACGGTTTTGTCAGCTAGCCTTTCACTGTTTTAGGTGCCTTGCCTTCCTTCATCTGTTGCAGCAGCGGCGCACACTGGTTCGGCTCATCGCCGCTCGGTGCCACCAGCGCCAGCAAGCCCGCCGCCGGGCCGGCAATCACACCCAAGGCAACCATGCCCGCACCACGCAGCATCAGCGGCACCGCCTTCACGCCAGCATTCGGTTTGATAAACGGCCCGTTGACGTACAACGGCGAGCGCAGGGAAAACAGGCGGAAGCCTTTGGACTCCGGAGTAATGGTCAGGTCAAGCTGCTCGCTGGCCATGTTCGCGGTGCCATCGATGTAGATGATCGCGTTCTCGGTATCGAACACAAACAGGCGAGTCGTCGCCAGGCCCGACTTGATGCCGAAGTCTGCGGCCGCACAGTTGATCTTCACTTCCTTGTCGCCAAACAGGCGGCCGACCACGTAGTTGCCAACGTTGAGCCCGGCGATTTCCATCAGTCCGCGGCTGATGGCGCCGTCGTTGATCAACATCTTCAGATCGCCATTCGACGTGCCAAGCAATGCCGCGACGGAGTTGCCGCGCCCGGAAATGTCCGCGTCGCCGTTGAGCTCACCGAAGCTGGTTTTCATCGGCTCGAAGGTCGGGAACAGCTGCTTGAGCTTGAAGTTGCGCGCGGTGAGTCTGGCCTGGCCTTCCATCGGCGTGGTGCGCCCGTTGAGACGAATCTGCGCGTCGAGCTTGCCACCGGCCACACCGAAACGCAGGGGCTCCAGGCTCAACTGCCCGTCGTTCAGCACCAGGTGAGTGTAGAGATCGGTGAACGGCAATTCGGCACTGTGGACGATGCGTTTGCCGGTGAATTCGACGTCGGCATCCATGTCGCGCCAGCGCTCGGTGCGGAACTCTTCCACTGGCAGCACCTTGGTCGCCGGCTGCTTGCTTTCGCCGCCACGGGCTTTTTGCTTGGCGTTGGAGTCGGCGCCGATCAGCGGCGCCAGGTCGGTCATCAACAGCTGATTGGAGACCAGCGCCCCGGTGAGCTTGGGCCGCGGCTGGCTGGCGACGTAGCCGAGGTTGCCGTGGATGTCGCTGTTGCCGATCTTGCCGTTGAAGTTTTCATACTGGAACGACGCGCCACTGGCCTCATGCAGCTTGGCGATCAGGTGGCCGTCGGTGGAATAGGCGGGCGAGTCTGGCAAGGTCACGCCGGTCAGGGGGTACAGGTTGCCCAGGCTGCTGCCGGAGAGTTTGAGGCGCAGGTCGAGGGCGCCGAGGTTCATCGGGTCGGTCAGGGTGCCGGCCAGCGCGATGCTGGTGTCGCCGATCCTGGCCTGGGCTTGCAGCGGGAACGGCTTGGCCGCGTCCTGCAAGGCCAGCAGGCCACCGATCTTGCCGGTGCCATCGAGTTTCTGGCCGTGGTATTGGCCCTTGACCTTGAGGCCGAACGCGTAATCCTGCGGCGCCGAGCCTTTTTCCAGGGCTTTCCTGGCGTCGGCATCGCCGACGATCTCGCCGAAGGGGATCGGCTTGCCGAGCAGGTCGATCACGACGTCGAGCTGGGTCTTGAGAGTCTGGTCGTCGAGGGTCACATGGCCTTTGTCGAAGCCGATGGCGCCGATGTCCACCACCCAGTTGGACGGTTCGGCATTCGGGTCCTTGGGGTCGAACTTGAAGGTCCAGTTGGCGCGGCCATCGGCCAGGCGCTGCAACTGCGCACTCGGTTCGGTGAGGTCGATACGCGGGATCACCACGCGCTGGGCCAGCAACGCCAGGGGCGAGATACGCAACTCCACGCGCTTGAGGGTGACCATCTGCGGGGCTTTCGACCAGTCGGGATTGCCCAGGGTCAGGTCTTCGGCAATCACATGGGGCCACGGAATCCAGGCGCGCCAGCCACCCTCATCGGGCTCGCGCTGCCACACCACTGCCAGGTTGCCATTGATGGCAAACGGTCGATGCAGCTCTTCGGAGACCTTGGCGTTGAGGGGCGGCTTGATCCGGTTCCAGTCAAAGAACACCAGGACCAACACCACAATGGCGATTAACAAAACGAAGCTGGCGCAGCTCCAGGCGAGAATTTTACGAGTGCGCGTCATTGCACAGGACTCCAGGTTACGACTGAGCGGGCGCTTTGCGGCGCGCGTTTTGACTACAGCTTATATGGCTACGACTGACAAACGGCGCGGGGGTTTAACCCCATTGATGAATTCCTCATAAAAACCGCCTTTCCTGACCAACCAGACAGTTTCAATCATCAACGACGCACCGTTGTTACCCACGTTCGTGTCGAAAATACCCACCTCGGTGCAAAAGCGCGGGCTTGAGACCTGCGAGATAGAGCCTTCGCAGGGAACAATCAATTCTGTTGATTATTACCATTGTGTTTATGAACTTTTATATCGACTTATCAAGAGTAGCATTAGCCCTGTACCCAATTTATCGCCCTCCCAAGGAGCAACCCATCATGAAACGCCAAATACTCGCAAGCTTTGCACTTTCCCTCCTGGCCACCAGCGCATTTGCCCTGCCAGCTGCTGAACAGGCAACCCCACAAGTGAAGGCCGACGCTTCCCACTTCAGCCAAACCCTGGCTCGCAGCGGCGCTTCGGACAAGAACAATACCGACTACAACGGCAGCATCACTGAAAACGGTTCGGAACAAGCCAACAAACGTGCTTACACCGAAGGCGTTGCTGAAGGTGGCCGTGACCGTCTGGAACAGAAAGGTCTGGTTGAAGGTGGCGCTGATCGCCTGATGGAACGCAACGCTGTTGCCGAAGGTGGCCGTGATCGCCTGGAACAGAAAGGCCTGGTTGAAGATGGTTCGAGCCGCGCCAACAAACGCGCTTATGCTGACGGCGTAGTGGAAGGCGGTGCTGACCGTCTGGCAGAACTGCATCAAGCACAGAGCTAAGCCCGTGCTGGCCCTGGAAAAAAGCCCGATCAGCCGATCGGGCTTTGACTTTGTGTGAACCGCAACGCCCTTCTCCCTTTTGAAGTTCGACGCTGGCAAAGCTGATTTGCTAGAGTGCGTCGCTGTCCTTGTCCACAAAGCCCGCCTGCCAATGCTGCCCCGCGCCGAACAGAAGCAACAGACCCGACTCGCCCTGATGGACGCAGCCCGCCATCTGATGGAGTGTGGCCGTGGGTTCGGCAGCCTCAGCCTGCGTGAAGTGGCCAAGACCGCCGGCATCGTGCCCACCGGTTTCTACCGTCACTTTGCCGATATGGATCAGTTGGGCCTGGTATTGGTCAGTGAAGTCGGCCAGACCTTTCGCGCGACGATTCGCCTGGTGCGCCACAACGAATTCGTGATGGGCGGCATCATTGATGCCTCCGTGCGGATTTTCCTTGATGTGGTCGCCGCCAACCGTTCGCAATTCCTGTTCCTGGCCCGCGAGCAATACGGTGGCAGCCTCGCCGTTCGCCAAGCCATTGGTGCCCTGCGTGAAGACATCGCCAGCGACCTCGCCGCCGACCTGACCCTGATGCCCAAGCTCCAGCACCTGGATGCCGACGGCCTGCACGTGATGGCCGACCTGATCGTCAAGAGCGTGTTCGCCACCCTGCCCGACATTATCGACCCGCCCGCCGAAGCGCTGCCTGCGCACCTCACGCCACAAGCCAAGATCACCCAGCAGCTGCGTTTCATCTTTATCGGCCTCAAGCATTGGCAAGGCCTGGGCAGCACCGAATAACTCAGCGCACGGTGTGAAAACGCTTGGCGGTGGTGTAGTTCCGGTTCCAATAGCTGTTGGCCAGTGAGTCGATGCGCACGCTTTTGCCCGTGCGCGGCGAGTGGATGAACTTGCCCTCTCCTATATAGAGACCGACGTGGCTGACCTGGCCGCGCCCATTGCCCCTGAAAAACACCGCATCACCCGGTTGCAACGCATTGCGCTTGACCGTGGCCGCGGTTGAGCGGTGCATCGCCGAGGTGGTGCGAGGCAGATGAATGTTGGCTTCGGTCTTGAACAGGTACACCAGGAAGCTGCTGCAATCGAAGCCCTGCTTCACCGAAGCGCCGCCCAATTTATAGGGCGTGCCCAACAGCTCGTGGGCGCGGTCGATCACGTTGTCGATAGTAGGTGGCGGCGCGAATGCCGGGGCACGCTGAAGATTGGCCGAAGCAGATGAAATGGCGAGCGACAAACTGACAATGAGTAAACAGAAAAATGACTTGTACATGGTGGAAACCGCTGAAGATTAAATACGGAGCGGAATCCTAATGAAACAGCGCGTAACGCAACGCACGGCAAATCCTGCAAGTGCGTAGGAAAAGTCCCAAGCAATCAAAACTCATAAAAGATGAAAGAAATTTCATGCACCAAACAATGGAATTCAACGCCGAGCGCCCGGATCCGGTGCTATAAATCCAACCACGCACCAAAATGAAACATTTTGGAATAATTTCCTGCGCCATCAGGTGGCACAAGTCGCCTGCCTACAGGGAATTCCTACTCCCCGCGTGGTTGGCAAGACCCTTGCTCTAGCTTGCTTATCGCTCATAGCTGGAAGCTTTCTGATGCTGGTGATCCACCGCCGAATCGCCCCCCAACCCGTCTGGGCCGCAGAGTTGCTGCTGAATTTCGAAGCCCGCAGCAAAAGCCGCCTGCGCTGTTTCAGTGCCGACGGAGAAGACGTCGGCCTGTTTCTGGAGCGCGGCCAACCGCCGCTGCACGATGGCGAATTCCTACAGGCTGAAGACGGACGTGTCGTACGCGTGTGTGCCCGGCCTGAACAACTGCTGCACGTCACCTGCGGCAATGCCTTTGAACTGACCCGCGCCGCCTATCACCTGGGCAACCGCCACGTGGCCCTGCAAGTGGGTGACGGTTGGCTGCGCCTGCTCGATGACTACGTACTCAAGGCCATGCTCGATCAGTTGGGCGCGACGACCGAGACCATCGAGGCCCCCTTCCAGCCGGAACACGGCGCCTATGGCGGCGGCCACCACCACTCCCGCCATGGCGACGAAGACTTCAACTACCCGCCCAAGCTGCACCAGTTCGGCGTACGCCTATGAACCCAGCCTGGGCGCTGTTGCGTCTGGCCAGTCCGCAGCTGCCGATTGGTGGCTACAGCTATTCCCAGGGCCTGGAAATGGCCGTGGAGCAAGCCCGCGTGACCGACCCGGCAAGTGCCGGGCGCTGGATCAGCGATCAACTGTTGCTCAACCTGGCGCGCTTCGAAGCGCCGCTGCTGCTCGCCCACTGCCAGGCCGCCGCCGAACAGGACTGGCCACGCCTCGCGCAGTTGTGCGAGGAACACCGCGCCAGCCGTGAAACCCGCGAGCTTTATCAGGAAAGCCGGCAGATGGGCTATTCCCTGCACCAGCTATTGAACGGTTTACCGGAGCTGGATGACGCCGCCCGAGAGTTCCTGGCACAGCGCTCCGAACCGCACCTGGCCCTGGGCTGGGCCCTGGCCGCCCGCGCCTGGCAGATCAGCCCGGATGACGCCCTGGCCGCCTGGCTGTGGAGTTGGCTGGAAAACCAATTGGCGGTGCTGATGAAGACGCTGCCTCTGGGCCAACAAGCCGCCCAGCGCCTGACCAGCGAACTGCTGCCGCTGCTGCAACAAGCCCAGCAGGACGCCAGCCAGCTTGACCCCAATCACTACGGCAGCGCCGCGTTTGGCCTGTCCCTGGCGTGCATGGCCCATGAGCGCCAGTACAGCCGCCTGTTCCGTTCCTAGGGCACTTTATCTTGGAGAATCACATGAACACCCAACCCCTGCGCGTCGGCATCGGCGGCCCGGTCGGCTCCGGCAAGACCGCCCTGACCCTGGCCCTGTGCCTGGCCCTGCGTGATCGCTACAACCTGGCAGTGGTCACCAACGATATCTACACCCGCGAAGACGCCGACTTCCTGGTGCGCAACCAGGCCCTGGCGCCCGAGCGCATCATCGGTGTGGAAACCGGCGGCTGCCCCCACACCGCGATTCGCGAAGACGCCTCGATCAACCTCGAAGCGGTCGACCAACTCAACCGTCGCTTTCCCGGCCTGGACCTGATCCTGGTGGAATCCGGCGGTGACAACCTGTCGGCCACCTTCAGCCCGGAACTGTCGGACCTGACCATCTACGTGATCGATGTGTCGGCCGGCGACAAGCTGCCGCGCAAAGGCGGGCCGGGAATCTGCAAATCCGACCTGCTGGTGATCAACAAGATCGACCTGGCGCCGCTGGTAGGCGCATCCCTGGAGCTGATGAACAGCGATACCCAGCGCATGCGCGGCGGTAAACCTTTCGTCTTCAGCAATCAGAAAACCGGCGTCGGCCTGGAAGAAATCGTCGCCTTCATCGAACGCCAGGGCTTGCTGACCGCAGCCTGATCAACCCCCACAAGGAGCCTGTCCATGCGCCTCAATACATTTCTCGCTGCCGCAGCCTTGCTGCTCACTCCCGCCCTCGCCTTCGCCCACCCCGGCCATGGCGACAACGGCCTGGTGGCCGGTATCAGCCACCCGCTGGGCGGCATCGACCACTTGTTGGCAATGGTCGCCGTGGGCCTGTGGGCCGCTCAACAAAAAGGCTCGGCGCGCTGGGCGCTGCCGTGCACGTTTGTCGGCACCATGCTGATCGGCGGGATGCTGGGCTTTGAAGGGCTGGAACTGCCAGCGCTGGAAAGCGGGATTGCCGCGTCGGTGCTGGCGCTGGGCCTGGCGGTAGCGCTGGCGGTGCGGCCGCCGTTGTTCGTGGCGGTGGCGGCGACGGCGCTGTTTGCACTGTTCCATGGCGTGGCCCATGGTTTGGAGCTGCCGGACATGTCCAGCCCTTGGGCGTATGCCATAGGGTTTGTGGGTGCGACGGCGGTTTTGCATGCTGCCGGTTATGCCGTGGTGCGTTTCCTGCCGGCGGCGGCTGCGCCGTTGGTGCGGGTGGCGGGTGCGGTTTCGGCGGCGACTGGGGTTTGGTTGCTCGCTGCCTGATTTTCGGTGCTCCTGAGGGCCTCTTCGCGAGCAAGCCCGCTCCCACAGTCGACTGCATTCCAACAATGGAACTCGATCGAATGTGGGAGCGGGCTTGCTCGCGAAGGCGGCAGTAAAGACAACACCGATCCCAAGCCTGATACCATGTCGCGCAAACACCCCTGCCGTGACGACGCCAGCCGATGCCCATCGCTCCAAGCTCCGCCCTCAAGCCTCAATTGACCGCCGTGTTGACGCACTTCCACGACCTGATCGTGCCGCTCTGGCAAGGCCCGGGCTGGAATGCCGACCTGGCGCTGCCCTATGAGGCCCTGGACGCCGATCATCGGCCTTTGCCCCCGCAACGCTATCGCGCCATGGCCTGCGCACGGCAGTTGTACCTGTTTGCCAGCCTGATCGGTGAACCCGGCGCAGCCTTTGCCGAGGAGCGCGCCGCCGCGTTGTTCCGTTCCCTGCAACGGCACTTCCACGACGCCGAGCACGGCGGCTGGTTCTACAGCATCGACGCCCACGGCAAGCCGCTGGATAAGCGCAAGGACCTCTACACACACGCCTTCATCATCTTCGCCTGCGCCCACTATTGGGCCAAGGTACGTGAATCGCTGGTGGAATCGGTACTCGACGCCGCCCTGGAAGTGGTCGCCGAACGCTTCGCCACCGGCGACGGCCTGTACGAAGCGGTGCTGGAGCGTAACTGGTCATCCCTCAAGTCTGGCCCTCTGCAAAACCCGTTGATGCACCTTGCCGAAGGTTTCCTCGCCACGTTGGCCGTGCGGGAGGACGCCGTCACCCAAGACGCGTTGCTGGACCTGGCCAACGCCATGCAGAAGCGCTTCATCGACCGCCAACACGGGGTGATGATGGAAAAACCGCTGGGCGCTGTGGATAACTGGTTTGAACCGGGGCATCAGTTCGAATGGTTCTTCCTGCTGGAATCTTCGGACCTGTTGCGCGGCACACCGCTGCACACATCGCTGAACAAAGCGTTCACCTATGCCGAGCAAAAGGGTGTGGATAACCTGACCGGTGCGGTCAGCGGCATGCTCGCCCTGGACGGCAGCGTGCGCGACGGCACCCAGCGCATCTGGGCCCAGGCCGAATACCTGCGGGCGCTGACCTTGCGGCCCGACAGTGAAGCCGTGCTGCAACGCCAATTGCTGGCGCTGCAACAACGCTTCCTGCACGACAAAGGCTGGAATGAGTGCCTGGATGCCAAGGGGCACGTGAGCCGACGGGACATGCCGTCGACCACGCCTTACCACTTGGCGACGTGCTACCTGGGCCTTACGCAATCCATTTGCGGTCCCCGGTAAAACTGATCGTCAGCCAGCGGGCCGCGTCGGGCTTGCCCAACCCTGTGGATATTTCTTCGCGCAGCCCGTCCAGGGTGGCGACGTTATCCACCGGGTAATCCGCCGGCAGCACCACATGAATCTCGATAAACCGCGCCCGCCCGTGCTTCTGCACGTAGGACACGTAATCATCGAAACCATGCCTGGCCACGACCGCCTCCATCACTTCGCGCACTTTGCCGTCCAGTTGGTCCGGCACAATTCCCAACACGTCGCGTAGCGCCGGGCGCAGGATCTTGAAGGCCGGCGCCAGCATGCTCAACGCCAGCAGGATCAGGATCAACGGGTCGACATACACCGCCCACTGCCCATAGCCCTGGGACTTGAGCAACAGCGCCGCCAGGAAGCTCACCAGCAGCCCCACCGACAGCATCGCGTCCACCAGCCAACTGATGTTGTCGAACTGGATCAGCGACGACTTGAGCGTGCGATTGCGGTAACGCACGTAGAAAAAATAGGCGAACTCGACGACGGTAAACACCGCCGCATAGATGATCACCAGGCCCAACTCGATATCGCGCCCGCCATTGATAATGCCGAACACGCCGTTGAGAAACGCGTAGATGGCGATCAACAGCAGGAAACTGCCCTCGATCAGCAGCACCATGGGCTCCAGGTGCCAGTAGCCGAACTGGAAACGTTCGTTGCTTTTCTTGGCGATCAGCTTGGCCGTGATCAGCATCAGCACCTTGATGGCGGTGGCGATCAGCGAGAAAAAGCCGTCGAATAAAATCGATTGGGCGCCCGACACCACCCCCGTGACAATCCCGGCGATCGCCACGGCGAACATCAGGATGGTCGATTGTTTGAGCAGCGACTGCTCACCTCGGTTACTCACATATCCTCCTGTCAAAACCTTTGAACCGCACAGCGCGGCGGGGTTTTCAGGGGTGGAGTGTACCTTATGTCCTGTTTTGGCCGATTTGCCGCATATTCAAGCCTGACAAAACCCTGTGGCGAGGGAGCTTGCTCCCTCGCCACAACAGCTCGACGAACTTAGGCCTTGGCGCCACGCTCAATCGCAAACCCGGCCCAGGTCTGGCTCACTGGCATCAGCTCCAGGCGGTTGATGTTCACGTGTGCCGGGGTGTTAAGCACCCAGAAGATCGTATCCGCAATGTCCTGCGGCTGGATCGGCTCGGCACCGGCATAAGTCGCGTCATAACGCGCCTGGTCACCGGCAAAGCGCACCAGCGAGAACTCACTCTCACACAGGCCCGGCTCGATGTTGGTCACGCGCACGCCGGTGCCCTGCAGGTCGCAACGCAGGTTCAGCGAGAACTGTTTGACGAAGGCCTTGGTGCCGCCATACACGTGGCTGCCCGGGTACGGGTAGCTGCCGGCAATGGAACCGAGGTTGATGATGCCGGCGCCACGGCCATGGGCGATCAGGCGCGGCAACAGCAGGCTGGTGGTGGTCAGCAGGCCCTTGATGTTGGTGTCGACCATGGTTTCCCAATCGTCGAGGCTGCACTTCGGCGCAGGGTCGGTGCCCACCGCCAGGCCGGCGTTGTTGATCAGCCCGCGCAGCGTGGCAAAGGACGGCGGCAGGTTGGCGATCGCCTCTTCCATGGCCTTGCGGTCACGCACGTCCACCACCAGGCCGAGCACTTCGGTCTGCTTGGAAAGCTCGGCGCACAGGGCGTTCAAGCGCTCTGCGCGGCGGCCGGTGAGCACCAGTTTCCAGCCGGCTTCGGCAAAACGGCGGGCACAGGCTTCGCCAAAACCGGAGGTCGCGCCAGTAATAAACAGCGTATCGGACATGGTGTTCTCCTTGCGGGGCTACGAGGTAAAAAATCAGCCAGCAGAATGCCCGGCTGCCGGGCTGGCGGCAACTGATACACGCTGTGGACAAAGGTGAATGCCGCTCATGCTGTACGAAATTCAACCAATCGCCCGAAAGCCATACAGGCCGTGGCGTGCAGCCATGTGCGCGCACCTTATCCACAGCCCCGTCCACAGTCTTTGGGGGCAAGTACAAAAGCTGAAAGCCGCGCTACACAAGGCTTTCAGCGCGATTCAAAAAGTTTTTTGCTTGACCTTGCGCAGCCCGTATGTAGCCCGGTTCAAAACGGTGCAACTAGGACGATGGCTCCAGGCCAGTCATTCCGGCCTCTGCGGCACTCTTTCCAGAGTTTAGTCACAGACTTATCCACAGGCCGTAGTGACATATTCCGGTCATATACCTGTGTCTTTAAACAGGTTGACAAACCCCTCGGGTGGTCACGAAAAATTCACTGATCAATAAACAACCACCACGCTGCAAGCCACGAAAACAAAGGCCTCCAGCCAGCTACTCCCACGTTACCCACAGCCGGTTCCACAGTGCTTGGGGACAAGTCAAAACTGTGACAAAACAGGGATTTGCGGCGGCTATATGTCGCGCTTTGGCAGGTGCCCGGATTTGTTGTCCACAATTTCAGGAAAGCCTGCAGGCGACGCAAAAAAATGTGGGAGCGGGCTTTGTGTGGGAGCGGGCTTGCTCGCGAAAGCGGCGTATCAGTCAATGCACATGTGACTGACCCACCGTCTTCGCGAGCAAGCCCGCTCCCACACAAGCCCGCTCCCACATTGGACCTGCGAACGACTTAATGCCCGCCGAGGTAGGCGTTACGCACCTCCTCATTCACCAGCAGCTCCTTGCCGGTGCCGGTAAGGCGAATCTCGCCGTTGACCATCACGTACGCCCGGTCCGACAGCCGCAGCGCATGGTTGGCGTTCTGCTCCACCAGGAAGATGGTCATGCCGGTAGACGCCAGCTCCCGCAGCGTGGAAAAGATCTGCTTCACCACGATCGGCGCCAGCCCCAGGCTCGGCTCGTCCAGCAGCAACAGCTTGGGCCGGCTCATCAGTGCGCGGGCGATGGCAAGCATCTGCTGTTCACCACCCGACATGGTCATCGCCCGCTGGTTGCGCCGCTCCTTGAGCCGCGGGAACAGCTCGAACATGCGCTGCATGTCTTCGGTGGCGAACTTGTCGCCAATCGGGATGGTGCCCATCAGCAGGTTTTCCTCGACGGTCATGTCGGGGAACACCCGCCGCCCTTCCGGCGACTGCGCAATGCCATTGGAGGCGATGTAGTGGGACGATTTGTGGGTAATGTCGACGCCGCGGTAGATGATCTGCCCGGACTCGGCCCGTGGCTGGCCAAAGATCGACATCAGCAGCGTGGATTTACCCGCGCCGTTGGAGCCGATCAGGCTCACGGTTTCGCCTTCGTTGATGTGCAGCGAAACTTTCTTCAGGGCCTGGATCGGGCCGTAGAACACGTCCAGGTCTTTCAGTTCGAGGATTGGCTCACTCATACCAGCTCCTCTTCGTCAGCGCCCAGATAAGCCGCGATCACCTTCGGATCATTGCGGATCGCTTCCGGCCCGCCCTCGGCAATCACGTTGCCGTGGTCCAGCACCACGATGTGGTCGGAAATACTCATCACCATGCCCATGTCGTGTTCGATCAGCACCACCGTCAGGTCGTGCTCGTCCCGCAGCAGGCGAATCATCGCGCTGAGGGCTTCGGTTTCCTGGGGATTGAGGCCGGCGGCCGGTTCGTCGAGGCAAATAATCTGCGGCCGGGTGCACATGGCACGGGCGATTTCCAGGCGGCGCTGCTGGCCGTAGGACAGCTCGCCGGCCAGGCGGTTGGCGCAGTCCACCAGGTCCACCACTTCCAGCCAGTAGAACGCATGGTCGAGGGCGTCGCTTTCAGCCTTGCGGTAGCCCTTGGTATTGAGGATGCCCGCGAGCATGTTGCGGTTGACCCACATGTGCTGGGCCACCAGCAGGTTCTCCACCACCGACATTTCCTTGAACAGGCGAATGTTCTGGAAGGTGCGCGCCAAACCCGCCCGGTTCACCAGGTGAGTGCCGCCGAACATCTTGTAGAACACCCGGCTGACGAAGCTTTTCGGCGAGACAAAGTCGGTGGCCTTGAAGCGCTCGCCCAGCAGTTGGATCACGTTGGTCTGCTTGCCGCGCACATTGAGTTCGATCTTGCCGCCGGAGGCTTTGTAGAAACCGGTCAGGCAGTTGAACACGGTGGTCTTGCCGGCACCGTTGGGACCGATCAGGGCGAAGATCGAGTTGCGCTTGACCTTGAGACTTACGTCGCTCAAGGCCTTGATGCCACCAAAGTGCATCATCAGGTGTTCCACGGAAAGAACGACTTCCTTGCTCATGGCGCCACTCCTTTACGCGGGACAACACCGGTACGGCTGATACGAATCAGGCCTCGTGGTCGCCAGATCATCATCACCACCATCAACACGCCGAAGAGCAGCACGCGGTACTCGGAGAAGCTGCGCAGCAGCTCCGGCGCCACCGTCAGCACGAACGCGGCAATTACCACGCCGACGGTCGAGCCCATGCCGCCCAATACCACGATGGCGAGGATCAGCGCCGACTCGAAGAAGGTGAACGACGACGGGTTGACGAAGCCCTGGTAGCTGGCGAAAAACACCCCGGCCAGACCGGCAGTGGACGCGCCGATGGTGAACGCCGAGAGCTTCACCAGCACGTGGTTGAGGCCCATGGAACGGCAGGCGATTTCGTCTTCGCGCAAGGCTTCCCACGCGCGGCCCACCGGCATGCGGGTCAGGCGGTGCTTGATGTACAGCACCAGCAGCACTACCAGGAACAGCACGATGTAGATGAACAGGAATTTGATGTTGGGGTTGTAGTCGATGCCGAAGAACTCGTGGAACGGCACCCCGCCATCCTTCGCCTTGCGCACGAACTCCAGGCCGAAAAACGTTGGCGACGGCACCGGCATGCCGTTCGGGCCACCGGTAAACGACAGCCAGTTATTCAGCACCAGGCGGATGATTTCACCGAAGCCCAGGGTCACGATCGCCAGGTAATCGCCGTGCATTCGCAGCACCGGAAACCCGAGTATGCACCCCGCCAGCGCCGCACAAATCGCCGCCAGCGGCAGCACCGACCAGAAGCCCAGGCCGAGGTACTGGTAACCCAGCGCCAGGCCATAGGCGCCGATGGCGTAGAACGCCACGTAACCCAGGTCGAGCAGCCCGGCCAGGCCGACCACGATGTTCAGGCCAAGGCCCAGCAACACGTAGATCAACCCGAGGATCACCACGGTCAGCAGGTATTTGTTGGCAAAGAACGGGAACACGATAGCAATCACGATCAACGCCGGGATGATCCAGCGCAGGCGCGACTTGTAGTCCGGCTTGAGTACATGCACACCGGAGCCGGTGCTTTCAAACCCTTGCAGAATCCGCAGGCCCCTTGGGGTTTGCAGGAACAGGCTCATGGCGAACCGGCCGACCATCACGATGGCCACCAGGATGCCGACACGCGCCGGTTGCAGGTTGAAGCTGTAGCCGTCGAGGACCACGCCGACGATCGGACCGAACACGATCAGCGAAATCAACCCGGCGAGTACCGCATCGACGACACTTTTCTTGATATCGATAGAGTAGGCAGCAGACATAGTTATACCTTCGCCACGAGTGGGCGACCGAGCAGGCCCTGGGGACGGAAAATCAGGATCACCACCAGCAGGGAGAAACTGAACACGTCTTTGTAGTCAGAGTTGATCAACCCCGAGAACAGCGACTCGGAAATACCCAGGATGATCCCGCCCAGCATGGCCCCAGGCAGGGAGCCGATGCCGCCGAGTACCGCTGCGGTAAATGCCTTGATGCCGATGATGAAGCCGGCATAGAAGTCGAACGTGCCGTAGTTCAGGGTGATCAGCACACCGGCCAGCGCGGCCATGGCGGCACCAATCACGAATACGTAGGAGATGACCCGGTCGGTGTTGATACCGAGGATCGACGCCATCTTGCGGTCTTGCTGGGTAGCGCGGCACATGCGGCCGAGCTTGGTGTACTTGATGATGTAGGTCAGCAGGCCCATGCCGACGAACGCGGCCACCAGGATGAACACCTTGGTGTAGGTCAATTGCACGAAGCCGGTGCCGATATCGACTCTCCAGGCGCCGGCCAGCAGCGTCGGGATGCCTTGTTGCTTGGCGCCCTGGGCGATCTGCGCGTAGTTCTGCAGGATCAGCGAAATACCGATGGCGCTGATCAGCGGTGCCAGTCGGGTGGAGTTGCGCAGCGGTTTGTAGGCGACACGCTCGATGACCCAGCCGTAGACGCCGGTGACGACGACGGTGAAGATCAGGGTGCCAAGGATGAGCAGCGGGAAGGATTCGATGCCGAAGTAAGCCAGCAGTGCCAGACTGATCGCCGCGAGGTAAGCGGAAATCATATAAACCTCGCCATGGGCGAAGTTGATCATGCCAATGATGCCATAGACCATTGTGTAGCCGATGGCGATCAAGCCATAGACCGACCCGAGGGTCAGCCCATTGACCAGTTGCTGCAGGAAAATACCATCCATAACGCAATCTCACGCAGTGAGAGCCTGCACACCTGTGGGTGTGCGGATCTTCTAGGAGGAAAAGACAGACACAAAAGGGGCTGGCAACCAAGTCCCCGTGTAGGAGCTGGCGTGTGTGGGCGCCGGGCTTGCCCGCGATAGCGACACCTTGGAATGTCAGTCAACCCGAGGTGACGCTATCGCAGGCAAGCCAGCCCCCACAAAAGCCCGGTTCCCACAGGGTCAAGTGGCGTCTAACCCATCGCGCTAACTATTACTTCTGCTTTTCCAGCTGGTGATACTTGCCGTCCTTGTCCCACTGGTAAACCACATAGTCGGAGATTTTCAGGTCGCCCTTGGCGTCCCAGTTCTTCTCGCCCATGACGGTTTTGACCGGGTGGGATTTCAGCCATTTGGCTGCGTCTTCGCCCTTGTCGGACTTGGCGCCATTGAAACCGGCGGCCAGGGCCTGGATCGAGGCGTAGGCGTACAGGGTGTAGCCTTCAGGCTCGGTGCCATTTTTGCGGAACTCTTCCACCACGGTCTTGCTGTCTGGCAGCAGGCGTGGGTCGGCGCCGAAGGTCATGTACACGCCATCCACATACTGTGCACCACCGGCGGTGGCCACCAGTTCGTCGGTCACCACGCCGTCGTCGGACATGAACTTGACGTCTTTCAGGCCGGCTTCACGAATCTGCCGAACCAGTGGGCCGGCTTCAGGGTGCAGGCCGCCGAAGTACACGACGTCAGCACCGGTGGAGCGGATCTTGGTGACCAAGGCGCTGAAATCTTTCTCGCCACGGGTCAGGCCTTCTTCCAGCACCGGCTTCACACCGCGCTTGGTCAACTGCGCCGCAGTGGCGTCGGCCAGGCCTTTGCCGTAGGTGTCCTTGTCGTTGATAACGGCAACTTTCTTGCCCTTGAGCACGTCGACGATGTAGTCGCCGGCCACGATGCCTTGCTGATCGTCACGACCACACATGCGGAACACGGCCGACAGGCCACGCTCGGTAACCTGCGGGTTGGTTGAGCCCGGGGTGATCATGATCACGCCCGCATCGGCATACACCTCGGAGGCAGGGATAGTGTTCGACGAGCAGAAGTGCCCGACCACGCCAATCACTTTGTCCTGGTCAACCAAGCGGTTGGCCACGGCCACGGCCTGCTTGGGTTCGCAGGCGTCATCGCCGGCCACCAGCTTGATCTGCTCGCCGTTGATGCCGCCGGCCTTGTTGATGACATCGGCTGCCGCCTGGGCACCTTTCATGTACTGCTCACCAAATGCCGCGTTGGCGCCGGTCATCGGCCCCGCTACGCCAATCTTCACATCAGCTTGAGCAAACGCAGAAACACCCAGCGCCGCAGCAACGGCGAGGGCTAGAAAACCTTTCTTGTAAAACGTCTGGGACATGAGTGGTGCTCCGAGGTTTTTGTTGAATTGGCACTGCAGCTTCACTTCAAAAACTTTCGGAGAAAGCCCAGAGCAAGCGTCGTGCCATTACGTTTTTATTATTCAAAAAGACACGGTGTCATTGTTATTGCAGGTTTTTGGGCGCCTTTTGATTGGACGTGCAACCGTCTATCTCAACCAGGTGCAACCATTGGACCTATAAAGTGCAACCCGACCAATCAAGCACTGCAACCCGGCCACTAAACGGCCACCCTTAAACATGTAACAGCGTGCGTAACGGAAGTGCACATTTACAGTGCGTTACTGCTACGACTCGCACCAATACAGATTAGTAGCCGGCTAAGAAAATGCAGGCTTCTGAGGGGTATTTCGTTGATCAGATCACGATCCGCAGGCATTGGCCCGCGTGATACAGCGAGAATCCCGCCTCGTACAAACAGCTGCGCAGGCCCACACCGGCCAACGGCTGCATCGGCGCAAAGGGGATCGGCAGTGCCTGTGGATCCTGGTGACACAGATAATCCGCGAAGGCTTTGCCCACGACACTGCCGGTCGTCACCCCGCGCCCGTTATAACCGGTGACCGCCACCAGCCCGGGCGCCGGCTCGAACAGGCGCATCAAGTGGTCCGGGGTGAACGCGATGCAGCCGGTCCAGGTGCACTCCCACTGCACCGGTTTGAGGTACGGGAAGTAGTGCTGTTGCACCCGATCGGCCCAGGCCTTGAGGAACCACGCGGGTTTCTGGTTGCCGTTACCCAGGCTGCCGAGCAGCAGGCGGCCTTCGGCGTCGCGGCGGATGCTGCTGAGTACCTGGCGAGTGTCCCAGGAGCCTTGGCCGCCCGGGAGAATTTGTTGTGCGGCTTCGTCGGTCAGCGGGGCCGACGCCACCTGATAGTAATAACCGGGGAAAAAGTTGCGGCGCAGCTCGGTCCATTCGCCTTCGGTGTAGGCGTTGGAAGCGATCACCACCTGTTCGGCCTGCACCGAGCCCTGGGCAGTTTGCACAGACCAGTGCTGACCCTGGCGTTCCAGTCGGGTGACCGGGGAATGGTCAAACAACTGCCCGCCCAGGCCGACTGCGGCATTGGCCAAACCGCTGGTGTAGGCCATTGGGTTCAAGGTGCCGGCACGTCGATCCAGCAAGGCGGCAGCAATCTTTTTGGTACCGGTGGCTTGCTCACAGGCTGCGCCGGTCAATAGCTCCACCGGTGCGCCGCGACGCTTCCATTGTTCTTCACGACTGCGCAGGTCCGCCTCGCCACGGGCGTTATGCGCCATGTGCAACGTGCCCTCGCGGCGCAGTTGGCAATCGATGTTGTATTTGTCGATCAGGCTGAACACCAGGGACGGTGCCGCGCCGAGCATGCGGTTGAGCTGGCTGCCTACCGCTTCGCCGAAACCGGCTTCGATCTCGTCCGGGGGTATCCACATCCCGGCGTTGACCAGCCCCACGTTGCGCCCCGAACCCCCGTGGCCGGTGCGATGGGCTTCGAGTACGGCGACGCTTTTACCTTGTTCCAGCAGGTGAATGGCCGCCGACAAACCGGTGATCCCGGCGCCGATCACGCACACATCCACCTTGACCTCGCCCTTGAGCGCAGCGCGATCCGGCCGGCCAGGGGTGAGTTGTTCCCACAAACATGCTTCGCGTAATGCCATTGCCAGACTCCGATGAGACCTAACAAACCACTTTTCCGAATTGTAAATACGGTCAAATGTGGGAGCGGGCTTGCTCGCGAAAGCGGTGGATCAGATAAGCATTCGTTGACTGACACACCGCTTTCGCGAGCAAGCCCGCTCCCACATTGACCTCACTCCGACTTGAGGTATCAGTCGAAGGTAATGCCCTGGGCCAGCGGCAGTTCCAGCGAGTAGTTCACGGTGTTGGTCTGGCGACGCATGTACCCGCGCCATGCATCCGAGCCCGACTCACGCCCGCCACCGGTCTCTTTCTCACCGCCAAACGCGCCACCAATCTCCGCGCCGCTCGGGCCGATGTTGACGTTCGCGATCCCGCAGTCACTGCCCACCGCCGACATGAACTGCTCGGCCTCGCGCACGTCAGTGGTAAAGATGCACGAAGACAGGCCTTGTGGCACTGCATTGTTCAGGCGCAGCGCTTCAGCGAAATCGGTATAGCCGACCACATACAGAATCGGCGCGAACGTCTCGGTGCACACCACATCACTCTGCTCCGGCATTTCCACGATGGCCGGCGACACGTAGTAAGCGTTGGGGAACGTGTCTTCCAACTGGCGCTTGCCGCCAAACACCCGGCCGCCTTCGCTCAAGGCCTGCTCCAGGGCGTCCTGCATGTTTTCGAAGCTGTGCTTGTCGATGAGCGGGCCGATCAGGTTGCCTTCCAGCGGATGGCCGATGCGCACTTTGGAATACGCAGCCTTGAGGCGGGTGACGATTTCCTCTTTTACCGACTCATGGGCGATCAGCCGACGCAGGCTGGTGCAGCGCTGGCCGGCGGTACCGACGGCGCTGAACAGAATCGCGCGCACGGCCATGTCCAGGTCGGCGCTTGGGCCGAGGATCATCGCGTTGTTGCCGCCCAGTTCGAGAATGCTGCGGGCAAAACGTGCAGCGACTTTCGGCGCTACTTCGCGGCCCATGCGGGTGCTGCCGGTGGCGCTGATCAGCGCAACACGCGGGTCATCCACGAGTGCGGAGCCGGCATCGCGGCCACCGATGATCACCTGGCTGAGGTACGGCGGCGCATCGCTGAAGTTCTTCAGTACGCGCTCGAACAGTGCCTGGCAGGCCAGGGCGGTAAGCGGGGTTTTTTCCGACGGTTTCCAGATCACTGCGTTGCCGCACACCAGCGCCAGCGCGGTGTTCCACGCCCATACGGCGACCGGGAAGTTGAAGGCGCTGATCACGCCAACCACGCCCAGCGGGTGCCAGGTTTCACGCATGTGGTGGCCCGGACGCTCGGAGGCGATGGTCAAGCCGTACAACTGGCGCGACAGGCCGACGGCGAAGTCGCAGATGTCGATCATTTCCTGCACTTCACCCAAACCTTCCTGGGTGATCTTGCCGGCTTCCCACGACACCAGCTCGCCGAGGTCGGCCTTGTACTCGCGCAACACGTCGCCGAACTGGCGCACCAGCTCACCACGACGGGGGGCCGGCACCTTGCGCCAGGCCTCGAATGCATGCTCGGCGCGACTGACCTGCTGCTCCACCTCGGCGGCGCCTTCCCAGTGCACACTGGCAATCCGGCTGCCATCAATGGGCGAATGCACGGGTTGTTTACCCGACTGGTACAGCGCCGGGTTTACCCCCAGACGATCAAGCAATGCGGCAACCATGGGTCACTCCTTCAATCTACAAACAGAAATTTGCGCCGCCAGCGGTCGCGGCGATCCAGACCTTATTTGTAGCTGGCCCAAGACTTGCCAACAAACGACGATTAGGCGAGATATCATTCCGTTTATTCATGCTAAGAACAAAAAGAGGCGTGCCGTGCTGAATAAAAGACATTTGCCCTCGATCACCGCCCTGCAGTGCTTCGAAGCGGTCACCCGCCACCTGAGTTTTACCCGCGCCGCCGAAGAGCTGAACCTCACCCAGAGCGCTGTCAGCAAACAGGTCGCGCAGCTGGAAGAACTGTTGCAGCACCTGCTGTTTCGCCGGGTGCGCCGCCGCTTGCAGATGACCCCGGCGGGCGATCTGTACCTGGTGGAAGTGCGCAAGATCCTCACCCAGGTGGAGATGTCCACCCATTACCTGCGCTCCTACGGCGGCGAGACTGAAGTGCTGCGGGTGTCCACGCCCTACACCTTCGGCGCCCGCTGGCTGGTGCCGCGCCTCAAGGGCTGGCGACTGCGCCATCCGCAGATTCACCTGGACCTGTGCAACGAACAGGAGCCCGACGAGCTGCTGCAAGGCAAGGCCGACCTGGCCTTCTACTTTGGCCAGGGCTCACGGCCCGGCACCGAGAGCCTCAAGCTGTTCAGCGAAGAACTGGTGCCCGTGTGCTCACCCGACAGCCTGCCCGCCCAAGCATTTACCGATCCCACGCAACTGAGCGAACTGGTGTTGCTGCAAAACGCCTCGCGCCCGCAAGGCTGGCATGACTGGTTCGCCGCCCAGGGTCATCACACCGAGCACAGCTACCATGGGCCGCGCTTCGAGACCTTTTATATGTGCATTCGCGCCGCACAGGTTGGCTGCGGTGTGGCGCTGCTGCCCAGGTTTCTGGTGGAAGAAGAGCTCGCCGAAGGCAAGCTGGTGATCCCCTGGCAGCATGCGATGCCGAGCCAGGATGCGTACTACCTGGCCTACCCCGAGCACTCGGCGGAAGTGCCCAAGGTGCGGGATTTTGTGAAGTGGATGATGGAGCAGGTTGAGTCTGATTGAGGCGCGTTGCCTGCAATACCGCCTTCGCGAGCAAGCCCGCTCCCACATTTGGAACGCATTTCAAATGTGGGAGCGGGCTTGCTCGCGAAGGCGTCAGGGGCCACACAACAATGCCCAGCTGAAAAAACACTGGCAAAACAGCACAGGTCTATGCGCCACTAGCGCCATTCCTTAATTGTGCGTAAAGGTCGGCGCCCATCGTCGACCCGTCTGGAGATTCCCGTTATGAGCGAGAGTGTGTTTGCCGATCGCATCGTGCAGAACCTGCTCGACACCGACTTCTACAAGCTGACCATGATGCAGGCGGTGCTGCACAACTACCCGAACGTGGAAGTTGAATGGGAGTTTCGTTGCCGCAACAGTGAAGACCTGCGCCCGTACCTGGCGGAGATCCGCTACCAGATCGAGCGCCTCGCCGAGCTGAGCCTGAGCCCCGACCAACTGGGCTTCCTGGAACGCATCAGCTTCATGAAGCCGGATTTCCTGCGTTTCCTCGGGCTGTTTCGCTTCAACCTGCGCTACGTGCACACCGGTATCGAAAACGGTGAGCTGTTTATCCGCCTGCGCGGGCCATGGCTGCACGTGATCCTGTTTGAAGTGCCGATGCTGGCCATCGTCAGCGAAGTGCGTAACCGCTATCGCTACCAGAGCGTGATCCTCGAACAGGCCCGCGAGCAGCTGTATCGCAAGTTCGACTGGCTGACGGCCAACGCCAGCGTCGAAGAACTGTCCGAACTGCAGGTCGCGGATTTCGGCACGCGTCGACGCTTCTCCTACCGCGTGCAGGAAGAAGTGGTGAACGTGCTCAAGCACGACTTCCCCGGGCGTTTTGTCGGCACCAGCAACGTGCACCTGGCCCGCGAGCTGAACATGAAGCCGCTGGGCACCATGGCCCACGAATGGATCATGGCCCACCAGCAACTCGGCCCGCGCCTGATCGACAGCCAGATCGCCGCCCTCGACTGCTGGGTGCGCGAGTACCGTGGCCTGCTGGGCATCGCCCTGACCGATTGCATCACCACCGATGCGTTTCTCAGCGATTTCGACCTGTACTTCGCCAAGCTCTTCGACGGCCTGCGCCACGACTCCGGTGACCCGGTGCAATGGGCCGAAAAGGCGATCGCCCACTATCACAAGCTGGGGATCGAGCCCATGAGCAAGACCCTGGTGTTCTCCGACAGCCTGTCGCTGCCCAAGGCGCTGGAGATTTTCCGCGCGCTGCGTGGTCGGATCAATGTGAGCTTCGGCATCGGCACCAACCTGACCTGTGATATTCCAGGTGTGGAACCGATGAGCATCGTGCTTAAAATGACTGCCTGTAATGGCCAGCCCGTCGCGAAGATTTCCGATGAAGCGGGCAAGACCCACTGCACCGATCCGAACTTTGTCGCCTATTTGCGCCACGTTTTCAAAGTACCTGCCCTACCCAGCAAGGAGTGAATCATGCAAGCCGTACAGCGCGAGATTGCTGAACAGCTCAAGGTCCAACCACCGTTCAAGGACCAGGCCGCCCTTGAGGCGGAGGTCGCCCGGCGCGTTACCTTTATCCAGGATTGCCTGCTCAATTCAGGCCTCAAGACGTTGGTGCTGGGCATCAGCGGCGGCGTCGACTCCCTGACCGCCGGCCTGCTGGCCCAGCGTGCAATGCAAGAGTTGCGGGCTGCCAAGGGTGACGATGCGTACCGCTTTATCGCGGTGCGCCTGCCCTACGAAACCCAGTTCGACGAACACGACGCCCAGGCGTCCGTGGACTTTATCGAGCCCGACGAGCGCCACACAGTGAACATCGGCCCGGCGGTGAAATCCCTGGCCAACGAAGTGGCGGCGTTTGAAGGCAAGGCCGCAGTCTCCCGGGACTTCGTGCTGGGCAACACCAAGGCGCGCATGCGCATGGTGGCGCAGTACACCATCGCCGGCGCGGCCGGTGGCTTGGTGATCGGTACCGACCATGCGGCGGAAGCCGTGATGGGCTTTTTCACCAAGTTCGGTGACGGTGCCTGCGACCTGGCACCGCTGAGCGGGCTGGTGAAGAACCAGGTGCGCGCGATTGCCCGGCACTTTGGTGCTCCGGAATCGCTGGTAGAGAAGATCCCGACGGCCGACCTGGAAGACCTGTCGCCGGGCAAGCCGGACGAGGCGTCCCATGGCGTGACCTATGCCGAGATCGACGCGTTCCTGCACGGCGAGCCGGTGCGCGAGGAAGCCTTCAAGATCATCTGCGACACCTATCGCAAGACCGAGCACAAGCGAGTAATGCCGTTTGCACCCTGATCTGACGTAGCGGCTCATTCTGGCAAAAGGGCTTGTTGTGGTGACGGAGCTTGCTGTGGTGAAAGAGCTTGCTGTGGCGAGGGAGCTTGCTCCCGCTGGGGCGCGAAGCGGCCCCTGAAACCTGCTTACTGCTTTTTCTGATGCTACGCGGTGAGCTTATTGGGGCTGCTCCGCAGCCCAGCGGGAGCAAGCTCCCTCGCCACAAGAGCAGCCTGCCTACAGGCAAAAAAAGCGCCCCGAAGGGCGCTTTTTTTTGCCTGAAGATTGCTTACTTCAGGGTCACAGTGCCTTTCATCATCGAGATGTGGCCTGGGAACGAGCAGAAGAACGCGTAGTCAGTGCCTGCCGCCAGCTTCGACACATCGAAGGTCACCGAGTCTTTCTCGCCTGCACCGATGATCTTGGTGTGGGCGATGATGCGGGTGTCACCGTCTTTCAGGTAGTTCTTGTCGATGCCGGCAGCCATGCCGTCGCTGGCGATGCCAGGCATGTCGGCGGCGGAACTCAGCACCCAGTTATGGCCCATGACGTTTTTCGGCAAGCTGCCGGAGTGGGTCAACTCAACGGTGAACGTCTTGCAGCTCTTGTCGATTTCGATGGCCTTGGTGTTGAAGGACATCTGGTCAGTGGAGTCGACAGTGACCTTGCACTCTGCAGCAAGCAACTGGCCGCTAGCCAGAGTCAGCAGGGAAACAGCAACGAGTTTGGCAAACATGTGAATCTCCAGGGCAGGGTTTAAAAAACGCATATTGCGACAAGGGTGCCTGAGTCAGGCAGGACTTCATATGATCTGTATCAACAGATTGTATACAACTTTAGGCTATCAGACTCATCGACACAATCTACCGGCCAAAGTGCGGGTGCCGGCCTATGATCGGTCCATCACCCTTCCGGAGTCCCAGCCATGCACCTCAATAGCCTGTTCCGCAGCCTGCTTGCCGCCTATGCCTGTGGTGCCAGCGGCACCTGCGAAACACCTCAACGCGAGGTTTAATCCTTTGAGAGACGCAAGCCAGCCTTTACTCTTTAGCCACAACTGAGTGGAGTCAGGTATGTCCTTGAAGTCTGTCTGTGTGTTTTGCGGTGCCAGCAGCGGCACCAACCCGGCCTACCGTGAAGCAGCCGTGGCCCTCGGGCGCGCGCTGGCGGAGCGCAAGCTGACCCTGGTGTACGGCGGCGGCGCCGTGGGCCTGATGGGTATCGTCGCCGATGCGGCGCTGGAAGCCGGCGGCGAGGTGATCGGAATTATTCCCGAAAGCCTGAAAAACCTCGAAATCGGCCACAAAGGCCTGACCCGCCTGGAGGTGGTCGACGGCATGCACGCCCGCAAGGCACGCATGGCCGAGCTGAGCGACGCCTTTATTGCGCTGCCGGGCGGCCTGGGCACCCTGGAAGAACTGTTCGAAGTCTGGACCTGGGGCCAGCTCGGCTACCACGGCAAACCGCTGGGTTTGCTCGAAGTGAACGGTTTTTACCGCAAGTTGACCGATTTTCTTGATCATATCGTCGGCGAAGGCTTCGTCCGGGCACCGCATCGTGCCATGCTGCAAATGAGCGAATCGCCGGCTGAGCTGCTTGACGTACTGGATGCCTGGCAACCGCTGGTCCTGCCCAAATGGGTGGACCAAAAACCCGATTAACCCTTGGGACGCGATTAAAGGCAGAATACGCGCCGCTCAACCTCACCTTCGACCCCAGAGGATCGCCCATGGCAAAACCTAATTACTCCTTCGCCAAACGTCAGAGAGACTTGGCCAAAGAGCAGAAGAAAGAGGAAAAGCTGCAGCGCAAGAAAATTGCAGCCGACGAAGAAGCCGGTGCACTGAACCCGGATGCTGAAGGTACAGTGGCTACAGACGAAACCGAAGCACCGAAAGACGCTGAATAGGTGATCGTTCCCACGCTCCGCGTGGGAATGCATCCTGGGGCGCTCCGCGTCCCGATTTGAGATATGTGCATTACTCCAGCGGCATCACCGTCACCCGCACTTCCGGGTCATGGCTCCCTCCCCCCAGAATCACCCCCCGCAACGGCGAAACATCGGAAAAGTCCCGGCCCCAGGCCAGGGTGATGTGTTCCAGTGCCGGCTGCACATTGTTGGTCGGGTCAAAATCCACCCAACCCGACACAGGGCAAAACACCGACACCCACGCGTGGGACGCATCCGCGCCGATCAACCGTGGTTGGCCGGGCGGTGGCTGGGTCAGCAGGTAACCACTGATATACCGCGCCGCCAGGCCCCGGGAACGCAGGCACGCGAGCATCAGGTGGGCGAAGTCCTGGCACACGCCGCGCCGGCGCTCCAGCACTTCCACCAGCGGCGTGGCGACCTGGGTGGCTTCGGCATCGAAAGTAAATTCGCTGAAGATCTTCTGCATCAGCGCCTGCACACCCAACAGCAACGGACGACCGGCCGGGAAACAGTCTTCGGAGAACTCGACGAAGCTTTTCTTCAAATGCACATAGGGCGATTCGAACCGATAGCGGCACGCCTCGATCACTTCGGCCGACAGCGGCTGGCTGCTGTAGGTCAGGCCGTTGCGGGTCTGGTCCCAGGCCGGCGACAGGCTGAAATCCAGCAGCGGCCGCGCCAACACCTCCACTGTCAGCCCGGCGTTCACCAGCAGTTCATCATGGGGCCGCTCGAATGCCAGCCGGGTGATCGGGTTGCCGAACACATCCAGTTCATCCCGGCGCGAGGTCGGCTCGGGGCTGATCTCCAGTTGCTGCGAGCTGCAGCGCTGCCAGGCGCAAGGCCGCGGCCACAGGTGCGCCAGCTGCTGGGCCAGGGACACCGGGCTGTCGTAGTGATAATGGGTATCGTGGAAAATCTGGTAGCGGGCACTCATCACACAGACACCGTTTGCTGGCTGACATCGTCCACATGGGCAAAATGGCGCAAGGCCAGGCGATCCGAGACTTGCCCACTTTCATCGGCCACCGCTTGCAGCAGGTCGGCCAGGCCGTCCAGCGCAGCGCGCACACTGGACTCGCCGAACAGCGGATTCTCCAGGCAGCCCAGGTCAAAGCGCGCCAGGCGCTCCACCAACGGCGCCAACCCGGTTTCCCGGGGCACGCTGAAATCGTCATTCAAGCGACGCAAGGTGCGGCTCACCAGTTTCAGCTGGAACAGCACTGCGTGAGGGTTTTGCTCATCCAGCAGCAACAGGTCCAGCACCGGAATCAGCTGCGGTACCGCGAGGTAGCGCGAACGATAGGTGATGCTGCTGTTGCCCAGTTCCAGCAACCACTCCAGCCCGGCCTGATCGAACACCGCCACGCCGCGCAGGAACGCCGCCAGGCTGCTGCTGAGAAACTGCAGGCGCTCGATGCGCCGGCCCATCATCAGGAAGCGCCAGCCTTCGTCGCGGGTCATGTCGTCAAGGGCAAAGCCCGACAGCGCGGCCAGGGACATCACCAGGCGGTTGAGGAAATCCAGCAGTTCGCCGAAGTCCGGCTCTTCGCTTTCCAGGTCCAGGGCTTCGCGCTGCAACTCCACCAGCGCCTGCCAGTTTTCCCGGGACAGCTTGCCGCGCACCTGGGACGCCGCCCACTGCAAGCGCTGCAAGTTGGCCCGCAGGCTCGACGGCCAGTCGTCACCGAGCAACGCCGCCTGAAGCCGCTCAGGCAACTCGCCCTCCTCCGGCAACAGTCGCAGGTTCTCACCCAGTTCAACCGCCGCCTGCAGCGCCAGCGGGTCGTCTCCGTCGACATAGCGGGCGAGGACGATCCGCAACCAGCGCGCACTGTCATCACAGCGCTCGCAATAACGGCCAAACCAGAACAGGTTTTCCACCACCCGCGACGGCAGGTACGGATCACGCCGCACCAGGTCATGGGCGCCGATGGCCCGCTGGGCGCGCCATTGCTCGGTGCCGTGGGCGCGTTCGCCGAGCACCCAGGTGTCCTTGCTCGCACCGCCGCGCTGCATCGACACCACTTCGGCATCGGCATCGGCGGCCACACGGGTCAGGCCACCGGGCAGTACCCGATAACCGTCGGCGCTGGCTACGGCGTACACACGCATGCCGATGGCGCGGTGCTGAAGGTGATCGTCAACGGTGTGCCAGACCGGCGCCTGGGACAACTGCGCAAGTTCCTGGGCGACATAGGCGTAAGGCCGCGCGCGCATGCGCTCAGCCAGGGCCTCGCGTTGTTCGTCGTTCAAGTCGCGGCCAAATACCGGGGTAAAGCTTTGCGACGGAAACGCCGGCTTGATCAGCAGTTCCGGCAGTTTCTCCAGGGCTTCGGCCAGCACCGGCGGCTCACCGCACCACCAGGTGGCGATGGACGGCAGGATCAGCTCTTCGCCAAACAGGAATTGATTGATCTTCGGCAGAAATCCCAACAGGCCAGGGGATTCCAGCACGCCACTGCCCAGGGCGTTGGCCACCAGCACATTGCCCTGGCGCACGGCATCCAGCAGGCCGGGCACGCCGAGGGCCGAGTCGGTGCGCAGTTCCAGCGGGTCGCAGAAGTCGTCGTCCAGGCGGCGCATGATCGCGTGCACCCGGCGCAGGCCGCTGAGGGTCTTGAGGTACACCGTGGCGTCGCGCACGGTCAGGTCGCCGCCTTCCACCAGCGGGTAGCCAAGCTGGCGGGCGAGGTACAGATGCTCGAAATAGCTTTCGTTGAAACGGCCCGGGGTCAGCAGCACGATCAGCGGTGGCTGGTCGTCGCTCGGCGCCTGGCGGGCCAGGGTTTCCTGCAGGGTGCGGAAGAACCCGGTGAGGTGCTGCACCTGCAAGTCGCGGTACAGGTCCGGGAAGGCGCGGGACACGATGGTGCGGTTTTCCAAAGCATAACCGGCGCCGGACGGGGCCTGGGTCCGGTCGGCGGTGACCCACCAGCGGCCATCCGGCGTACGCGCCAGGTCCACGGCGTACAGGTGCAGGAACGCGCCGTCGGGCGGCTGGATCCCCTGGCACGGCCACAGGAAATTGTTATGGCCGAACACCAGTTCTGCCGGCAGCAAGCCTTCGGCGATCAAGCGTTGCGGGCCGTAGAGGTCGGCCAGTACTGCATTCAGCAGGCGCGCACGCTGGGCGATGCCGGCGGAGAGTTGCTTCCATTCATCGGCGGCCAGCACGTGGGGCAGCAGGTCCAGCTCCCAGGGGCGATCGGCGCCCTTGGGGTCGGCGTAGACGTTGTAGGTCACGCCGTTTTCCTGGATCTGCCGAGTCAGCAAGGCTTGGCGCTGGGCCAGTTGCGCCGGGGTGCTGCGTTGCAAGTGATCGAGCAGCCGCTGCCAATGGGCGCGAACCGCGCCGCTGTCGTCCAGCAGTTCGTGATAAGTGCCCGCGGTCAGCGGGTAACGGTCGAGCAAGTCGGGCATGGAACGCTCGGCAGAGGCAAGGGAAGTCGAATTAACTCACAAACCACGCGATCCAACTGTGGGAGCGGGCTTGTGTGGGAGCGGGCTTGCTCGCGAAAGCGGAGTGTCAGTCACTTAATGTGTTTCTGAGACACCGTATTCGCGAGCAAGCCCGCTCCCACATTTTGAATCGCGTTTAGTCATTCTTATTGGAGAAGCGCCGCAAATCCAGGGTCATCGGCAATTCATCATTGATCACCACACTCGGCACCGGCAATTTCCCGGGGCTGTGTCCCAAGCGGAAAAACCGCGCCATCCGCCGGCTTTCAGCTTCATTGGCATTCACCGGCAGGCTGTCGTAATTGCGCCCGCCCGGGTGGGCGACATGGTACTGGCAACCGCCCAGCGAGCGCTGCATCCACGTATCCAAAAGATCGAACACCAGTGGCGCATGCACCGGGATCGTTGGCTGCAGGCAGTTGGCCGGTTGCCAGGCGCGATAACGCACGCCAGCCACAAACTCGCCGACGCGCCCGGTGGGTTGCAGCGGCACCGGGATGCCATTGCAGGTCAGCAGGTAACGCTGGGGCGGCAGGCCACTCAACTTGACCTGCAGGCGCTCCAGGGACGAATCCACGTAACGCACCGTACCGCCCACCGCGCCCTCCTCGCCCAGCACATGCCAGGGCTCCAGGGCCTGGCGCAATTCCAGTTCGATACCGCTGACGGCGTAGTCACCGACCTTGGGAAAGCGGAACTCCAGGTGCGCAGCAAACCATTCGGCCCGCAGCGGATAACCGGCAGCGTTCAGCTCGACGATCACGTCGGCAAAATCCTGCTCGATAAAGTGCGGCAGCAGGAAGCGGTCATGCAGCTCTGTGCCCCAGCGCGCCAGCTTCGGCGGCGCATAGGGTTCACGCCAGAACCGCGCGACCAGTGCCCGCAGCAGCAACTGCTGGGTCAGGCTCATGCGGGCGTGGGGCGGCATTTCAAAGGCACGCAATTCCAGCAGGCCCAGGCGGCCGGTGGCACCGTCCGGCGAGTAGAGCTTGTCGATGCAGAACTCGGCGCGGTGGGTGTTGCCAGTGACGTCGATCAGCAGGTTGCGCAGCAGGCGGTCCACCAACCATGGCGGGCATTCTTCGCCCGCTTCGGGCATCTGCGCGAAGGCGATTTCCAGCTCATACAGCGCATCGTTGCGCGCTTCGTCGACCCGTGGTGCCTGGGAAGTCGGGCCGATGAACAGGCCGGAAAACAGGTAGGACAATGACGGATGGTTATGCCAATAGCTGATCAGGCTGCGCAGCAGATCGGGGCGCCGCAGGAACGGTGAGTCCTTGGGCGTAGCGCCACCGAGCACAAAGTGGTTACCGCCGCCGGTGCCGGTGTGGCGCCCGTCGATCATGAATTTTTCTGTGGTGAGGCGGGTTTGCCGGGCTTCTTCGTAGAGAAATTCGGTGCGTTCCACCAACTCGTCCCAGGTGGCGGACGGCTGCACGTTGACCTCGATCACACCCGGATCCGGCGTCACCCGGAAGTTGCTCAGGCGTGGGTCGCTCGGCGGCTCATAGCCTTCCAGCAGCACCGGGCAATGCAGTTCTTCGGCGGTGGCTTCGATGGCGGCCACCAGTTCCAGGTAATCCTCGACCCGTTCCAGCGGCGGCATGAACAGGTACAAGCGGCCGTCCCGTGCCTCGGCGCACAGGGCGGTGCGGGTCAGCCAGTCGGCAGACTCGTCGATCTTCGGGATACGGTCTTGGCTGGCAGCTGCCTCGCCATGGCTTTGCAGTTGCGAGGTGGTCGGCAGGTCTGCCAGGTCCTGATTGGGATCGGTGGGGTGCACGAACGGATAGTCCGCCGCCGTTACCCACGGTTGCGAGGCCAGTGGCAGGCGATAACCCAACGGTGAATCGCCCGGCACCAGGCGGCAATGGTTGTCCCGCAGGTACCAGCGCCCGCTCTGCCAGCGGTCATTGGCCGCCGTGCGTGCCAGCGGCAGCACCTGGCCGATGACTTTATCCAGGCCCTGGCTGAAGACCTTGCGCAGGCGTTCGCGCTCAAGCTTGTCCTCCAGGCGCGGATCTTCGGCGCTGACGTTTTGCGGCAAGGCGCCTTCGCGCCACAGGTAATAGAAATTGTCTTCGTAGGCCGGGAATACAAACTGCGCGGGCAGTTTCAGGCGCTCGGCAACGCTGGCCAGAAAACGCCCGGCCATCACGCCGTCGGCGCCATAGCTTTGCTGCTCATCGGCGATCAGCGCGCTGTTGTGCCAGATCGGCACGCCGTCGCGGCGCCAGTAGCAGTTGAGGGACCAGCGCGGCAGTTGCTCGCCGGGGTACCACTTGCCCTGGCCGAAATGCACCAGGCCCTTGGGTGCGTAGTGCTTGCGCATGCGCTGGAACAGCTCGGCGGACAGCCGGCGTTTGTCCGGGCCCAGGGCGGCGGTGTTCCATTCCGCCCCGTCGGGGTCGTCGATGGAAACGAAGGTGGGTTCGCCGCCCATGGTCAGGCGTACGTCGTCCTTGTGCAGGTCACCGTCGATCTGCCGGCCCAGGGCCTGGATCGCCAGCCACTGCTCTTCGGTGTAGGGCTTGGTAACCCTGGGCGCTTCCCAAATCCGCTCCACGGACATCTCGTGGGTAAATTCGCACTCGCAGGGTTCCACCAGTCCACTGATGGGCGCCGCGGAAGAAGGGTCAGGACTACAGGCCAACGGGATATGACCTTCACCGGCGAACAAACCGGAGGTGGCATCGAGGCCGATCCAGCCGGCGCCGGGCAAATACACTTCGCACCAGGCGTGCAGGTCGGTGAAATCCACCTCGGTGCCGGACGGGCCATCGAGGGCTTTGACGTCGGCGGTCAGCTGGATCAGGTAGCCCGACACAAACCGTGCCGCCAACCCTAGGTTGCGCAGCAGTTGCACCAGCAACCACGCCGAATCCCGGCAGGAACCGGAGGCGTTTTCCAGGGTGAATTCCGGAGTTTGTACCCCCGGCTCCATGCGGATCAGGTAGCCGATATCGGCGGCCAGGCGCTGATTCAGGCCCACCAGGAAATCCACCGCCGGCAACGGCGTGCGGTCGATACCCGCCAGATACGCGGCGAATCTCGGGGTCAGCGGCAATGTTTCGAGGTACGGCGCCAGCTCGCGCTGCTCATCGGCGGCGTAGCTGAAAGGGATTTTTTCGGCGTAGGGTTCCAGGAAGAAATCGAACGGATTGAATACCGCCATCTCCGCCACCAGGTCGACTTCGATGCGCAGCTCGTCAGTTTTTTCCGTGAACACCAGACGCGCCAGGTAATTGCCCTGGGGATCTTGCTGCCAATTGATGAAGTGCTGTTCCGGCAGCACCTTCAGCGCGTAGGAAAGAATCCGCGTGCGGCTATGGGCCGCCGGACGCAGACGAACAATCTGTGGGCCGAGTTCGACCGCGCGGTCGTAGCGGTAATGCGTAACGTGGTGCAACGCGACATGAATCGACACGGCGGCCTCCTGCGAGCCAGGGCATGGAAACAAAGCGCGCAAGACTTATGCCAGAGCAGTGGTCATTGCGCTTTATCGTGGGACCCGGTGCAGTACAGCACCAAAACGGCGCGATGGCTGCCGTCGTGGTGCGAGGGTTGCACATATTTGTGGCGGGAGTGTGAGGGTGGGTGGTGAATCTACCCAGTCAACGGGCTTTGTGCCTGGCGATCACGGCTTCACGCAGGTGGCGAACTTCGACCAGTTTCTGGCGCATTTCGCGGTGGCGCTTGCTGTTAAGCAATAGCAGTGCAAGCAAGGGTAAAAGCACGCTCACGCCATAAATGAACGCATGCGGCTGATACACGATAGTGGGCAGCACACACGCGAAACAAAGCCCCAGTAACACCACCAGTGGCCAGACCCATTGCGGGTGCCCGCGCGCAATCATGAAGTTGCAGTGCACGATGACCATCGTTAAAGCGATTCCGCCGATAAAGGAGTACTTAGCGGTATCGGCCACAGAAAGATCCCGGAAATAGCTTTCAAAAAACAATGGCACCGCAAAGGCCAGGGAAAATACCGATGCCAATATCGCCCCCATGAAAACAGAAAAATACCGAGATAGAAAACCGCGAATGCTCGGTGCTTGGTTCATTGCTCGATTCCCTGATAAAAATCGACAGGAGTGATGTCCTGATACCTATCGGGTTCGGCTCTTGGTCTTCAAAGACTGCCGAATGTGGCGAATTCCCACGAGTTTAATGCGCATATCTCGCTGAACAGAGCTGTTGAGTATCAAGAGGCCAAACAGCGGAAAAACCAACGCCAGGCCATAAAGAACGGCGTGCGGCGCGTACTGAATCATGGGAAGCACAAACAGAAAGCAGGCGAAGTAAATACCCACCATTACCCACACCCACGAGGGGCGCCCGCGCAAAATCATGAAATTGCTATGGACCGTTAACAGGATCAGCAATGCTCCGATGAGCATGATCGAAAAGCCCAAGCCGCCAGCGAGAGGCGAATCACGAAAATAGGTCGCAAAGGAAAGCGCTGTAGCGAAGCCCAAAGAAAAATAGGCCGCAAATACACCACCGATAAAAGTAAGGAAGTAATGCCTGAAAAAATCACGAAGCGTCATCAGCTCGCTCATTCTCCGACCTCCTCATACAACCCCAATGCGATGGTTTTTACGTTGCCCGTGTAAGCACTCCCTATAAGGCCCGCCGTTGCGCCTAAGGCGTCTTTAATCTGGGTTTTGGTACTGTGTTTAAGTTGGGTCGGGGTAAAACGCTTGGGCAGTTCGCCCGACAACTGCTTGAGCTTGAGCATCTTCGATGTGAGGCGAGGGTCATTGATGGTCAGCAGTTCTTTTGTGAGCTTCGCTCTTTCTTGTCGATTCAAGCCACGAAGCACTTCGCGCAACGTCTTGCCTGTGGCCGCCTTCGCGACATTGACAAGTTTTATTGTCGTCAGGGCGGAGGCACCCACTCCAGCTAACGATACTGCGTCCAAAACCGTTGAGGTGTTCTGATACCACGCCTCGCTGTCGAGCCAATCATTTCCCTCTGGCCTTGCCACCTCGAGTACCGTTCGAGTAATGCCATTGAAACACTGGAGTGCGCTTGCACCAGCAGCCGCGTATCCGACCACGACGATGACCGAACTCGCGCCGGCGCTGAATGGAACCAAAATGGTTCCGCTGGCAATAGCCGCCCAACTGATGACGGCGCCAAAACAAGAAATGCCGGTATTCACGGCCTCACCAATCAGGCGGGATTCGCGCGGATTACTCACAACATGTTCAGCAAATTGCGTGGGGGCAATGTACTTCTGCGCCTCCCGCAGAATCACGCGCTTGGGCTTAATGCTGCAGAGGGGTTTGAATTCACGCAGGGTCACGATGTTGAAGTCAGCATCGATATACACCACACCCGCCCCCACAATGCCGGGGTCGGCGTCGATGGCGGCAAACAGGCGTGGCAGGTTGATCTGGCTTTCGATGCGCTGGCGGGCCATGAACTGGGAGCGGTTGGAGTCCATGCCGATGCCAAGCAGGGGGCTGCTCATGGGGGTGTTCTTCCTTGAAATGGGTGGTGTCTGAACTGGCGCTTTCGCGAGCAAGCCCGCTCCCACATTCGACCGCATTCTCATGCTGAAACCCGGTCACATGTGGGAGCTGGCTTGCCTGCGATGGCGCTCGAATGGGCGCCACCTTAACAAACAGGCTACCCACCCGCTAGAAAGCAAAACGCCAGCACGAGGCTGGCGTTTTGCGTTTCAGGCTGCGATCAACGCGGCACGACCGGCTTGCGGGCTGGCTTCTTGCCTTTGCCCTTGGCGGCGTCGGTGCGCTCCTTGGCGGCCTGCTTGTTGCGCGCCATGGCCGCGGCCTTGGCTTGCTCACGCTTGTCCCACGGGTTGCTGCCGTCACTGCCACGGGGCGGCAAGCCGGTATGCTGGGTGAGGATCCTGGTGGTGGTTTCCTTCGCAACCTTGTGGCTGCCAGCCGGCGTCGAGTTTTTGCGACGGGCGCTCTGGTAGCTGTCGGTGGACGGTTGGTGCAACGGGATCAGTTGCTCCTTGCCCGGCCCGATCAGGTCTGCACGGCCCATGCGAGTCAAGGCTTCACGCAGCATCGGCCAGCCCTTCGGGTCGTGGTAGCGCAGGAAGGCCTTGTGCAGGCGGCGCTGTTCTTCGCTCTTGACGATGGTCACCGCGTCGCTCTTGTAGGTGACCTTGCGCAGCGGGTTCTTGCCCGAGTGGTACATCGCCGTGGCGGTGGCCATTGGCGACGGGTAGAACGCCTGCACCTGGTCGGCGCGGAAGCCGTTGCCCTTGAGCCACAGGGCCAGGTTCATCATGTCTTCATCGGTGGTGCCCGGGTGGGCGGCGATGAAGTAAGGAATCAGGTACTGCTCCTTGCCCGCTTCCTTGGTGTACTTCTCGAACATGCGCTTGAACTTGTCATAGCTGCCGATGCCCGGTTTCATCATCTGGTTGAGCGGACCTTCCTCGGTGTGTTCCGGGGCGATCTTCAGGTAACCACCGACGTGGTGGGTCACCAGCTCCTTCACGTACTCCGGCGACTCGACCGCGAGGTCGTAGCGCAGGCCGGAAGCGATCAGGATCTTCTTCACACCCGGCAACGCACGGGCGCTGCGGTACAGCTGGATCAACGACGAGTGGTCGGTGTTCAGGTTCGGGCAGATGCCCGGGAACACGCAGGATGGCTTGCGGCACGCGGATTCGATTTCCGGGCTCTTGCAGGCAATGCGGTACATGTTCGCGGTCGGGCCGCCGAGGTCGGAAATGACGCCGGTGAAGCCTGGCACCTTGTCGCGGATCTCTTCGATTTCGCGAATGATCGACTCTTCGGAACGGTTCTGGATGATCCGGCCTTCGTGCTCGGTGATCGAGCAGAAGGTGCAGCCGCCGAAGCAGCCACGCATGATGTTCACCGAGAAGCGGATCATGTCGTAGGCCGGGATCTTTTCCTTGCCGTACGCCGGGTGTGGAACACGGGCGTAAGGCATGCCGAACACGTAGTCCATTTCTTCGGTAGTCATGGGAATGGGCGGCGGGTTGAACCACACATCCACTTCGCCGTGCTTCTGTACCAGCGCGCGGGCGTTGCCCGGGTTGGTTTCCAGGTGGAGCACGCGGTTGGCGTGGGCATACAGCACCGAGTCGCCACGGACTTTTTCCACGGACGGCAGACGGATCACGGTCTTGTCACGGGTCATGCGTGGGCTGGCCAGGATCTGTACCACCTTGGCCTCTTCCGGGTCTTCCACCGGGCCCTTTTCCTGCTCGATGGCGCAGGCCTGGGTGTCCTGGGTATTCACGTACGGGTTGATGATCTTGTCGATCTTGCCCGGACGGTCGATACGGGTGGAGTCCACCTCGTACCAGCCTTCAGGCGTGTCACGGCGAATGAACGCAGTGCCGCGCACGTCGGTGATGTCTTCGATCTTGTGGCCCCACGACAGACGCTGGGCGACTTCGACGATGGCCCGCTCGGCGTTGCCGTACAGCAGGATATCGGCGCAGGCGTCGATCAGGATCGAGTTGCGTACACGGTCCTGCCAGTAGTCGTAGTGGGCGATGCGGCGCAGGGAGGCTTCGATGCCGCCGAGCACGATCGGCACGTGCTTGTAGGCTTCCTTGCAGCGCTGGCTGTAGACCAGGCTCGCGCGGTCCGGACGTTTGCCGGCCATGCCGCCTGGGGTGTAGGCGTCATCGGAGCGGATTTTCTTGTCGGCGGTGTAGCGGTTGATCATCGAGTCCATGTTGCCGGCCGCGACGCCGAAGAACAGGTTCGGCTCGCCGAGCTTCATGAAGTCGTCTTTGGACTGCCAGTTGGGCTGGGCAATGATCCCGACGCGAAAGCCCTGGGACTCCAGCAGCCGGCCGATGATTGCCATGCCGAACGACGGATGGTCCACGTACGCGTCACCGGTGACGATGATGATGTCGCATGAATCCCAGCCAAGCTGATCCATCTCCTCCCTGCTCATCGGCAGGAATGGCGCAGGACCGAAACATTCGGCCCAGTACTTGGGATAGTCAAATAACGGCTTGGCTGTTTGCATGACGGTGACCGGTGTTGAGATGAAAAATCGCGGGCGCGGAATATAGCACAAATTTTGACCAATTCCGACCTTTGCAGTCGGAATTGGCGGGACGGCCTTTTACTCGTCTTCGAAGTTGTAGCTGCCCGGCGCCAGGTTTTCGAAGCGGGTGTATTTGCCGATAAAGGCCAGGCGCGTGGTGCCGATTGGCCCGTTACGCTGTTTACCGATGATGATTTCGGCGATGCCTTTATGCTCGGTCTCCGGGTGATACACCTCGTCCCGGTATACGAACATGATCACGTCAGCATCCTGCTCGATCGCTCCGGATTCCCGCAAGTCGGAGTTGATCGGGCGTTTGTTCGGGCGTTGCTCCAGGGACCGGTTGAGCTGCGACAGGGCAACCACCGGGCAGTTGAATTCCTTGGCCAGGGCTTTCAACGAGCGGGAAATCTCGGAAATCTCGTTGGTCCGGCTGTCACCGCTGGAGCCCGGGATCTGCATCAACTGCAGGTAGTCGATCATGATCAGGGCGATGTCGCCGTGCTCACGCACCAGGCGTCGGGTACGCGCGCGCATTTCCGACGGGCTGATGCCCGCGGTGTCATCGATAAACAGCTTGCGATCGTTGAGCAGGTTGACCGCCGAGGTCAGGCGCGGCCAATCGTCGTCTTCCAGGCGACCGGCACGCACCTTGGTCTGGTCGATGCGGCCCAGGGACGACAACATACGCATGATCAGCGATTCGCCTGGCATCTCCAGGGAATAAACCAGTACGGCCTTGTCGCTGCGCAACACGGCGTTTTCCACCAGGTTCATGGCGAAGGTGGTTTTACCCATGGACGGACGGCCGGCGACGATGATCAAGTCGGCTGGCTGCAGGCCGCTGGTCATGCCGTCGAGGTCGGTGTAGCCGGTGGACAGGCCGGTGATGGCGTTGTCGGTGTTGAACAAGGTGTCGATACGGTCGATGGCCTTGGTCAGCAAGTCGTTGACGCTGACCGGGCCGCCGGTTTTAGGCCGGGCCTCGGCGATCTGGAAGATCTGCCGTTCGGCTTCGTCGAGAATCTCTTCGGCAGTGCGGCCTTCCGGGTTGAACGCGCTGTCGGCGATCTCGGTGGCGATGCCGATCAACTGGCGCAACGTGGCCCGCGCACGGACGATCTGCGCATAGGCCTTGATGTTGGCGACCGATGGCGTGTTTTTCGCCAGCTCGCCCAGGTAACCCAGGCCGCCCACTTGGGACGTCTGGCCTTCCTTGTCCAATTGCTCGGCCAGGGTCACCACGTCGATCGGTGAGTTCTGGTCGGCCAGCTTGGCAATGGCGCGGAAGATCAGGCGGTGGTCATGACGGTAGAAATCGCCGTCCGAGACTTGATCCAGCACGCGTTCCCAGGCGTTGTTGTCCAGCATCAAGCCACCGAGCACGGCCTGTTCGGCCTCGATGGAATGCGGCGGCACCTTCAGGGCAGCGGTTTGCAGGTCATATTGCTCAGGAGCGGAGATATCGTTCATGGCCACTTGGAATAGTTGGAGAATCTGGGGCTACAGAAAAACAAAAGGCACGACCTGTGAACAGGATCGTGCCCGATGTTAACTGCCTGGCACGCGAGGTGCCAGTCAGTTAGGTGTTGCTTAAGCTGCTACCACAACAACGCGTACGGTTGCTTCGACTTCAGCGTGCAGGTGCACGGCTACATCGAATTCGCCAACGTTGCGGATGGTGCCGTTCGGCAGACGAACTTCGCTCTTCTGCACTTCAACGCCGGAGGCGGTCAGTGCATCAGCGATGTCGTGGGTGCCGATCGAACCGAACAGCTTGCCTTCGTCACCGGCGGTGGCAGTGATAGTCACTTCCAGCTCAGCCAGTTGGGCAGCGCGAGTTTCGGCCGAAGCTTTTTTGTCTGCTGCTGCTTTTTCCAGCTCGGCACGACGCTCTTCAAACGCAGCCAGGTTGGCAGCGGTTGCAGCGGTGGCTTTGCCGTATGGCAGCAGGTAGTTACGACCGTAGCCGGCCTTAACGTTCACTTTGTCGCCCAGGTTGCCCAGGTTGGCGACTTTTTCCAGAAGGATCAGTTGCATGTGAAAATCCTCTAACTTTTAACCTTCACCGTTCGCGTTATCGGCGTCTTTCGGCGCCAGACGACCGCGAAAATCAATCAGGCCGTCGACAATGGCCAAGACCACGAGTAACGGATAGATCAGCTGCATGAACAGCAACAGCGTCACGTACAACCCCACCAGCCAGAATCTGCCCAGTCGCTTTTGCGCCACCAGCCCATGAATCAGGGACAGGCCGGCGAATACCAGCGGTACGCTGCACAACGGCACCAACAGCGCCAGGCCAAAAGTCGGCCCGACCACCATGAACGCCAGCAGCAACATCGCCGGTCCAGCGGGGATTCTGATACTGCGAAACTCGCGACCAAAACCACCCGGGTTATACAACAACGCCTGCCAGTAACGCCCAAGAATCAGGCTCAGCAAGCTGACAATCTGCAACAGTGCCGCTATCAGGCCGGTAAGCATCGGTGCAACCACTGACGCAAAGCGCGCTCGCTCCTCTACCGATAACTGCTGGTAGAGATCCCCGAGGGCCAGCGGCAGGATCTTGATGATCTCCTGCGCCAGCGCCTCGATTTGCGGGCGGAAAGCCGCGCCAAGCGCCAGTGAATACACCAACCCCAATGCCACGCTGACCAGCAGCGTACGGACCCAGGACTCACTTGCGCGCAAAACCAACGCAAGGGTCGATGAACCGAGCAGTACCAGAAGTACCCGTGGATCATCGAATTTCAACCACCAGACCAAGGCCGGCAGTATTCCCAGGGCAAGAACGCCAAGGGCGTCCTTCAAACCGCGCCGCAGAAGCACAAGGCAACCCGCGGCAGCACCCAACCAATACAACAACGGCAATGCTGCACATCCAGCCACTACCAGAGTGGCCTGCACACGACCGCGCATGATGAACTCAGCTAAGGCGCGCATGCATTCAATCCCTTACTACTTGTCGACTGCCCGGTCTCAGCGGCCGTGGCTGTCGGTGTAGGCCAGCAGGGCCAGGAAGCGGGCGCGCTTGATAGCGGTGGCCAGCTGACGCTGATAACGAGCTTTGGTACCGGTGATGCGGCTTGGAACAATTTTGCCGGTCTCGGATACGTAGGCTTTCAGAGTGTTGAGATCTTTGTAATCGATCTCCTTCACGTCTTCAGCGGTGAAGCGGCAGAATTTACGACGACGGAAGAAACGTGCCATTTGATAGGCTCCTTAAAAGGTCCGTGGATTACTCGTCAGCGTTATCGCTGTTGTCGCTGTCATCACTATCAGCGCTTTCAGCGCCTTCGTGCTCAGGACGGTCGCGACGCTCACGGCGCTCACTGCGGTTTTCTTCAGCCTTGAGCATCTCGGATTGGCCGGTAACGGCTTCTTCGCGACGGATGACCAGGTTACGGATCACTGCATCGTTGTAGCGGAAGTTGTCTTCCAGCTCGGCCAGGGCCTTGCCAGTGCACTCAACGTTCAGCATCACGTAGTGAGCCTTGTGAACATTGTTGATTGCGTAGGCCAGTTGACGACGGCCCCAATCTTCCAGACGGTGGATTTTGCCGCCGTCTTCTTCGATCAGCTTGGTGTAACGCTCTACCATGCCGCCGACTTGCTCGCTTTGATCCGGGTGGACCAAAAAGATGATTTCGTAATGACGCATGAATGCTCCTTACGGGTTGTAGCCTGCCGCTCAAAAACGGTCAGACAAGGAGTGAATGACACTTATGGATCTTGCCGAAGGGAGGCACATGCGTGCCTGCCATGAAGGCAAGGGGCGCAATTGTAGAGAAGGGGGAGAAAGGGTGCAAGGTGATTGGTGATTATTTGAACAGCCCCCATACACCACAAAAACAAATGTGGGAGGGGGCTTGCTCCCGAAAGCGATGTGCCAGTCACCAAATGCACTGACTGATACACCGTATTCGGGAGCAAGCCCCCTCCCACATTTTGACCTGCGCCAGACTTGGTTATTTCTTGGCTTTAGCCTTGGCGCCGCGCTGGCGCTGGGCTTCGAACAGGCAGACGCCCGTTGCGACTGAAACGTTGAGGCTGCTGACGCTACCGGCCATCGGCAGGTGCACCAGGTAATCGCAATGCTCGCGGGTCAGGCGGCGCATGCCCTTGCCTTCGGCACCCATGATCAGGATGGTCGGGCCGGTGAGGTCCTGGTCATAAATGCTGACCTCAGCCTCCCCCGCCGTACCCACGACCCACAGGCCGCGCTGCTGGAGTTTCTCGAGGGTACGCGCCAGGTTGGTCACGGCCACCAACGGAATCACTTCCGCCGCACCGCAGGCGACTTTACGCACTACAGGCGTCAAGGTTGCCGACTTGTCTTTAGGTACGATCACCGCCAACGCACCGGCAGCATCCGCCGAACGCAGGCAGGCGCCGAGGTTGTGCGGATCGGTCACGCCGTCGAGCACCAGCAACAGCGGTGCGCCTTCGGTGCGGTCGAGCAGCTCGTCGAGCATCGCTTCGCCCCAGACCTGGCTTGGACTGACGTCGGCTACCACGCCCTGGTGAACGCCTTCGACCCAGACGTCCATCTCGCGCCGCTCGGCCTGGCCGATGGCAACTTTGTTCTGATTGGCCAGTTCGACCAGCGCTTGAACACGCGGCTCACTGCGGCCTTCTGCCAACCACACCTGCTTGACGCGTTTCGGGTGGTGACGCAGCAATGCTTCTACGGCGTGCACGCCGTAGATTTTTTCCAGACTCATGACTTGGCCTTAGGTTTGCGCGACCCGCCGCTTTTCGCAGGGGCCGAACCCGCTTTTGGCGGGCCTTTACGGTGTTTACTCGGCTTGCTCGACGGCTTTTCCGCCTCGCGGGACTTTCCCCCAGACGCCGCTTTACCACCGCTTTTGGCTTCGTTGAGCAACTGCTGCTTCAACTCGCGGCTCTTGCGCAGCTCGGCGTTTTTCGCCGCGGCATCGCTAGGGCGGTAGGCTTCGGGGGCCTTGTCCTTGGCAGACGAACGACGCGCAGGCTTGGCTGGCGCAGGCTCGGCGACCGCTGCTTTCGCAGGAGCACCTTTGCCTTTGCTGGCCGGGGCAGCAGTTTCGCCGCCACGTTTTTTACGGCCAGTCGGTTCAGCCGGCTTGTCAGGCATACCGAAATCGATCTTGCGCTCGTCGAGGTCGACGCGCATGACCTGCACTTCAACGGTATCGCCCAGACGGAAGCTGCGACCGGTGCGCTCACCCGCCAGGCGGTGATGCACAGGGTCGAAGTGGTAGTAGTCACCCGGCAAGGCGGTGACGTGCACCAGGCCCTCGACGTAGATGTCGGTCAGCTCGACGAACAAACCAAAACCGGTCACGGCAGTGATCACACCCGGGAACGACTCGCCCACGCGGTCTTTCATGAACTCGCACTTGAGCCAGTTCACTACGTCGCGGGTGGCTTCGTCGGCACGGCGCTCGCTCATGGAGCACTGCTCGCCCAACTGTTCCAGGGCCGCTTCGTCGTACGGATAGATCCGTGCCTTCGGAATGGTCATGGCACCAGCACGCTTGACGTGCGGGGTGTTCTGTTTGGAATGGATCACGCTGCGGATCGCCCGGTGCGTGAGCAAGTCCGGGTAACGACGAATCGGCGAGGTGAAGTGGGTGTACGCTTCGTAATTCAGGCCGAAGTGGCCCTGGTTATCGGCGCTGTACACCGCCTGGCTCAGGGAGCGCAGCATAACGGTCTGGATCACGTGGTAATCCGGACGGTCCTTGATGCTCGCGAGCAGAGCCTGGTAGTCCTTCGGCGTCGGGCCGTCCTTGCCTTTGTGCAGGGACAGGCCGAGCTCACCGAGGAACGCGCGCAGCTTCTCCAGACGCTCCGGCGGCGGGCCGTCGTGCACCCGGTACAACGCAGGAATCTCGTGCTTTTTGAGGAACTCTGCGGTGGCCACGTTGGCCGCCAGCATGCACTCCTCGATCAGCTTGTGAGCATCGTTGCGCGTGGTCGGGGTGATTGCGGCGATCTTGCGCTCGGAACCGAAGACAATCCGGGTTTCCTGAGTTTCAAAGTCGATCGCGCCACGCACGTGACGAGCGCCCAACAGCACCTTGTACAGCGCGTAGAGCTGCTTGAGGTGCGGCACGACATGCCCGTACTCACCGCGCAGGGCCTTGGCTTCGCTGGTTTTCGGCTGTTCCAGGATGGTGCTGACCTTGTTGTAGGTCAGGCGCGCCTGGGAGTGAATCACCGCTTCGTAGAACTGGTAGTCGGTCATTTCGCCGGTTTTCGAGATGGTCATCTCGCACACCATGGCCAAACGGTCGACTTTCGGGTTCAGGGAGCACAGGCCGTTGGACAGCTGCTCAGGCAGCATCGGGATGACGCGCTCGGGGAAGTACACCGAGTTGCCGCGCACCTGGGCTTCGTTGTCCAGGGCCGAACCGATCTTCACGTAGCTGGACACGTCGGCAATCGCGACGAACAACTTCCAGCCGCCGGAGAACAGGCGCAGTTTGCCAGGCTTGGCTTCGCAGTAGACCGCATCGTCGAAGTCGCGGGCATCTTCGCCGTCAATGGTGACGAACGGCAGATGACGCAGGTCGATGCGCTTCTCTTTGTCTTTTTCTTCGACTTCCGGCTTGAGCTTGGCGGCTTCTTTGAGCACAGCCTCAGGCCAGACGTGAGGGATATCGTAGGTGCGCAGCGCAACATCGATCTCCATGCCCGGCGCCATGTAGTTGCCGACCACTTCAACGATATCGCCCTGCGGCTGGAAGCGCGCAGTTGGCCAGTGGGTGATTTTCACCTCGACGAACTGGCCCACTTTGGCGGCGCCATTGCGCCCCGGAGTGATCAGCACTTCCTGCTGGACCTTGGGGTTATCCGGCACCACGAAGCCGATGCCGCCTTCTTCGAAGTAACGGCCGACGATGGACTCGTGGGCACGGGACACCACTTCGACGATCACGCCTTCACGGCGACCGCGACGGTCGAGGCCGGAAACGCGGGCCAGGGCACGGTCGCCATCGAACACCAGGCGCATTTGCGCCGGGCTCATGAACAGGTCATCGCTGCCGTCGTCCGGGATCAGGAAACCGAAACCGTCACGGTGGCCGGCAATGCGACCGAGGATCAGGTCGAGCTTATCCACCGGCGCATAGGTGCCTCGGCGGGTGTAGATCAACTGGGCATCGCGCTCCATGGCGCGCAGGCGGCGACGCAGGGCCTCGAGTTGGTCTTCGGTGGTCAGACCGAATTCTTCAACCAGCTGCTCGCGGCTAGCAGGCGAACCCCGATCGGCGAGATGCGCCAGGATCAGTTCGCGGCTAGGAATAGGGTTTTCATATTTTTCCGCTTCACGAGCGGCCTCGGGATCGAGGGACTGCCAATCGGCCATTAGAGAGTTTTCACCTTGTCTATATGCGGGTTAGTTTGGCATACGCGTATTGAAACGGGAAATTTCAGGTGTCGACAAGCCCGTAAAAGCACTTTGTAGCCCTTGGAATGCACCTTGCGCGACCGTCGGCGAAATATTCCAGACTTTTTTCATGGCAGGGCTTTACAGCTCAAAATAGCCTCCGTATAGTGCGCGCCATCGACGACGGCAACGTTGTTGATGCTGCCCAGGTGGTGAAATTGGTAGACACGCCAGCTTCAGGTGCTGGTGATCGCAAGGTCGTGGAAGTTCGAGTCTTCTCCTGGGCACCAAATTCAGATCAAACCCGCGAAAGCGGGTTTTTTCGTTTCCGGGGTTTGAAAAACTGACCGGTGATTCCCCCCCTCGTCCGCACTTGAGAAGTTTTATCGTTTATCCTTGTAAGGATTTGTTGCACTCAAGTGAGGAAAACCCCGGATGATGATCCGCGATACCCGTCTCAAGACATCCCTTCTGCGTGGCCTGACCATCACTCTGCTCGGCCTGACCCTGCTCTCGCCCGCTGCCTATTCTGCCGACAAGGTTGCACTGACCTTGTACAACGGCCAACACAAGGAGGTCGGCGATGAACTTGCCAAGGCCTTCGAAGCCAAGACCGGCATCCACGTCAATGTGCGCAAGGGCAGCAGCAACCAGCTGGCCAGCCAGGTCGTCGAAGAAGGTGACCGCTCCCCTGCCGACGTGATCTACACCGAAGAATCGCCGCCGCTGAATAAACTCGGCGAGCAAGGCCTGCTGGCAACCATCGACGCCAGCACCCTCGACGTCCTGCCGAAGGAATACGTGGCCGCCAACGGCGCCTGGATGGGCGTAACCGCACGCACCCGCGTCGTGGCCTTCAACCCGAAGCTGATCGCCGAGAAAGACCTGCCCAAGTCGGTACTGGATTTCGCCGGGCCCGAGTGGCAAGGCAAGGTCGGTTTCGTGCCCACCAGCGGCGCGTTCCAGGAACAAGCCGTAGCGATCATCAAGCTGCACGGTCGCGAAGCGGCTGAAGAGTGGCTGACCGGCCTGCGCGCTTTCGGCAAGGTCTACAGCAACAACATGGTTGCGCTCAAGGCCGTGGAAAATGGCGAAGTCGCCACTGTCTTGGTGAACAACTACTACTGGTTCGCCCTGAAGAAAGAAAAAACCAACCTGGATTCGCAGCTGCACTACTTCACCAACGGCGATGCCGGTGGCCTGATCACCGTGTCTGCCGCGGCTGCACTGAAATCCAGCAAGCATCCAAAGGAAGCCCAGCAACTGCTGGCATTCATGGCCAGCGAAGAAGGCCAGCGGGTGATCACCAACACTTCCGCCGAATACCCGCTGCGCAAGGGCATGGAATCCAACCGCGGCCTCAAGCCTTTCAGCGAGCTGCAACCGCCGAAAGTCACCCCTGCCGACCTGGGCAACGCCGAAGAAGCCCTGGAACTGGAACGTGACGTTGGCTTGAACTGATGAACCCATCGCTCCCCGCCCTCGCCTTGCGCGGGGGTTTTACGCCGAGACGCAAACGCCCTTCGATCTGGTTGCTGCTACCAGTCCTGCTGCTGGTAGGCCTGAGCCTGTTGCCGCTGGCGTATGTCGGCCTCAAGGCCTGGCAGGCAGGATGGGCCGAGGCGGTGCATTTGCTGTGGCGGCCCTATGTATTCGGGTTGCTGCGCAACACCCTGGCGCTGATGGTCGGCGTCACCGTGGCCTGCGGCGTGATCGGCTTGTCCCTGGCCTGGCTGCTGGAACGCAGCAACCTGCCGGGACGGCGGATCTGGGGAGTGATCCTGTGCCTGCCGTTCGCGGTGCCGGCGTTTGTCAGCAGCTTTACCTGGGTTTCGTTAAGCGCCAACTTTGAAGGGTTGGGCGGAGCGATCCTGGTGATGACCCTGTCCAAATACCCACTGGTGTTTCTGCCGGTGGCGGCAACCCTGCGCAATCTTGATCCATCCCTGGAAGAATCGGCCCGCACCCTTGGCCTGAATCGCTGGGGCGTGTTCTTTCGCATCACCTTGCCTTTACTGTGGCCGTCACTGCTGGCCGGGGCACTGTTGATTGCCCTGCATATGCTGGTGGAGTTCGGCGCGCTGTCGATCATCGGCTTGCAGACGTTTACCACCGCGATCTACCAGCAATTCGAGCTGGAGTTCAGCAACGCCAATGCGGCGATGCTTTCGGCGGTGCTGCTGGTGATGTGCCTGACGCTGCTCTGGCTGGAGCTGCGGGTGCGCGGCAAGGGCCGACACGTGCGTACCGGCCAGGGCGCGGCGCGGCATGCCGAACAGGTTCGACTCGGCAAATGGGCGGCGCTGGGGCAGCTGTATTGCCTGCTCCTGGCGATCATCGGCAGCGGCATTCCACTGGGCATGCTCGGTTATTGGCTGGCAGTGGGCAGTTCGGCGGCATTTCCGATAGCCGAGATCAGCGAGGCGCTGCTTTCTTCGTTGGCGCTATCCCTGGGCGGCGCCGCGCTTTGCCTGTTGTTTGCCGTGCCCGTGGGCTTGCTGGTGGTGCGCTACAAGGGCCAGCTCGCACTGTGGGCCGAGCGCCTGCCGTACCTGCTGCACGCCCTGCCCGGCCTGGTGATTGCGCTGACACTGGTGTATTTCGCCCTGCATTACGTGCCGGCGCTGTATCAAACGTCGGCATTGCTGCTGATCGCTTATGCGCTGCTGTTTTTGCCCCTGGCCCAGGCGCCGATCCGCACGGCGCTGAACAAGGCAGCACCCCAGCTGGAAGAGGCGGCGAGAACGCTGGGCGCGTCGTCGTTCAGTGCGTTTTGCCGGGTGACGCTGCCGATTATTTTCCCGGCATTGGGGGCGGCGTTTGCGCTGGTATTCCTGGATGCAATGAAGGAATTGACGGCGACGTTGCTGCTTAGTCCGACCGGGCTGAATACCTTGGCAACTGCCGTGTGGGCGCACACCTCGAATGTGGAATTCGCGGCAGCGGCGCCCTATGCGGCATTGTTGATTTTGGTGTCGGGACTGCCGGTGTATTTGCTTACGACGCGGATGTACCTGAGCCGCTGAAATAGCTTTCGCGAGCAAGCCCGCTCCCACATTTGCTCGCATTCCAGAAGTGGAACTCGGTCGAATGTGGGAGCGGGCTTGCTCGCGAAAGGGCCGCACCAGGCGACATCAAGCCCGGAACTGCCCCAAGCTCGCCTTCAACTGCGCAGCCAACCCATCCAGCACTTTGCCACTGGCTGTAGTCTCTACCACCGCCTGCGCCGCTCGCTCAGCCTGGGCATGAATGATCTCGACTCGCCCACGCACCGCATGCGCACCCTGCGCCTGATGCTCAGCCGCCCGCGTCGCCAGGCCAATCGCTGCATGCACCTGCTCCACCGAGGCCTGCACCGACTGCTGCAGGCGCACGCTGTCGCGCAACACCAGCAAACCTTCGCTGGCCTGGCGCCCGGCCTTGCCGATGGTTTCCACGGCCTCACGAGCGCCTTGCTGCAAGGCCACGATGTGGGCCTGGATGTCGCCGGTAGAACTCTGGGTTTTACTGGCCAGGGCGCGAACCTCGTCCGCCACCACCGCAAAGCCGCGCCCGGTCTCACCGGCTCGCGCCGCCTCAATAGCCGCGTTGAGCGCCAGCAGGTTGGTTTGCTCGGCAATCCCGTGGATCACCGTCAACACCACCTCGATCTGCTCGCTCTGCTGCGCCAGCCGCTCGATCACCTTTGAACCGGCCTGCACCTGCCCCGCCAACGCCTCGATCAAGCTGCCGACTTCGGCTGAAGTGCGGGAATTTTCATCAGTCGCCTGGCGAATATCCACCACCTGCTGCAAGGCGGCCTGCATCGCATGGCTTTCCGCCTGGGCCTCATCCGCCATTTGCGACAGCGCCCGCAGGCTTTCGGCAACCTCATCACGCTGCAAGCCGGCGGCCGCATCGGCACCCGCATTGCGCAGGGTCATCGCGCCGATTTCCACGCCGGTACGCTGGGCCACATCACCGGCTTCACGCACGATCGGCTGCAATTTATCCACAAAGCGATTGACCGCCGAGGCCATGTCGCCGATTTCGTCCCGGCTGTTGATCTGCACGCGCTTGGTCAGGTCGCCCTCGCCTGCCGCCAAATCGTCCATCGCTGCAATCAGCAGCTTCAGGCGATTGACCACCCGACGGCCGAGCACTACAGCAATCAACAGCAATACACCAAAACCTACAACTGCCAGGCCCATGCCGATGCGCCAGCGCAAGGTGCCCGCCGCCTCTTGCACGGCGCTGGTGGTATTGGCGGTCATCTGGGTGGCGGTGGCTTGCGCCGACTGCAAACGCGCGCCCATGGCCGCCGCGCTGTCAGCCGCGGCACCCTTGAGGCTGTCGCCCACCAACTGGTCACCGCTGGCAATCAGTGCAGCAAAACGCTTGTCCAGCGCGGCCAGGTCAGCCTCGACCGAGGCAGTCGAAACCCCCATGCGGACCTTGCCGATCTCTACGCCATTGGGGCTAATGGACGCTTCGACGTAGAACACCGAGGGATCATTCTTCGCCGCATCCAGCACTTTATCCAGGGCTCGTTCGCCCTTGCCCTTTTCCAGCAGCGCCTGGTTGATCGGGTTTTCACGATTGAGGTAACGGGTCAGGTGCTCACCAGCCGCGTCGTCATACACCACAAACAACACGTTGGGATTGCGCTGGGCTCTGCGGGCAAACTCAGACAGCGTCGGCACGTCGCTGTCCCACATGGCACGCGGCGCCACCGAAGCAAGCAGTTGCGCCATGTCATTGGCAGAGTCCTGCAGGTCTTTTTCCAGGGTCGCACGCAGTTGCTTCTGCTCTTCCTGCAGGCGCGTGGAAAGCCCCGCCGTCAGACGCTGGCGCGTGCTGGAAGACAGACTGTCCAGGCTGGATGTCACTTCCTTGCCGGCTTGCGCCAACTCGCCGGACAGTTTCTGGCTGTCGACGCCCAGGCGATTGCCCAAATCAGCTTCCAATGCAGTGACGGTGCTTCGCGTCAGGGCGACGGCCACCAGTACTTGCACCAAAAGAGCGATACCTAGGGTAACGAACACAGGCCGCAACAGCCGGCTTTGTAACAATGAGAGAACGGCAGACACTGGGAATCCCTCCACCACGGGTGCCATTAATTTGATAGCACCGCGAAAGAAAGAACCATAGCAAGGGTCGTGCCGTTTACCAGGCGGAAACGACAAAGGGCTCCCGAAGGAGCCCTTTGCTTTTTACATCAACAGCTTATTAAGCGAACGGGTGACGCAGAACGATGGTCTCGTTGCGGTCCGGGCCCGTCGAAATAATGTCGATCGGCGCACCGATCAGCTCTTCGACGCGCTTGATGTAAGCGCGGGCGTTGGCTGGCAGTTCTTCCAGGGTCTTGGCGCCCACGGTCGATTCGGTCCAGCCTGGCACTTCTTCGTACACAGGCTGCAGGCCTACGTAGCTGTCCGCGTCAGTCGGGGCAACGTCCTTGCCTTCCGCATCCTTGTAGCCGATGCAGATGTTGATGGTTTCCAGGCCGTCGAGTACGTCCAGCTTGGTCAGGCAGATGCCCGAGATGCTGTTCACATCGATAGCGCGACGCAGGATAACGGCGTCGAACCAGCCACAACGGCGGGCACGGCCGGTCGTCGCGCCGAACTCGTGGCCTTGTTTGGCCAGGTGCGCGCCGACGTCGTCGAACAGTTCAGTCGGGAATGGACCCGAACCTACACGCGTGGTGTATGCCTTAGTGATGCCGAGGATGTAGTCCAGGAACATCGGGCCAACGCCCGAACCCGTCGCAACGCCGCCAGCGGTGGTGTTGGAACTGGTGACGTACGGGTAGGTGCCGTGGTCGATGTCCAGCAACGAGCCCTGGGCGCCTTCGAACATGATGTCTTTGCCGGCGCGACGCAGGTCGTGCAGCTCGGCAGTCACGTCCAGCATCAGCGGCTTGAGCAGCTCGGCGTATTCCTTGCACTCGGCCAGGGTCTTTTCAAACTCGATGGCCGGCTCTTTGTAGTAACCCACCAGCATGAAGTTGTGGTAATCCACCAGTTCACGCAGCTTGTCTTCAAAGCGCGGCATGTTGAGCAGGTCGCCCACACGCAGGCCACGACGTGCAACCTTGTCTTCGTAGGCCGGGCCGATGCCGCGACCGGTCGTGCCGATCTTCAGCTCGCCACGGGCCTTTTCACGGGCCTGGTCCAGCGCAACGTGGAAGGACAGGATCAGCGGGCAGGAAGGGCTGATACGCAGGCGCTCGCGCACTGGCACGCCTTTCTCTTCCAGCTTGGTGATCTCGCGCAACAGGGCGTCAGGTGCAACCACCACGCCGTTGCCGATCAGGCACTGCACGCCTTCGCGCAGTACACCCGACGGGATCAGGTGCAAGACGGTTTTTTCGCCATCGATGACCAGGGTGTGGCCAGCGTTGTGGCCACCTTGGTAGCGCACTACGGCGGCAGCATGTTCGGTCAGCAGATCAACGATCTTGCCTTTGCCCTCATCACCCCATTGGGTGCCCAGGACTACGACATTCTTACCCATAACACTTGTCCTCATTCGCGCAAACTTGGTGCCGGCAGTGGCCGGCAGGAAAACTCAAGAAGCCAGTGGCGAAACTTGCCAAAGCCCGTTCTGCTGAATCAATTGCCGGTCGCAGTCCGCTTCACGGGCGGCGGCCAATGGCTGCCCAGGCAAGGCCTGGACCACACGCTGACCCTCACTGCGCAACTGGCAAACCTGCTGCCAGAGTGCTGCGTCCGTACTGTCGGGCATCCAGATACCGCCAGACGGCAGTTCGACCTCAGCACGCCCCAGGGTCACCAGGGTTTTCAAATCGGTGGAAAAACCGGTCGCCGGACGAGCGCGACCGAAGTCGGCGCCGATATCGTCGTAACGACCGCCCTGGGCGATGGCCTGGCCAACACCCGGGACAAACACCGCAAACACCACACCGGTGTGGTAGTGGTAGCCGCGCAACTCACCCAAATCAAAATACAGCGGCAACTGCGGGAAGCGCGCAGACAACTGCTCGGCAATCGCCAGCACATCGTCCAGGGCCGCCAATACATCAGCCGGCGCATTCGCCAGGCGATCACGGGCGGCGGTCAGTACTTCACGGCCGCCACACAGATCCACCAGCGCACGCAGCATGCCGGCCAGGTCGGCAGGCACGCCCGCCGTCAGGGCAATCACTTCATCGATGGCCTTGCGCTGCAAGGCATCGAACAACTGTTGTTCCACTTCACCCGACAAGCCGGCCGCACGGGCCAGGCCGCGGTAGATACCGACATGCCCAAGGTCCATGTGCACATCCGGCACATCGGCCAGCTGCAACATGGCCAGCATCAGGCTGATGACTTCCACGTCGCTGCTCGGGCTGGCATCACCGTACAACTCGGCGCCCAACTGGATCGGGCTGCGGGACGACGACAACGCACGCGGTTGCGCATGCAGCACGCTGCCGGCGTAGCACAGGCGGCTTGGCCCTTCGCGACGCAGGGTGTGCGCATCAATGCGCGCTACTTGCGGCGTGATGTCGGCACGAAAGCCCATTTGCCGGCCCGATTGCGGGTCGATGACCTTGAAGGTGCGCAGATCCAGGTCCTGGCCCGCGCCGGTCAGCAGGGATTCCAGGTACTCGATATGCGGAGTCACGACAAACTCGTAACCCCAGCTCTGGAACAGATCCAACACCTGGCGGCGCGCGATTTCAATGCGCGCAGCTTCTGGTGGCAGTACTTCTTCGATGCCATCTGGCAGCAGCCAGCGGTCTACCGTTGCCATTACGCCATTCCCCTATGATCCGGGCGGCCAGCCCTCGGGCGAGCCTTGAGTGAAGCAGAAAATACCCGGCCCCTGCATAAACCACGCGCAAGAGCGACGTGACGAACGACCAACAATCGGCCTCGTCGGGCACTTTCCTCGAAAAACCTGTGGCGCCTGCGGAGCAAAACCACAATCAAACATGCAGACGCAAAAAAGCCGGGAATTTCCCGGCTGCCGCATCATACACCCGTTTTCTGAAAGGATCACCCCGCCCGGCATTTTAGCCGCCCGACGGAGCGATTCTCAGACTACATGCGGGTTACTTGGACTTTTCCAGGTAGCGGAAGAAATCGCTACTTGGGTCCAGCACCATGACGTCGGTTTTGTTCGCAAAGCTTTCACGGTAGGCGCGCAGGCTACGGTAGAACGCGTAGAACTCCTGGTCCTGACCATAGGCCTTGGCGTAGATCGAAGCGGCTTGAGCATCACCATCACCACGGGCCTCTTCAGACTCGCGATAGGCTTCAGCCAACAGTACGCGACGCTGACGGTCGGCATCCGCGCGGATCCCTTCTGCCAGTTCGTTACCCTTGGCGCGGTGCTCACGAGCCTCGCGCTCACGCTCGGTGCTCATACGCTCGAACACGCTGCGGTTCACTTCCTTCGGAAGGTCGATGGCCTTGACCCGAACATCGATCACCTCGATGCCCAGCTCTTTTTCCGCCATCGCATTCAACGAACGCGTGATGTCCGCCATCAGCGCGTCACGTTCACCGGATACCACCTCGTGCAGGGTGCGCTTACCAAACTGGTCACGCAGGCCCGATTCCAGACGGCGCGACAAACGCTCGTCGGCAATCTGCTTGAGGCCGGAGGTCGCGGTGTAGAAGCGCTCGGCATCCTTGACGCGCCACTTGGCGTAGGCGTCAACCATCACAGCTTTCTTTTCCAGGGTCAGGAAGCGTTGTGTCGGTGCATCCAGGGTCATCAGGCGGCCGTCGAACTTGCGCACCTGGTTGACGTAGGGGACTTTCACATGCAGGCCCGGCTGGACATCCGCCTGGACCACGCGACCGAATTGCAGCAACACCGCGCGCTCGGTCTGAGACACGATATAGAAGCAGTTCCAGGCAGCGATGACCACGACGACGCCCACAATCAGGGCGGTCAGCGATTTATTGCTCATCAACGACTCTCCCTGGTACGTGTTTGCTGTTGCAGCAGGTCAGCGGCCGCACGGGCGCTCGCTTCGTTGGCAGCAGCATTGGAACCGGCAGCCGGTGCGCTGGTGCTGCTACGACCACCTTCGATCATCTTGTCCAGCGGCAGGTACAGCAGATTGTTCTGCCCGCCCTTGCTGCCGGTCACGAGAACCTTGCTGGTGTTGCTGAAGACTTCCTGCATGGTGTCCAGGTACAGACGCTCACGGGTGACTTCCGGTGCCTTGCGGTACTCGGCCACCAGCTTGGTGAAACGATCTGCCTCACCCTTGGCGCGGGAGACCACTTCGTCGCGGTAACCGTTGGCATCCTCAAGGATGCGCTGGGCCTGGCCACGGGCTTCCGGCACCACGCCGTTGGCGTAGGTTTCAGCCTGGTTGCGCGAACGCTGCTCGTCCTCACGGGCACGGATCACGTCATCGAAGGCTTCCTGCACTTCACGCGGTGCCGCTGCGCTCTGTACGTTGACCTGGGTCACGGTGATACCGGTGCGGTACGTGTCGAGGAACCGTTGCAGGCGCTCCTTGATTTCGCTGGCCATCAATTCACGGCCTTCAGTCAGCACCTGGTCCATTGCGGTGGAACCCACCACGTGGCGCAGGGCGCTTTCGGTCGCATGTTGCAGGCTGATCTCCGGCTGGTCGACGTTCAGCACGAAGTCCTGCAGGTTGCTGATCTTGTACTGCACGGTCAGCGGCACTTCGACGATGTTCTCGTCTTCGGTCAGCATCTGGCCCTGCTTGGTGTAGGCACGCTCACGCGTGACGTTTTCCATGTACTTCTTGTCGATCGGCGGGAAGTAGATGTTCAGGCCAGGGCCGACAGTCTCGTAGTACTTGCCGAAGCGCAGCACCACGGCTTGCTCCTGCTCGTCCACCACATAGACGGCGCTGTACAGCCAGACGGCCGCCAGCACGACGAGGCCGATGCCGAGCAGGCCGTAACCACCGCCCTTGCTCGTACGACCGCCTTCGTCACCACCACGTTTTTTTCCACCACCGAACAACCCATTCAGGCTTTCCTGCAGCTTTCGGAAGGCCTCGTCGAGATCTGGTGGCCCCTTGCGGTCGCCATTATTGCGGCGTTTACCACCCCAAGGATCCTGATTATTCGAGTTGCCACCCGGCTCATTCCAAGCCATAGCGCTCTCCATCTGATAAAGCAAAGACGCACCCACGGCGCGCCGACCAATGCTACAGAATGCCTGTCACAGCGGCACAACCGCTTTCTCAGGCTTTTATTGCAAAGTGTGTTGTTCGATGAACTCTGTCGGCACAACGCCTTCACGGCTGACCAGCCGATTCAGCTCCGAGCGCGGCAATCGAACGGCCAGCAAGCTGACACCTTCTTCGTCGTGTTCTTCTTTCTGTACCGCGCCCAGCTCGAAAAACTGTGCACGCAGTCGAGCAAAACGCTGCGGCAAGCGCAAGGTGCCGACGAACAAATCGCTGCCCAACAGCTCGGCAATGGCTTGTTCAAGCAATTCCAGGCCACTGCCATCACGCGCCGACAGCCAGACCCGCTGGGGCTTGCCGTTTTCGTCGCGCTGGATTTGTGGCTCAACGCCTTCAAGCAAATCGAGTTTGTTATAGACCTCGAGGATCGGCAAGTCCTGGGCACCAATCTCGCCCAGCACCACCATGACCTGTTCAATCTGCAACATGCGATCCGGTTCGGCCGCATCGATCACGTGCAACAGCAGGTCGGAATTGCTCGACTCTTCGAGCGTAGACCGAAATGCCTCGACCAGCTTGTGGGGCAAGTGACGAATGAAACCCACGGTATCGGCCAGGACAATCGGCCCCAGGTCGTCCAGTTCCAGACGGCGCAAGGTCGGGTCGAGGGTCGCGAACAGTTGGTCGGCCGCGTACACGTCCGATTTCGTCACGTTGTTGAAGAGTGTGGATTTGCCGGCGTTGGTATAGCCCACCAGGGAAACGGTCGGGATATCCGCACGCATACGGCCACGTCGCGATTGTTCGCGCTGGCTGCGCACCTTCTCCAGGCGGCCCTTGATCTGTCGCAGGCGCACCCGCAGCAGACGCCGGTCGGTTTCCAGCTGGGTTTCACCCGGGCCGCGCATGCCGATGCCGCCACCCTGGCGCTCAAGGTGAGTCCAGCCACGAACCAGCCGGGTGCTCATGTGGTCAAGCTGGGCCAGTTCTACCTGGAGCTTGCCTTCATGGGTACGGGCGCGTTGAGCGAAAATATCGAGAATCAGACCCGTGCGGTCGATCACGCGACACTCGAAAACTCGTTCGAGGTTACGTTCCTGACTGGGCGTGAGGATGTGATTGAAAATCACCAGATCGGCCTTTTCGGCGTGGACCAGGTCGCGCAGTTCCTCGACCTTGCCGCTGCCGATCAGGAATTTGGCGGTTGGCCGATGACGCGGCACGTTAAAAAACGCGACGGTCTCGGCGCCGGCCGAATTTGCCAACTCCTGAAACTCCTGCGGATCTTCGCGCGCCTCAGGGTCCTGTCCATCCAAGTGAACGAGGATTACTCGCTCACCACCACCGTGGCGCTCAAAGAACAAAGGAGACTCCTATCAGGCGTTACCTGGTGCAGGCTCGGCGTCACCCTGTTCTTCGGTTGCGCTAGGCAGACGAATTGGACGAACCGGCACTACGGTCGAGATAGCGTGCTTGTAAACCATTTGGCTTACGGTGTTTTTCAGCAGGATCACGAACTGGTCGAACGACTCGATCGTACCTTGCAGCTTGATACCGTTGACCAGATAGATGGAAACCCCAACTTTCTCTTTACGTAAAGTATTCAAGTAAGGGTCTTGTAGCGAATGCCCTTTTGACATGTGCCGCACTCCTTTAAGGATCAATAATAAAAATCGGAAAATAGATAGCTCATGGCCGTCACACCCCCAAGGATAGACGGCAATTGCAAGGACTCAGCTCAATATGGAGACCGTTCCCAAGTATTTCAAGGCGCGTGACAGATTGTCGCTGTCCAGGCTGTCCAGCCAGTGCAAATCGCTCCAACTGCGCAACCAGGTGAACTGACGCTTCGCCAATTGGCGCGTGGCAATGATGCCGCGCTCCTGCATTTCGACTGACGTCAGCTTGCCATCCAGATGATCCCAGACTTGGCGGTAGCCTACAGCACGTATCGAAGGCAGCCCTGGATGCAGGTCACCTCTTGAACGCAGTGCTACGACCTCCTCCACAAACCCCTGTTCCAACATAATTGTGAATCTTTGTGCAATTCGTTCATGCAGCACCTGACGATCCGTCGGAGCGATGGCCAGATTCGCCACAGTATAGGGCAATTGTGAGTGTCCCGAGGCGCCTGCTTCAGCACTTTGCGCAGTTTGTTTCAGCCTGTGTTCAGTCATGGTCTGGCCACTGACCCGCCAGACTTCCAACGCTCGCGTCAGGCGCTGGGGGTCATTGGGATGAATTCGCGCGGCGGAAACCGGATCCACAATGGCCAACTGATCGTGCAAGGCCTGCCAGCCAAGGCGCGCAGCCTCTTCTTCAAGTTCGGCGCGCACCTGTGGATCAGCTGGCGGCATATCAGCCAGACCTTCCTGCAAGGCCTTGTAGTAGAGCATCGTGCCGCCGACCAGCAGCGGAATCTTGCCCCGCGCGGTGATATCGGCCATGGCGGCCAGCGCATCGATGCGAAAATCCGCCGCCGAATAGCTCTCGCTGGGATCAATAATGTCGATCAACCGGTGCGGATACTGGGCCAGCAGCTCTTTTGAAGGTTTGGCAGTGCCGATGTCCATGTCCCGGTAAACCAGTGCAGAGTCGACACTGATCAACTCGCACGGCAAGACCTTGGTCAGCTCGATGGCCAGGTCGGTCTTGCCAGCGGCCGTCGGGCCCATCAGGAAGATTGCGGGGGGCAAGGCACTCATCAACGGCCGCGCAAGAACAGTTTGTCCAGGTCGTCCAGGCCCATCTGGGTCCAGGTCGGGCGGCCATGGTTGCACTGGCCGCTGCGCTCGGTGTTTTCCATGTCCCGCAGCAGGCCGTTCATTTCCGGCAAGGCCAGCCGGCGGTTGGCGCGGATGGCGCCGTGACAGGCCATGGTGCCGAGCAGTTCATTGATGTGGGCCTGGATCCGGTCACTGGTGCCGTATTCCATCAGGTCTGCCAGTACGTCGGCCACCAGCCGGTTGGCCTCTGCCTGCTTGAGCAAAGCCGGAATCTGGCGGATAGCCAGGGTTTCCGGCCCCAGGCGTTGCAGCTCAAAGCCCAGCTTCTGGAACACGCTGATGTGCTCTTCGGCGCAATCCGCTTCCCGCTGGCTGACCGCCAGGGATTCCGGCACCAGCAGCGGCTGGCCGCTCAGGCCTTCGCTGGCCATGGCGATCTTCAGGCGCTCGTACATGATCCGCTCGTGGGCGGCGTGCATGTCCACCAACACCAGGCCATGGGCGTTTTCCGCAAGAATATAAATACCCTTGAGCTGTGCCAGCGCGTAACCCAACGGCGGCACGTCGCCCTGGCCTTCCGGCAACGCGGCAGCACCTGGCTCGGCGCCGGGCAGCGGCGCGAAAAACTCGCGATAGGCCGCCTGGGCCTCGGCCACCGGCACCGCCGATTGCGGACGCGGGGTGTACTGGTATTGATAACCGGCGCCGGCGCCTGAACCAGGTGCGGTAAAGCTCGGCTGGGCTTGCGGCGATTGCAGCAGGTTGGCCGCCAGGCTCATTTCGCCCTGGGGCCCGAACTCGCCGGCTTCCGGCCCTGAAGGACGGACAACAGCCGTGACAATCGGCGCCGCCAGGTGATCATCTGGCCGCACATCGCCCAAGGCGCGGTGCAGGGTGCCGTAAAGAAAGTCGTGGACCATGCGACCGTCACGGAAGCGCACTTCGTGCTTGGTCGGGTGCACGTTGACGTCGACCACCGACGGGTCGACCTCGAAAAACAGCACAAACGTCGGATGCCGCCCGTTGAACAGCACGTCGCGATACGCCTGGCGCACCGCGTGGGCCACCAGCTTGTCGCGCACCGCCCGGCCATTCACGAAGAAATACTGCATGTCCGCCTGGCTACGGGAGAAAGTCGGCAAACCCACCCAACCCCACAGCCGCAGGCCATTGCGCTCGATCTCGATCGGCAGCGCCTGCTCCAGGAACCCCGCGCCGCAGATGGCCGAGACACGCCGCGCACGGGCCGCATCATCATGGGCCTCGTGCAGGCTGAGGATGGTCTTGCCGTTGTGGCGCAGGTGGAAAGCCACATCAAACCGAGCCAGGGCCAGGCGCTTGATGACTTCCTGCAGATGATCGAATTCGGTTTTTTCGGCCTTGAGGAATTTACGCCGGGCCGGGGTGTTGAAGAACAGGTCGCGTACTTCCACCGAGGTGCCCACCGGATGTGCCGCCGGCTGGACCCGGGGCGCCATGTCGCGGCCTTCGGTTTCAACCTGCCAGGCCTGGTCGGCGTCGCGGGTGCGGGACGTCAGGGTCAGGCGAGCCACGGAGCTGATGGAGGCCAGGGCCTCACCACGAAACCCGAGGCTCATCACCCGCTCCAGGTCTTCCAGGTCACGAATCTTGCTGGTGGCGTGACGGGCCAGGGCCAGCGGCAGGTCATCGGAGGAAATCCCGCTGCCGTCGTCGCGCACCCGCAGCAGCTTGACGCCGCCTTGCTCAACATCGACATCAATGCGCCTGGCGCCGGAGTCGATACTGTTTTCCAGCAACTCCTTGATCACCGACGCTGGCCGCTCGACCACCTCACCCGCCGCGATCTGGTTGGCGAGACGCGGGCTTAGCAGCTCGATGCGCGAGGTATTGCTCAAGACTGTTTCGCTCATTATTGCGCCGCCAGTTCAGTGCCCGGGATGGTCAACACCTGGCCGACCTTCAATTCATCGGTCTTGAGGTTGTTGGCACTGCGCAAGGTTGCCGCTGACACCTGGAAGCGCACCGCCAGCATCGCCAGGGTGTCGCCCGGCTGCACGCGATGGTCACGCGGGCCCTGGGCGATTTTCCCGGAGTCACGCAGCCAGGCTATATAAGTGCCCGGCGGCGGGTTCTGCTGGAAGAACTGGCGAACACCGGCGCTGATGGAGCGCGCCAACGCCTGCTGGTGGCTGGCCGAGGCCAGTTTCGAGGCTTCGTTGGAGTTGGAGATAAACCCGGTTTCCACCAGGATCGACGGAATATCCGGCGACTTGAGCACCATGAACCCGGCCTGTTCCACGCGCTGTTTGTGCAGCGAGGTGACGCGACCAATGTTGCTCAGGACTTTCTGCCCCACGTTCAGGCTGGAGGTCAGCGAGGCAGTCATCGACAGATCGAGCAATACGCCAGCGAGCATCTTGTCCTTGTCGTCGAGGGATACGTTGCCAGCCCCGCCGATCAAGTCGGAACGGTTTTCACTGTCCGCCAGCCAGCGGGCGGTCTCGGACGTAGCGCCGCGATCAGACAGGGCAAACACCGAGGCACCAAACGCCGCGGCCGAAGGTGCGGCGTCGGCGTGGATCGAGACGAACAGGTCGGCGCCCTTCTTGCGGGCGATTTCGGTACGGCCACGCAGCGGAATAAAGTAGTCGCCGGTCCGGGTCAGCTCGGCGCGGTAGCCTTTCATGCCATTGATCTGGCGCTGCAGTTCGCGGGCGATGGCCAGTACCACGTCTTTTTCATGCTGGCCGCGCGAGCCCGAGGCACCCGGGTCTTCGCCGCCGTGACCGGCATCGATGACCACGATAATGTCACGTTTGCCCGCCGGAGCCGGTGGCAGCGGCGGCAATTTGACCTGGGGTTGCGACTGGTTGACCGGCACCGCAGGTATCGTCGCGACGCTTGGAGTTGGCGCAGGCGGCGGCGCGGCATCGGCGGCGTTGTCGAACAGGTCGACCACCAGCCGGTTGCCATACTGCGCGTTGGGCGCCAGCACGAAGCTTTTCGGGGTCACGGCCTTTTTCAGGTCGATGACCACCCGCAGGTCGGTCGGCGTACGCTGGGCCGAGCGCATCGCGGTAATCGGGGTATTGGCCATGGCGACTTTCAACGGCGCGGCCAGGGTCGCACCGTTGATATCAATCACCAGGCGATCAGGCGCCGTGAGGGTGAAGACGCTGTGCTGAACCGGGCCAGACAGGTCGAATACCAGTCGCGTGTTATCCGGTGCCCGCCACAGGCGAACACTTTTCACCTGTGAGGCCGCCAGTGCATTGAAAGTCATTGCCGCAAGCAACACCCCTACGACAGTAACCAACGCGCGAAAGCGCATACCTAACCCCATCAATTATTTGAATTCCAATGCCAAGGCGGCGCACCACGACTCGCCGCGCGCGCTCTGGGACAACAACTTCAGCTGACGTCCTTGCTTATGCGGGGTAATGGTAATGGTCAGGTCCGGCTTTGGCAAAAAGCCTGTGCCTTTATCTGGCCACTCGATCAGGCACAAGGCGTCCTCATCGAAGTAATCACGAATGCCCATGTATTCCAGTTCTTCCGGGTCCACCAGGCGATACAGGTCGAAGTGGAACGCTCGTACGTCACCGATTTCGTAGGGTTCTACCAAGGTGAACGTAGGGCTTTTCACAGCACCCGCGTGCCCCAACCCGCGAATGATGCCCCGGGACAAGGTGGTTTTTCCGGCGCCGAGATCGCCTTCCAGAAAGATCAGCCCTGAGCCTTGAGTGACCCGGGCAATACGGTTGCCCAAGGCGACCATGGCGTCTTCATCAGGCAGGAAAAGAACTACTTCAGACACGGCGATTGCTCCTCCAGCAACTGACGAATGGCAGGAATCAGGTCACTGGCGGCCAGCCCGCGACCGTAGGTACCCTGGCGATCTCCGGCAGTGGCATGCAGCCAGACCGCCAGGCAGGCGGCATCAAATGCCGGCATGCCTTGCGCCAGCAAAGCACCGACCAGGCCGGCCAACACATCGCCAAGGCCAGCGGTTGCCATTGCAGGATGGCCCTGATCGCAGCGGGCAACCCGACCGTCCGGGCTGGCGATCAAGCTGCCGGCGCCCTTGAGGATCGCCACCGCATTGAATTTCTGACTCAAGGCGCGCGCCACGTTAAGGCGGTCGGCCTGAACCTCGGCTGTCGAAATACCCATCAAGCGGGCCGCTTCGCCAGGATGCGGAGTGATCACGCAATTGGCCGGCAAGCTGACGCTGCCCGCCGCCAGCAGGTTCAAGGCATCGGCGTCCCAGACTTGCGGCTGCCTGGCATTGGCCGCTACCGACAGCAGGCTTTTGCCCCAGGAGACCTCGCCCAGGCCCGGGCCGATGACGATCACGGAAATCTTTTCCAGCAGGCCCATCAATTGATTGGCCGAGTGCACGCCCACCGTCATCACTTCCGGCAACCGCGCCAGCGCCGCACCGACGTGTTCGCTACGGGTCGCCAGGGAAACCATGCCGGCACCACTGCGCAGGGCACTTTCAGCACTGAGCAAGGCGGCGCCGCCAAAACCTCGGTCGCCGCCGATCAGCAATACATGGCCGAACTGGCCTTTATGGGCGTCCGGGGAACGCGCAGCGAGTTGCGGCAATTGGCCGGGCAACAGGTGCTGAACGTCGGGTATTTCGTGTTTTGTCTGCGGCATGCGTCTTCAAGCTCCGATGTCTGGCAGAATTATACGCATCTAACCTGCGGTTTCTCTTGTTCATGCCTGCTATTACCTACGACCTGCCCGCCCTCGCCCAATCGATCAAAGACTGGGGCCGCGAGCTGGGCTTTCAACAAGTGGGCATCAGCGGCCTCGACCTCGCCGAGCATGAACAGCACCTGCAACGCTGGCTCGACGCCGGCTACCACGGCGAAATGGACTACATGGGCGCCCACGGCAGCAAGCGCTCACACCCGGAGGAGCTGGTACCCGGCACCTTGCGCGTGGTCTCACTGCGCATGGACTACTTGCCGGGCGACACCCAAATGGCCCAACTGCTGGCCAAACCCGAAAAAGCCTACATCTCCCGCTACGCCCTGGGCCGCGACTACCACAAGCTGATCCGCAAGCGCGTGCAGCAACTGGCCGACCGCATCCAGGCGCAAATCGGCCCGTTCGGCTTCCGCGCCTTTGTCGACAGCGCCCCCGTGCTGGAAAAAGCCATCGCCGAGCAGGCCGGGCTCGGCTGGATCGGCAAGAACACCTTGGTACTCAATCGCAAGGCGGGCAGTTACTTCTTCCTGAGCGAGCTGTTTGTCGACCTGCCGTTGCCGGTCGACCCACCCCACGCCACCGAACATTGTGGCCGCTGCACCGCCTGCCTGGATATCTGCCCTACCAACGCCTTCGTCGGGCCCTACGTGTTGGACGCCCGGCGCTGCATTTCCTACCTGACCATCGAGCTGAAAAGTGCGATCCCCGAAGAACTGCGCCCACTGATCGGCAATCGGGTATTCGGCTGCGATGACTGTCAGATCGTTTGCCCGTGGAATCGTTTCGCGCGGCCAACCGACGAAGGCGATTTCAAGCCACGGCACAATCTGGATAACGCAGAGCTCGCCGAGTTGTTTATGTGGGACGAGGACAAATTCCTCAGCAGCACCGAAGGTTCTCCCCTGCGCCGCGCCGGCTATGAGCGCTGGCTGCGCAACCTGGCGGTGGGCCTGGGCAATGCGCCATCAAGCATTCCGGTGCTGGAAGCGCTGAAGGCGCGTCGGGAATACCCCTCGGAACTGGTGCGCGAACATGTGGAATGGGCGCTGAACCAGCACGCCGAACGTCAGTGCACGTCGTCGTTGTAGACGAACTTGGGCATTTCCCAGTGAAAACGGATCGCCAGCAGGCGCAATAGAAAGCCGCTGAACAGCGTCAGCAGGATCGATTGCTCACTTGGCAGCTCAAGGTAGATGCACAGCATGTAGAACCAGGCGGCCAGGAACGACACGCTGGCGTACAGCTCGCGGCGGAAGATCAACGGAATGTCGTTGCAGAAGATATCCCGCAGGATGCCGCCGAATACCCCGGTGATCACACCGCTGACTGACGCCACCAGCATGCCGTGGCCCATTTCCAGGGCGGTCATGCTGCCGATCAGGGTGAAGGCCACCAGGCCCACGGCGTCCAGCGCGAGGAACAGCGAGCGCAGGTGGCGCATCAATGGAGCGATGAAGATGGTCACCAGGGCCGCGACGGAGGTCAGCACCAGGTACTCCGGGTGTTTGACCCAGGTCAGCGGGTAGTGGCCGAGCAACACGTCACGCACCGAACCGCCGCCCAGCGCCGTCACGCAGGCGATCAGCACCACACCGAACCAGTCCATCCCGCGCCGCCCGGCGGACAAGGCACCCGTCATGGCTTCGGCGGTGATGGCGATGAGATAGAGCATCAGCAGCATGATGGCGATCCTTGCAAAGTTGTGGCGAGGGGGCTTGTCCCCCGTTGGGGTGCGAAGCAGCCCCTTTAAAGGCAATAGAGTTTTCAGGTAGATCGGGATGTCAGATTTTAGGGCCGCTTCGCAGCCCAACGGGGGACAAGCCCCCTCGCCACAGACAAGCCCCTCGCCACAAAAGCCCGCTGGGCTCAGGTATTACCGCTTTAGAACTTGATGAAATGCTTGCGGTAATGCTGCAACTCGGCAATCGACTCGCGAATATCGTCCAGTGCCAGGTGGGTGCTGCCCTTGTGGAAGCTGTCTTTGACTTCCGGCGCCCAGCGCGCGGCCAGCTCCTTCAAGGTCGACACGTCCAGGTTGCGGTAGTGGAAGTAGCTTTCCAGCGCCTTCATGTGGGTATAGAGAAAGCGGCGGTCCTGGCAAATGCTGTTGCCGCAGATTGGCGACTTGCCCTTGGGTACCCACTTTTCCAGGAAGGCGATGGTTTCGGCTTCAGCCTCAGCCATGCTCACGCGGCTGTCGCGCACACGCTGGGTCAGGCCCGAGTTGCCGTGGGTGCGGGTGTTCCACTCGTCCATGGTGGCCAGCACCGCGTCGCTGTGGTGAATGGCGATCACCGGACCTTCGGCCAAGGTGTTGAGGTTGCTGTCGGTGACAATGGTCGCCATCTCGATGATGACGTCGGTGTCAGGGTTCAGACCGGTCATTTCCAGATCGATCCAAATCAGGTTCTGTGGGTTTTGCATGTCGTGGTTCCTTGGCACCTTGGCGTAGCTGCGCAGTTTAGCAGGCAGGGCGTGCTAGACTCGCGACCGTTTCACCTAACCTTTGCATTATCGACACGGAACACCAATGGCCAAACGCCAGCTCAACCGTCGCCAAAACTGGCGCATCGAAAAGATTCAGGGCGAACGCGCTGCCCGCGCCGCCAAACGTGAATCCTCCGCCGTGGAAGCGCTTGAGGGCGGCGACCTGGGCCCCGAGCAAACGGGCCTGGTGATCGCGCACTTCGGTGTGCAGGTCGAAGTCGAGGCCACCGAAGGCGATCACGCCGGCCAGGTGTTCCGTTGCCACCTGCGCGCCAACCTGCCTGCGCTGGTGACCGGCGACAAGGTGGTATGGCGTGCCGGCAACCAGGGCATCGGCGTGATCGTCGCCCAGTTGCCGCGCACCACCGAACTGCGTCGCCCCGACAGCCGTGGCCAGCTCAAGCCGGTAGCGGCCAACGTCGACATGATCGTCATTGTCTTCGCGCCACTGCCCGAACCCCATGCCAACCTGATCGACCGCTACCTGGTAGCCGCCGAACACGCCGGCATTCGCCCGCTGTTGCTGCTGAACAAATTCGACCTGATCGACGAGCAGAACGCCCCGGCGCTCAACGCGCTGCTGGCGGTGTACCGCACCCTCGGCTACCCGGTGCTGGAAGTCTCGGCGCATCACGGCAATGGCATGGAACAGTTACAGACTGAACTGGACGGGCGCATCAGCGTGTTCGTCGGCCAGTCGGGCGTGGGCAAGTCGTCCCTGGTCAACAGCCTGTTGCCGGAAGTCGAAACCCGTGTTGGCCCGCTGTCGGAGCTGTCCGGCCAGGGCACCCACACCACCACCACCGCGCGATTGTTCCACTTTCCGGGCGGCGGCGAGTTGATCGACTCCCCCGGCATCCGTGAATTCGGCCTGGGCCATGTGAGCCGTGCCGATGTTGAAGCGGGCTTTATCGAGTTCAACGACTTGATCGGCACCTGCCGCTTCCGTGACTGCAAACATGACCGCGAGCCGGGTTGCGCCCTGCTCAAGGCACTGGAAGACGGCCGCGTGCAGCAGCAGCGAATGAACAGCTATCGCTCGATCATCGCCAGCTTGCCCGAGACCAGCTATTAACATGTAGGAGCGAGCTTGCTCGCGAAAAGCTTGAGGGCGCCGCGTGCATTCAGAGAGCACGCGTCATCGTTAACGTCCATCGCGAGCAAGCTCGCTCCTACAGGATGTAGCAGATACAAAAAGGCCGCGATCATCGCGGCCTTTTTGTACCTGCTTACGAGCCAGCGGCTGGCTGAGTCGGATCCTTCACACCGCCATCGTCAAACAGGTTCAGCTTCTGCCGCAGCTCATGGGCTGGCAGCGGCTCCTGCTCGGTCGGCAGTGCGTTCGGGTCTGCCGGCACTTCGCCCGGCGCGCCTTCACCCTGGGTCGGCGCCGGTGGCGTCGCAGGTGGGTCGCCTTCAATCGCCCGCTGGGCCTTTTTGGTCAGCACGACGATATCGATGCGTCGGTTGATCGGATTGAACGGATCCTTGGGATCAAACAGCTGCGAGGAAGCAAACCCCACCACCCGTGCCACTTGCGGGTCCGGATAGCTGCCGGCCACCAGTGCACGACGCGCGGCATTGGCCCGGTTGGCCGAGAGCTCCCAGTTGCCGAAGTCGCCCTGGCCTGCATACGGCTTGGCGTCGGTGTGGCCGCTGATGCTGATCTTGTTCGGCACCGCCTTGATGGTGTCGGCCATGGCCAGCAGGATGTCTTCAAAGTACGGCTTCAAGCGTGCACTGCCGGAATCGAACATCGGCCGGTTGGCGGCGTCCGTGATCTGGATGCGCAAGCCATCCGGGGTGATCTCGAAGGAAATCTGGTCCTTGAACTTCAGCAGTTGCGGGTTTTCCTCAACCTTGGTTTGCAGTTCCTGCAGCAGCAATTCCAGGCGTTCCTGCTCGACCTGTTCAGCCATGCTCTCGACGGTGTCGCGCTCGATCGGGATCTTTTCCTGCGGCGAGTCGGTCTTGATTTCCGGGTTGATGGTGCGCTCGGGCGCCAGTTGCGGCGAACCACCGAGGTCGATCACAAAAGGCGTACCGCTCTCGGAGAAACCGATGGGGTCCTTGAAGTAACCGGCGATGGCGATCTTCTGTTCCGGCGTGGCAGTGGACATCAGCCACAGCACCAGGAAGAACGCCATCATCGCCGTCGCAAAGTCGGCGAAGGCGATTTTCCAGGCGCCGCCATGGTGCCCCGCAGCGAAGCGCTTGACGCGCTTGATGATGATCGGCTGGTTGTTTTCCATGGCTTAGCGACCGCGAACCGCTTGTTCCAGCTCAGCGAAGCTTGGACGGTGCTTCGGATACAGAACCTTGCGCCCGAACTCCACTGCCAGCGATGGCGGCATGCCGGAAGCCGAAGCCACCAGGCAGGCCTTGATGGCTTCGTACAGATTCACTTCTTCCTTGGCATCGTGGGCCAGGGACGTGGCCAGCGGGCCGAAGAAACCGTAGGCCGCGAGAATACCGAAGAAGGTACCTACCAGTGCCGCACCTACGTGCATGCCGATGGCTTTCTGGTCGCCTTCACCGAGGGAGGCCATGGTCACCACGATCCCGAGCACCGCGGCAACAATACCGAAACCGGGCATGCCGTCGGCGATGCCGGTCACGGCGTGGGATGGGTGCTCCAGCTCTTCCTTGAGGCTGAACAGTTCCATGTCGAACAGGCCTTCCAGCTCATGGGGCGCCATGTTGCCGGACGACATGATGCGCAGGTAATCACAGATGTAGGCGGTCATGCGCTCGTCTTTGAGCACGGCCGGGTACTTGGCGAAAATCGGGCTCGCCGCGGCGTCCTCGATGTCGCCTTCGATGGCCATCATGCCTTCGCGGCGGCTCTTGTTGAGTATCTCGTAGATCAGCCCCAACACTTCCAGGTAGAAGGTGTGGGAGAAGCGCGAGCTGAACATGCCCAGCGACTTCTTGATCACGTGCATCGTCATGTAGCCGGGGTTGGCCTGCAGGAATGCGCCGAACGCCGCACCGCCGATAATCAGCACTTCGAAAGGCTGGATCAGCGCCGCAATCTTGCCGTGGGAAAGGACGTATCCGCCGAGCACGCTCGCGATGACGACGATGATGCCGATAATTTTAGCCATAGGGGATGAGTACTTGCGCCGTCGGGTTCAGGGTCATATTCGCAAGAGTTGAAAACTCTTGTTCTACTTATCGGCAAATCTGCGCCAGACTATAGCCCGTTATGGCGAAAAACCAGTTCGGCCCGTCCCGGGCGTGTTGACCGCAAGTGATGATCGCGCCCCAATCATGGCAAATGAAACGACAGTCCCAACTCAAAAACCCGCCACCCTCGCCGCTTGGGTAAAGCGCCTGGACGATGTGCTGTTGCCTGTTCCACAGGCGAGCCACGACCGGGTTTGCAAGGCCATCGGCGACAACCGCAGTTCGTTGCGGGATATTGCAGAGCTGATGCAGAACAGCCCGGCGCTGGTGCTGAGCGTGATGCGCGAGGCCAACAACCAGGCCCACGGCAGCCTCGCGGAGCCGGCAGAAAACCTCGAAGTGGCGATCAATCGCCTCGGCCTCAAGCGCACCGAGGAGTTGCTGCGGCGCCTGCCTTCCGTGCCGCTGAATGAAATTCCCGTGGCCCTGCGCCAGCTGCAGATGATCAGCCAGCACGCGTCGCAACAAGCCAGCGGCCTGTTCGCCAGCCGCCTGGCGCGGTTGTGGCAAGACATTCACTGGGGCAGCCTGCTATTCCTTTCGCCGCTGTGGCCGATGGCGATTGCCTATCCCAAGCTGCTGGAAGAATGGGAGCTGCGGGTGATTCACAAGGGCGAATCGGCCCGCACGGTCGAACAGGAGCTGTTCGGCGTACGCCTGCTGGACCTGTGCCTGGGGTTGACCAACACCTGGCGCCTGCCGATCTGGGTATCCCAGGGTTATACGTTACTGCTGACGGAACAACGCTTGCTGGTCAAGGCGCTGAGCATTGCCCGTGAAGACGAGCCGTTGCGCCAACAGCAGTTGCTGGATGCCGACCCGAACCTGCGCCGCTGGCTGAACCAGCCGGCCAACACTGTGCTGTTGGCCAACGGCCTGGCGCTGGCGGCGCAGGAGTCCTGGACCTGCCCGCACACCCAGCGCTGGCAATACCTCACTGCGCTTTACCTGCAACAACCGTTGGCCGAAGTGCAGCAACAGTCCCACCAACACGCGGCGATCAGCGCCCGCAGCACCCTGATGCGCGACCTGTGGCACCCGGCGCTGTCGTTGATCTGGCCATGGGATGTGCAGCGCGTTCACCACGGTTTGCTGCCGGCCCCCCCGCCCACCGCCGAGTCCCTGGCGATCTGGCGCAAGCGCTGCACCGAATTGCTCGTAGAGCCGAGCCGCTTTGCCAATGCCATGCACCTGACCACCTGCGCCAAGGAAGCCCTCGTGGCCTGCGGCATGCAACGGGTGATGCTGCTGATGGCGGACAAAACCTTGAGCACGCTACGTGTGCATCAAGTCGACGGCCTGCCGAAGGACGCCGACCACATGAGCCTCGACGTGGCGCAAAGCACCCTGCTGCAACGCCTGCTGGCCAAGTCCGCCCAGGTGCGCCTCAACCCCGACAACCACGCCCAGTTCTCGGCACTGCTGCCGCCGGAACTGCGCCGCCTGTTCAAGGGCGAACACCTGCTGCTGCGCTCCCTGAGTTGCAATGGCCGGGTGGTGATGCTGATGGTGGCCGACCAGGGCGGCGGGCCGTTCTCGGAAACCACCGTGCAGGCCTTCGGCAAAACCGCCCAATGCATCGAAAAGGCCCTGCACAGCTTTACCAACCGCAGTGCCTGACGCTTGCGCTACAATCGCCCTCCCTTAGCGCCCAATTTTTATGCCCAGGAGACCTCACATGCCTGACTTCTCTGGCTTGCCGCTGGTCATCGAGGCCAGTGACCTGCTCGGTCGCCTCGATGCCGAACACCTGATCCTGGTGGACCTCACCAGCGCTGCGCGTTACGCCGAAGGGCATATCCCCGGCGCACGCTTCGTTGATCCAAAACGCACTCAACTGGGCCAGCCACCAGCGCCGGGCCTGCTGCCGGGCAAGGCCGATCTTGAAAAGCTGTTCGGCGAACTGGGCCACACCCCGGATGCCACTTACGTGGTGTATGACGACGAAGGCGGTGGCTGGGCCGGGCGATTCATCTGGATGCTCGACGTCATCGGCCACAAGAAGTACCACTACCTCGACGGCGGCCTGCTGGCGTGGCTGGAAGAGAAACACCCCGTGTCCACCGAGGTACCGGCCAGCGCCGGCGGCCCGGTCAGCCTGACGTTGCATGAAGAACCCACCGCCACCCGCGAATACCTGCAAAGCCGTCTCGGCGCTGCCGACCTCGGCATCTGGGACGCCCGTGGCCGGCTGGAATACTCCGGCGAGAAAGTCCTCGCGGCCAAGGGTGGACACATCCCGGGCGCGGTGAACTTCGAATGGACCGCCGGCATGGACAAGGCACGCCAACTGCGCATCCGCCGCGACATGCCGCAGATCCTCGAAGACCTCGGGCTGACCCGCGACAAAGAAATCATCACCCACTGCCAGACTCACCACCGTTCTGGCTTCACCTACCTGGTGGCCAAGGCGCTCGGTTATCCGCGAGTCAAAGGTTATGCCGGTTCCTGGGGCGAATGGGGCAACCACCCCGACACCCCCGTTGAGATTTAAGGTTTAAGGACAGTTAATGAAAAAGCAGTTGTTCATCCTCAGCCAGTACTTGCTGCCCCACCACCTGCTGTCGCGTCTGGCCGGTTGCATTGCCGAATGCCGCGTGCGCTGGTTCAAGAATGCGTTCACCCGCTGGTTTGCCAAGCGTTATCAAGTGGACATGTCCCAGGCCCTGGTTGAAGACGTGACCGCTTACGAGCACTTCAACGCCTTCTTCACCCGCGCACTGAAAGACGGTGCACGCCCGCTGGATCAGACCCCAGGCGCGGTGTTGAGCCCGGCCGATGGCGCGGTCAGCCAGTTGGGCCCGATTGAACATGGCCGGGTGTTCCAGGCCAAGGGCCACAGCTTCAGCGTGCTGGAATTGCTGGGCGGCGATGCGGCGGTGGCTGCGCCGTTCATGGGCGGCGATTTCGCCACTGTTTACCTGTCGCCGAAGGACTACCACCGGGTGCATATGCCATTGGCCGGCACCCTGCGGGAAATGGTTTATATCCCTGGCCGAATCTTCTCAGTAAACCAGACCACCGCCGAAAATGTGCCGGAACTGTTTGCGCGTAACGAGCGTGTTGCCTGCATTTTCGACACCGAACGCGGCCCGATGGCCGTGGTGCTGGTTGGCGCGATGATCGTGGCATCGATTGAAACGGTTTGGGCAGGCTTGGTAACGCCGCCAAAACGCGAGCTGAAAACCTTCCGCTACGACGAAGCTGCCCGTGGGCCGATCCACCTGGAAAAAGGTGCAGAACTGGGGCGCTTCAAGCTGGGTTCGACGGCAATCGTGCTGTTTGGGCCGGACCAGGTGCAATGGTCGGAAGCACTGCAGGCGGGGACGCCGGTGCAGATGGGCCAGGGCATGGGTTTGCCGAAAGCCTGACTCAAGGCGATTGAAGATCAAAATGTGGGAGCTGGCTTGCCTGCGATAGCATCGGCGCGGTCCCTCTGAAAGAACGAGGCGCCTGCATCGCGGGCAAGCCCGACTCCCACATTGATCCGGTTCAGACCTTAAGCTTTGTGTCGTTTACAGTTGACCGTCGCGGTCGCGAAAGCCCAACAGGTACAACACGCCATCCAGCCCTAAAGTCGAAATCGCCTGCTTGGCCGATTGCTTGACCAGCGGCTTGGCCCGGAACGCCACACCCAACCCGGCAATCGCCAGCATCGGCAAGTCATTCGCCCCGTCGCCGACCGCAATGGTCTGCTCCAGACGCAACCCTTCCTTGTGTGCCAATTCCCGCAACAGGTCAGCCTTACGCTGTGCGTCGACAATCGGCTCCACGGCCACACCCGTCACCTTGCCGTCCACCACTTCCAGCTCGTTGGCGAACACATAGTCAATACCCAGCTTGGCCTGCAATTGCTTGGCGAAGTAGGTGAAACCGCCCGACAGGATCGCGGTCTTGTAGCCCAGGCGCTTGAGTTCGGCGAACAGGGTTTCGGCGCCTTCGGTCAGTCGCAGCGAGGCGCCGATGGAGTCCAGTACGCTCACATCCAGGCCCTTGAGCAGCGCCAGGCGCTCCTTGAAGCTGGCTCGGAAATCCAGCTCACCAGCCATGGCACGCTCGGTAATTTCCGAAACCTGCTCGCCTACACCGGCAGCCTTGGCCAATTCGTCGATGACTTCGGCTTCGATCAGCGTCGAATCCATGTCGAACACCGCCAGGCGGCGATTGCGGCGGAACAGCGAGTCTTCCTGGAAGGCGATATCGACATTCAGCTCCTGGGCAACGCTCAGGAATTCGGCACGCAGGGCCTGGGGATCTGCCGGCTCACCGCGTACGGAGAACTCAATGCAGCCCTTGCCCTTGTCCGCTGGCGTGTCCAATGGCATGCGACCCGACAGACGGTCAATATGGTCGATATTCAAACCGTACTGAGCCGTGATCGAACTGACACGCTGCAGTTGCTCGGCCGTCACCTTGCGAGTCAACAGCGTCACGATGTGGCGTTTTTTGCCCTGGCCGGCCACCCAACTCTGGTAATCCTCTTCGGACACCGGGGTGAAACGCACCTGCTGATCCAGCTTATACGCCGTAAACAGGATGTCCTTGAGCACGGACGAGGCTTGCTCGGTGCTGGGAATTTCCACCAGGATGCCGAACGACAGCGTGTCGTGAATCACTGCCTGGCCGATGTCGAGAATGTTCACACCACCCTGGGCCAGAACACCGGTAATGGCTGCAGTGAGACCCGGACGGTCCTCACCTGTGATGTTAATCAGGACAATTTCGCGCAAAGCGCACCCCCGAGCTGGAAAAAAACCGCATTCTACCCACTTTCAGTGACCATCGGGCACAGCCAGCGCTTTGCCGGTCTTGGGCCTGTCGCTATACTGCGCGTCAACTTCACGGACTAAAGAGCCGAGCTTAAGTGAACCGGCCCACGCCAGTAAAAACCGATAACTTCTTCCTGCTGATCTTCCGGGCACTGCGCCACCGCCGTGTACCGATCGCATTACGCATCGCCAGCCATAACGTGATCCTGGTCGCCCTGGCCCTGGTCATCTACGCCTGCGTGATGGGTTTGCAGTTCAAGCAGGCCATGCACGAGCAAGCCGACGCTTTGGGCGAGAGCCTGACCACCCAGACCGCCACCTCGGCGACTGAGTTGTTGGTGTCCAACGACATCCTCAGCCTCAACGTGCTGCTCAACAACCTGACCAAGAACCCGCTGGTGGCCCACGCCGCTATCTATAGCGTGGACAACCGGATCATGGCCGAAGCCGGGCAACGCCCGAAAAACGGCCTGCTGGGTGAAGCCGAAGGCCTGTACCAGAGCAATATCACGTTTCAGGACGTGAAGGCCGGCCAACTGCGCATCAGCCTGGACATGCAACAGTTCCAGCAGCCGATGACCATCAGCCTGCAAAGCATGGGTATCTTGAGTGCGATCCTGCTGGCACTGTCCCTGGCCTTGAGCCTGCGCCTGGGCCGGCATATCTCCACGCCACTGATGCAACTGCGCATCTGGCTGCGGGATATCGATGAACACACCCCGGCCACCGACCGCCAGGACGAAATCGGCGACCTCGCCCGCCAACTGCACACCAGCTTCGCGCCGGAGCCCGTAGTGCCCGAGGTTGAACCCGAGCCCGAGTTCGACGACACCGACTACGAAGACGACGAGCCCGAGTTTGAAGTGCGCAACCTGCGGGACCCGAGCTTCGACGAGTCTGCGCCGGTAGCGGCCCAAAAGCCGGCGACCCGTCATGTGATCAAGGCAGAAGAAGACGAACTGGACGAAGAAGACCCGTTCGCCGATCTTCGCGATACTTCAGTGCCAACCGCTCCTGCTGTGCAGCCTGCTCCGGTGCGCAGCACCCAGCCCCAGCACAGCGCCGTATTGGCCGTGCAACTGGGCGCACAGGATCAACTGCGTCGCTTGCCGCGGGCACGCCTGACCGAGCTGCTGGAACGTTATCGTGACTGCCTCGACCAGGCGGCCTCGCTGTATCAGAGCGAACTGCACACCCTGAACGACGGCAGCACCTTGATGCTGTTCCACAGCGAAGACAGCGGCGAAGACTACCTGACCAACGCCATCTGCTGCGGTGAACTGCTGCGGGCCCTGGGCCATGCGCTGCAAATCGAAGTGGCCGACAGCGGCATCACCCTGCAACTGCAATTGGGCCTGACGGTGGGCGACGATCTGTATGGCATGAGCCAGATCGATCTGCTCCTGACCGAGATTGCCCAGGATGCGCTGGCCTTGTCGCAACACAGCCGCAACCTGCTGCTGGTGGAACGCAAGATCAGTGACGACGTGCTGATTCGCCAGCGTGCGCGGATCCGCCCGATTGCCAGCCCTGAAGGTGCGTGCTGTGTGGAGCGGTTGATGGAGCCTTACCCGTCGATGCTTGAGCGCCAGCTGGCGCGGATGCATGAGACGCGGGCGAAGAACTAAAGAACAACGCAAATCAATGTGGGAGCGGGCTTGCTCGCGAAAGCGGCCTGTCAGTCAGCCTATGTATCGACTGATCCGCCGCCTTCGCGAGCAAGCCCGCTCCCACATTAGATCTGCGTACCGCTCAAATCCCGCACAAACAAAAGGCCCGCTCATCAGCGGGCCTTTTTGTTGGTCTGTATTCAGGTCAGAACCTGAACACTTCCATATCGGTGCGAATCGGCACGGCCATCGGCATCTTCGGCTTCTCCGGTGCCGCAGCCTTGGGCTGCGCCGGGGCCTGTTTGCGTGGCGCTTCTGCCACCGCTGGCTGATTGGCCAATGGCTTGAGGGCCACCGACAGCTGGTCAGCCAAACGTTGCAGCAACACACCCTGGGCCTGGACCTGGGACGCGGTGCTGCCGCTGTGCTCTTCCTGCAAGTGCACGATGCGGTTATCCCGCACCTGGCCACGACGGTCGATCAGGCGCCATTGCGCGTCGAGGATAGCGGGCTGCGAAACGCCCGAGTCCAGTCGCGTAATGGTCAGCAGCACCTGTACGTCCGGGGCAAAACCCAACGGCGCCGGCGCCAATACCACACGCTGGCTGTCCAGGTGGCCAGCCACCTGGCGCAACATCAACTGATTGATGTCGGACGAAAGGCTACCGGCCCAGCGGCCATCGGTGGAACCTTGCAGGCTGCCGTCGTTCTGACGTTGCAGCAGGGTTTCACGTTGCAGATAGTCGGCCACTACAACAGGGCCAAGCAATACAGCCATGCCGGCACTTTGTGCAGGCTGAGCCGGACTTCCACTGTCCAGCTGATACAGCGACACCGGTTGGTGTGTGCTGCAACCCGCCAGGCCCAAAAGGCCAGCGAGCAACAAAAATAAAGGAAGGCGCGGAGCAGTCATCATCCCATCCAGGTGGCTGCCACAAGGCGAACCACAATGTAATACTCAAAAATAACCTGTACGCGCTCAGCCACGCCGGCGCTGGAAAGGCCATATCATCCGTGAATATGCGCCATGACTCCAGCGCGAAAGCGTCGATCTACGGGTTAAATCGTAGATCGGGCGCTCTATATCGCCTTAAACGGGCGTTTCCACCAGTAAAGCGTCCACTCGCTGGAAGCCGCGCGGCAGTTTATTGCCACGACGACCCCGCTCACCCTTGTAGTGCTCGAGGTCGTCAGGGCGCAGTGACAACGTGCGCTTGCCGGCCTGCAACACCAGGGTCGAGCCTTCCGGGATCACGGCGATGTCGGTCACGTACTCTTCGCGACTGGCCACCCGCTCCCCGGGAATACCAATGATCTTGTTGCCCTTGCCTTTGCCCAACTGCGGCAAATCGCTGATCTTGAACACCAGCAGGCGCCCTTCGGTCGTCACCGACGCCAGCCAGTTGCCTTCACGGTCTTCCACCGGACGCGGCAGGATCACCTTGGCGTTGTTCGGCAGGCTCAACAACGCCTTGCCCGCCTTGTTCTTGGCCTGCAGGTCTTCACCCTTGACCACGAACCCATAGCCCGCATCGGAAGCGATGACGTACAACGAGTCATCGTCCGGCAGCAGCACGCACTCAAAATTCGCACCCGGTGGCGGTGTCAGGCGTCCGGTCAATGGCTCGCCCTGCCCCCGCGCCGATGGCAAGGTGTGCGCCGGCACCGAGTAACTGCGACCGGTGGAGTCGATAAACACCGCAAACTGGTTGGAACGCCCCGCCGCCGCGGTTTTGAAACCGTCGCCAGCCTTGTAAGACAGGCCGGTGGCGTCAATATCATGCCCTTTGGCTGAGCGAACCCAACCCTTTTCCGACAGAACGACGGTAATTTTCTCGTTGGGCAGCAGCTCGGTTTCGGTCAGGGCCTTGGCTTCGGCGCGCTCGACAATCGGCGAGCGGCGGTCGTCGCCATAGGTTTCGGCGTCCTTGATCAGCTCGGTGCGCACCAGCTTCTTCAGCTTGGCCTCGCTGCCCAGCAGGGCCTGGAGCTTGGCTTGTTCCTTGAGCAGCGCGTCCTGTTCGTCCCGCAGCTTCATCTCTTCCAGTCGCGCCAACTGACGCAGACGGGTGTCGAGGATATAGTCGGCCTGGATTTCGCTGAGTTCGAAGCGCGCGATCAGCTCGGCCTTCGGGTGCTCGGCGGTACGGATGATATGGATCACTTCATCCAGGTTGAGGTAAGCGATCAGCAAGCCGTCCAACAGGTGCAGGCGGCGTTCGACCTTGTCCAGGCGGAATTGCAGGCGGCGACGCACGGTCTGCACCCGGAATTCCAGCCATTCCACCAGCAAAGCCCGCAGGTTCTTCAACTGCGGCTTGCCGTCCAGGCCAATGATGTTGATGTTGACCCGATAGCTGGACTCCAGCTCGGTGCTGGCGAACAGATGCTGCATCAGCACTTCATGGTCGACCCGGCTGTTGGTCGGGATGATCACGATGCGGCACGGGTTTTCGTGGTCGGACTCGTCACGCAGGTCGGCGACTTGCGGCAGCTTCGACGGCTTGGCCTGCATCAGCGCGGCAATCTGCTCCAGCACCTTGGCGCCGGACACCTGGTGCGGCAGCGCCGTGACGATGATGTCGCCGTCTTCGATGTGGTACACGGCGCGCATGCGCACCGAGCCTTTACCGGTCTGGTAGATTTTCAGCAGGTCGGCGCGAGGCGTGATGATTTCTGCTTCGGTCGGGTAATCCGGGCCCTGGATATGCTCGCAGAGCTGTTCGACCGTAGCCTTCGGCTCATCCAGCAGGCGCACGCAGGCGCTGGCCACTTCCCGCAGGTTGTGGGGCGGTACGTCAGTGGCCATGCCCACGGCGATACCCGTGGTGCCATTGAGCAGGATATTCGGCAAACGTGCCGGCAACACCAGCGGCTCGTCGAGGGTGCCGTCAAAGTTCGGGCCCCAGTTGGCCGTGCCCTGGCCCAGTTCGCTGAGCAGCACTTCCGAATACCGCGACAGACGCGCTTCGGTGTAACGCATGGCGGCGAAGGACTTCGGATCATCCGGCGCCCCCCAGTTACCCTGGCCGTCCACCAGCGTGTAGCGGTAGCTGAACGGCTGGGCCATCAGCACCATGGCTTCGTAGCACGCCGAATCGCCGTGGGGGTGGAACTTACCGAGCACGTCACCGACGGTACGCGCCGACTTCTTGTGCTTGGAGTCAGCGTCCAGGCCCAACTCACTCATCGCATAGATAATGCGCCGCTGTACGGGCTTCAGGCCGTCGCCGATATGCGGCAAGGCACGGTCCATGATCACGTACATGGAGTAGTTGAGGTAGGCATTTTCGGTGAAGTCAGCCAGCGACCGGCGTTCAACGCCATCTAAGCTGTCTGCAAGGATGTCACTCATGCGGGCCTCATCATTGTTTGGTCTGGCGCAGCAGCAAAGTGCCGCTGCGCTGGGTAAATTCAAGTTGTTTCAATGCACTCATGCCCAGCAATACCTGTTCATCGCCCAAACCGGGTACCACGATGGCGCGCACGTCCCGAAGGACGATATCGCCCAGTTGCAGGCGGCCCAACTCGGTCCGAAAGCCCTGGGTTCGCCCGTTGGCCGTACTCACGCCAACCGGCATGCCGCGTTCAAGCCCGAGACGGTCGGCCAATTCAGCCGGAACCGCCACGTCGGTGGCCCCGGTGTCGAGCATGAACTGCACCGGCTTGCCGTTGATCTGGCCAGTGGCGACAAAATGCCCTTGGCCGTTGCCCAGCAGTTTTACTTCGATATAACCCTCGTGCTGCTCCGAGGTCACCACGGCATTGGGGTTTTCCTGTCGCGCTTCCCACTGCCCAAAAAATCGTGTCGCCAAAAACAGGCCGGCGCCCCACGCGACGAACATCAACACACGCCCGGCGCGCTTGCCGGGTGGTTGCGCACTCATGGCTTGGCGCTCCAGCCACCCGCAGGGGCGGCGAAACGATAGACCACCGGCCGCTTTTCGCCATCGGCGCGGGCACCGAAGTTATTGTCGATGCCGATCCAGGCACCGTCAGCGTCCACCACCAAGGCTTCGGCCAATCCATAGGCCTGGGCATAACGCCGATTCGGCGTCAGCGCTTCATCGGCAAACGACCAGCACAACTCCACCTGGGCCGTGACCACATCCCGGCGACACACCTGAAACGCATTGCGCTCCAGGGTAAACAGCTTGCCATTGAACAGCGCCAGGTCGGCAAAGTCCTTGGACACCGCCTTGGCGCCCGGGAACTGCGCCGGCTGCATCTCCTGGCCGGCCTCGCTCAGCAATACACAAGGGCCTTCACAATCCCAGAGGGTTTGCGGGCGCTTGATGGAGATCAACCCGCGCCGCTCACGCTCTGCTGCGAGCCAGATTTGATTGCCTTCCGGGTTCACCACGATGCCTTCAAACAGCGCGTTGAAGTGCAGCAACATGCCACTGGCCCGAGCTTCGCGAACCATGCCCGGGGCGATCTTCAACCACTCGGGCTCACCGGTCACCGGCACTCGCAGCACCGCCGCGTGGGCTTCGCTGACAATGTAACGGTTACCCGCCGAATCGCAGCTGAGGCCTTCAAAATCCAGATCACCACCACGAATCAACGCAGCTGCCCTGGTGCGTGAGCGCAGGCCAAAGGGCAAACCCGACGCCGGCACCGGCGGCACATCAATCCCGTATGTCTCTGCTTTCCAGACGTCACCGGCGGTATCGAGCCGGTAGATCTGGTCGTCATCGCGATCGGAGACTGTCCACAATTCGCTACCGCATAAGGCCAGGCCCGACAGGTTGCCGCCGCGCATGCCTTCCACTGGGTGTTCCGACAACAGCTTCAGCTCAGCCACGGGCGCCGCGACCGCCGAGGTGGTCGCCAACCCGCTCAACAACAGAATCGCCAGGGCGAAACTGCTGCGCATCAGCCCAGAACCTCGGCCAGGTTGCCCTTGGACTCCAGCCAGTTCTTGCGATCCGGCGCGCGTTTCTTCGCCAGCAACATGTCCATCATTTCCGAGGTGGCGGCGAAATCTTCCAGGGTCAACTGCACCAGGCGCCGAGTGTTCGGGTCCATGGTGGTTTCCCGCAGCTGCGGCGGGTTCATCTCACCCAGGCCCTTGAATCGGGTGACCTGCGGCTTGCCGCGTTTCTTCTCGGCCACCAGGCGATCGAGGATGCCATCGCGCTCGGCTTCGTCCAGGGCGTAGAAAATCTCTTTGCCCAGGTCGATGCGGTACAGCGGCGGCATGGCGACATAGACGTGACCGGCATCCACCAATGGGCGGAAGTGCTGGACGAACAATGCACAGAGCAAGGTCGCAATGTGCAAGCCGTCGGAGTCGGCGTCGGCGAGGATGCAGATCTTGCCGTAGCGCAGCTGACTCATGTCCGCCGCGCCCGGGTCGACACCGATGGCCACGGCAATGTTGTGCACTTCCTGGCTGGCCAGTACTTCGCTGCCATCGACTTCCCAGGTGTTTAGGATCTTGCCGCGCAGGGGCAGGATCGCCTGGAATTCCTTGTCCCGCGCTTGCTTGGCGGAACCGCCGGCAGAATCACCTTCCACCAGGAACAGCTCGGAGCGCATCGGGTCTTGCCCGGCGCAGTCCGCCAGCTTGCCAGGCAGTGCCGGCCCCTGGGTAATGCGCTTGCGTTCGACTTTCTTGCTGGCCTTCAGGCGACGACCGGCGTTGTTGATCGCCAACTCCGCCAGGGCCAGGCCCAATTCAGGGTGTTCGTTGAGCCACAGGCTGAAGGCATCCTTTACCACCCCGGAGACGAACGCCGCTGCCTCACGGGACGACAGGCGCTCCTTGGTCTGGCCGGAGAATTGCGGCTCCTGCATTTTCATCGACAGGACGAACGCGATCCGCTCCCAGACGTCTTCCGGCGCCAGCTTCACGCCGCGCGGCAGCAGGCTGCGGTATTCGCAGAATTCGCGCATGGCATCCAGCAAGCCCTGGCGCAAACCGTTGACGTGGGTACCGCCCTGGGCCGTCGGGATCAGGTTGACGTAGCTTTCCTGGACGCTGTCGCCACCTTCCGGCAGCCACAACAAGGCCCAGTCCACGGCTTCTTTATTACCCGCCAGGCTGCCGCAGAACGGCTCGTTCGGCAGGCGCTCGAATTCGCTGACGGAGTCTTCCAGGTAGGACCGCAGGCCGTCTTCGTAATGCCACTCGACCTTTTCGCCGGTGCCTTTGTCTTCAAAGCTGACCAGCAGGCCCGGGCACAGAACAGCCTTGGCCTTGAGCACATGCTTGAGGCGGCTGATGGAGAATTTCGGTGAATCGAAGTATTTCGGGTCCGGCGCGAAGTACACGCTGGTGCCGGTGTTGCGCTTGCCGACGGTGCCGATCACTTCCAGGTCGGTGGCCTTGTAGCCATTGGCGAAAGTCATCTGATACTCGTTGCCGTCGCGCTTGACCTTGACCCGTACGTGGTTCGACAGGGCGTTGACCACGGAAATACCCACACCGTGCAAGCCACCGGAGAACTGGTAGTTCTTGTTGGAGAACTTGCCGCCGGCGTGCAGCTTGGTGAGGATCAGCTCGACGCCCGACACACCCTCTTCCGGGTGAATGTCCACCGGCATGCCACGACCGTCGTCGGACACTTCCAGGGAATGGTCGGCGTGAAGGATGACTTGTACCGACTTGGCGTGCCCGGCCAAGGCTTCGTCGACGCTGTTGTCGATGACTTCCTGGGCAAGGTGGTTCGGCCGACTGGTGTCGGTGTACATGCCGGGGCGTTTGCGCACCGGGTCGAGGCCCGAGAGGACTTCGATGGCGTCGGCGTTATAAGAGCTAGCGCTGGGAGTGGCCATGGGGTCTCGTCGTGAGTCGTTCGATTAAAAAGTAACCTGCGGTTTCACAATGCGGTGAAATCGAAGGATTGGTACTGATCGGAGCCTATGCCGGCAAAACTCAACAGCGCCGGTAACTGTTGGGCGAAGCCCTGGTAACCGTGATCGCCACCGGCCTGGATGCGCAAGGCACAGGCCCGGTAATACTGCTGGGCGAGGCGATAATCCAGTGTTTCATCGCCGGTCTGCAACCACACCTGATAACGCTGGGCGTCCTGGGGCGCCGGCACTTCCAGCTCGGCCAGGGCCGCGACGTGGTCGTGGGTCAGCTCCCAGGTCTCATCGGTGTAGAGGTTCTTCTGGGTGCCCAGGTAACCGTCGAACATCCGATGAGGGCTGACTGCCGGGTTGACCAGCAAGGCGTTGAGGCCATGGCGTTCGGCAAGATGGGTTGCATAGTAGCCGCCGAGTGAGCTGCCTACCAGCAGTGGCCTTCCGAGGTCACGGATAGCCGCCTCCAACTGGGGGATCGCCTGGCGGGGGTGGTGATGCAGGGCCGGCACGCGCAGTTGGTCGGCCAGACCGAGGCTGTCCATCACGGTGATCAACTGGCTGGCCTTGTTGGAGGCTGGTGCGCTGTTGAAACCGTGGATATACAAGATCGATGCGGACATTCCGGGTCCTCTGTGGGTCTGCCAAAGAGGCGCAGTTTACAGGGAAATCTCAGTAGCCGTTGCTACCGTAATCCACCTGAAACGCGAAGCCCTGCACCCGCTCCACACCGGTTTCCAACCGCCCGTCGGCATGCAACCGCAGCCAGCGATACCCGGGTGCCTGCTCACTCACGCTGAAATCCTCACTCCCGGGAGCGAACTGAATACAGGTAGAAGGCGAAGCCAACAAACGCACCCCATTGCGCTCCCGGTCAATTTCCTGATGCACATGCCCCCAAAGCACCGCCCGCACCTGCGGAAACCGATCCAGCACCGCAAACAACGCCTCAGGATTGCGCAATCCGATGGGCTCCATCCAAGCGCACCCAATCGACACCGGATGATGGTGAAAACACACCAGATGATGCCGAGTCGGCGCCTCACTCAACGATTGCGCCAACAGTTGCAGTTGCTGGTCCTGCAAATACCCCGGCACCGAGCCCGGCACCGCCGAGTCCAGCAGGGTAATCCGCCAGTTACCCACATCCACCACCGGTTCCAGCAACGCACTGTTGATCGCCGCTTGCAGCATCACCTGCGGCTCATCGTGATTCCCCGGGATCCAGCGCGCCGGCGCCTGAATCTGCCGCGTCATGTCACGAAACGCCTGATACGACTCCAGCGTACCGTCCTGGGACAAATCCCCGGTGGCCAGCACCAGATCAATCTGCGGCTGCTGCACCAGCACCGTGTCGATCACCCGTTGCAGGCTCTCGCGGGTATTCATGCCCAGCAGGCCGCCGTCCGCCTCAGCAAACAGGTGACTGTCGGACAACTGCACCAGCAACGCCGAAGCGTCAGGGTTCATGGCGGATACGCTCGGCAAGGCGTTCTCCCAGGGCGTGATCACAGGAATGGACATTTGAGGCGATTATGCTGGGGCAGGACACAAAGAGGAAACCCGTGAAGCGGACGCAGTTCACATCTATCGAACGACTTCGAACTCGTGGCCCAGGGCCAGGCAGTGACTCAACCATTCACCGAGGAACACATTGAGCTGTGCTTTCTCATCGGGTTGGTGCATGAACACGTTGGGGTAAGGATAGATGCTGCGAAAGCGTCGTGCATGTTCGGCGCTGATCACTTCGGCCATGCGTGCGTCGTGGTACACCTGCACTTCCAGCTGCGGCACCGGCAGCCACGGCAGGCTGTGCTCCTGACGCACCCGCAAAGTGGTGGTGTACGGGCAGTTCACGATCACTTCCAGGGTCAGCACGCCGAGCATCTGGTCGCCGTGGGTCACGGCAATGCGCCGCGCCTCGGGGGTGTGGCGCATGTCCGGCAGCAGCCGCATCAGCCGTGCATAGTTGGCCTCGCAGGCTGCTTGCAGCCCGATCAGGTCAACCCGATATCGCTCCCGTGCCTTTACTGCCATAACCCCCTCACTTCCGCGCGATTAAGCGCAAGCCATTGCAGGGCAATAATGCTCGCTGCGTTGGAAATTTTACCGTCACGTACCGCCTGCAGGGCGTCTTCAAAAGCCCAGACGGTGACGCGGATATCTTCGGCTTCCTCTTCCAGTCCATGGACGCCACCGGCCCCGGCGCTTTCGCAACGGCCCAGGAACAAGTGGACAAATTCGGTGCTGCCACCCGGCGACGGAAAGTACTTGGTGATCGGCCAGAGTGCGGAGAATGTAAGGCCAGCTTCCTCCTCGGCTTCGCGGTGTGCAACCTCCTCCGGTTGCTCATCCTTGTCGATCAGGCCGGCGACCATTTCGATCAGCCACGGGTTGTCGGTACGCCCCATGGCGCCGACGCGAAACTGCTCGATCAGCACCACTTCATCGCGCTGCGGGTCATAGGGCAGTACACACACGGCGTCATGACGCACAAAGACTTCGCGATTGAGCTCACGGCTCATGCCGCCATCAAACTTCTCGTGCCGCAGCTTCAGCCGATCCAGTTTGTAGAAGCCCTTGTAGGCATTGTCGCGCTGAACAATCTCGACCTTGCTCGGCGTCGATTTCGCTGTGTCCGTCATATCAACCCTCGTTTATTGCCTTGCGGTATCGAGGCGGCCTCGACATCGCGCCATCCTAACGCGCTCGTGCCCCTTGATGCAGCCCCTTTCCGGTTGCCGGGATAGACGGCGGGCGTCAAACTCACTCTAATCAGCTTAGTGGCGAACTGACTGCCTTGTCGGGAGTCGAAGCTCCACATTTTCACCTTTCCTCGATTTATGAAGGACACACATGTCGCTTTTAAAAATCGCCTCCGTGGCCTGTATCGCCTTGACCCTGGGTGCTTGCCAGAGCCTGTTCCAGCCGAGCTACCTGAAGCCGCTGGACACCACCGCCGACGCCTCCGAGCAGATCAAACCCGGCTGCAGCAGTCCGGATTGCCCGCTGGTAAACATCGACACCGTGCACTTCCCGTCCGAGCCGCAGTTGGACCAGATCATCGAACAGCGCCTGCTGCAGATGGCCCGCACTTCACCTGGCCAGGCCATGCCCGCCACCCTGAACGCCTACCGCGACAAGTTCTTGCGTGAGTCCCCGGACCGCAACAGCATGTACTTGCAGGCCAAGGTACGTGAGCAGCATGACGGACTGGTGATCATCGAAGTGTCCAGCTACCTGGACACCGGCACCGCCCACGGCGAGCCGGGCCGCGGCTTCATCAACTATTCACGCCTGCTGCACAAAGAGCTGAGCCTGACCGACATGCTGTTGCCGGGCCAGGAAGATGCATTCTGGAAGACCGCGAAAGTCGCCCACAACAACTGGCTGATCAACTCGCAGATGGACCGTGACCCGGAGTTCGTGAAGAACTGGCCGTTCCAGAAAACCCCGAATGTGGCGCTGACCAGCAATGGCGTGGTGCTCAAGTACAACGTGACCACCATCGCGCCGTACGCATTGGGGCTGATCGAAATGACCATCCCCTATGCGCGCCTCACCGGCGTGATCAAGCCTGAGCTGGTGCCCGCACGCCACTGAAGGCCCGGCCCAGGATAAAGTGCAACAGCCCTGCCAGCACCAGCGCCGGCAGGGTCGCGCCGACATCCGGGTACAGATTCGCCAACAAGTGATAGGTGCTGATCCCTCCAAGCCACGCCAGCAGTGCCGGCCAGCGCAGGTTGGCGGCAACACCATGGCCACGACGGCGCAGGATGAAGTGATCCACCAGCACCACGCCGAACATCGGCGCGAACACCGAGCCGATCAGCAGCAGGAAGTTCTGGTACTGCGCCAACGGTGCAAAGCAGGCGATCAGCGTGCAGATAACGCCAATGGCCAATGCCAGGTGCTCGACTTTCAAGCGCAACAGAATCCCGCTGGACACCGCCGCCGAGTGAATATCGGCGAACGCGTTTTCTGATTCATCCAACAGGATCAGCAGCAGAGGAATCCCCAGGCCGGCTCCGGCCAATGCCAGCAGCAACGCATTCACTTCACCGCTCGGCGCAAACGCCAGGGTGTAGGCCACGCCAAGGCTCATCAGCCAGAAGTTACCGATGAAGAAACCCAGTGCCGTGCCGCCGAACACGTTTTTCGCGCGTTTGCCGAAACGTGAGTAGTCGGCAATCAGTGGCAGCCAGGACAGCGGCATGGCAATCGCGATATCGAAGCCAACGGCAAACGGCATCGAACCGTCACCAGCCTGGGCCCAGAGAGTGGCCAGGTCGGCCTTGGCAAACAGGTTCCAGGTCAGCCACAGGCAGGCGGCCAGCAGCAGCCAGATGCCCCACTTGCGCAGGATCTGCCGCACGAAGGTCAGCGGACCGCTGACGGCAAGCAAGGTCGCGAGGGCGCCGAATACCAGGGTCCAGAACAATGGGCTGGTCAGCAGGCTGCCTTCGCTGAACGCGCGGGCGCCCAACAGGCTGGCGGCGTCGCGCATCACGATGATTTCGAATGAGCCCCAGCCGATCAGCTGCAGCAGGTTCAGCAGCGCCGGCAGGCTTGCGCCCTTGGTGCCGAGGCTGAGTTTCAGGGCGGCCATGGATGACAGGCCGGTATCGCTGCCGATCACGCCGACGGCGGCCAGCAACAGCACGCCGACCAAAGTGCCGAGGAAAATTGCCAGTAAGGAACCGGAGAGGCCCAGGCCCGGCGCCAACAGTGCACCGGTTTGCAGGACCATCAGGCCGATGCCCAGGGAGAACCACAGTGAAAAGAGATCGCGGGCGCCGAAGACGCGTTTGTCCAAGGGGACTGCGATGTCTGGGGAATAGGTGCTGGGTTGAATGCTCAAGGGTGTTATCTCAGAGGGACACTATTATTTGAATCAGCAAAGTCCCCTGGGGCGAGGGAGCTTGCTCCCGCTGGGCGGCGAAGCCGCCCCAAAACCTGCAACCGATGAGTGTCAGTCAAGACACCGATCCAGATTCCGGGAGCGCTGCGCACTCCAGCGGGAGCAAGCTCCCTCGCCACAGGTTCTGATTCAGACCTTTTTGTACAGCTGGCTACCTTCCTGCTTGAACCGCTCCGCCTGCTCCGCCAGTCCCTTGGCCACGTCCACATCCACCGCTTCAATGCGCTGGTTGGCCGCGTACTCACGCACTTCCTGGGTGATCTTCATCGAGCAGAATTTCGGCCCGCACATCGAGCAGAAATGCGCGACCTTGGCCGAGTCCTTCGGCAAGGTTTCATCGTGGTAAGAACGCGCCGTGTCCGGGTCCAGGCCCAGGTTGAACTGGTCCTCCCAACGGAATTCAAAGCGCGCCTTGCTCAACGCGTTGTCACGAATCTGCGCCCCCGGATGCCCCTTGGCCAAGTCCGCCGCATGGGCCGCGATCTTGTAGGTGATGATCCCGGTCTTCACATCGTCCTTGTTCGGCAGCCCCAAATGCTCCTTCGGCGTGACGTAGCAGAGCATCGCGCAACCGAACCAGCCGATCATCGCCGCCCCGATGCCCGAGGTGATGTGGTCATAACCCGGGGCGATGTCGGTGGTCAGCGGACCGAGGGTGTAGAACGGCGCCTCGTCGCAGCACTCCAGCTGCTTGTCCATGTTCTCCTTGATCAACTGCATCGGCACGTGGCCCGGGCCTTCGATCATGGTTTGCACGTCGTGCTTCCAGGCAATCTTGGTCAACTCGCCGAGGGTTTCCAGCTCGCCGAATTGCGCGGCGTCGTTGGCGTCGGCAATCGAGCCCGGGCGCAGGCCGTCTCCCAGGGAGAAGCTGACGTCGTAGGCCTTCATGATTTCGCAGATTTCGTCGAAATGGGTGTAGGTGAAGTTCTCTTTGTGGTGCGCCAGGCACCACTTGGCCATGATCGAACCACCACGGGACACGATGCCGGTGACGCGCTTGGCGGTCAGCGGTACATAGCGCAGCAATACGCCGGCGTGGATGGTGAAGTAGTCGACGCCCTGCTCGGCCTGTTCGATCAGGGTGTCGCGGAACAGCTCCCAGGTCAGGTCTTCAGCGGCGCCGCCGACTTTTTCCAGGGCCTGGTAGATCGGCACGGTACCGATCGGCACCGGCGAGTTGCGGATGATCCACTCGCGGGTTTCATGGATGTGCTTGCCGGTGGACAGGTCCATCACCGTGTCCGACCCCCAGCGAATGCCCCACGTCAGTTTCGCCACTTCTTCTTCGATGGACGAACCCAGGGCGCTGTTGCCGATGTTGCCGTTGATCTTCACCAGGAAGTTACGGCCGATGATCATCGGTTCCAGTTCGGTGTGGTTGATGTTGGCCGGGATGATCGCGCGGCCACGGGCGATTTCTTCGCGCACAAATTCCGGGGTGATGATTTTCGGCACGCTGGCGCCGAAGCTGTGGCCGGCGTGTTGCTGGTCCAGCAGGCCGGCGGCGCGGGCCTCTTCCAGCTTCATGTTTTCGCGGATGGCGACGTATTCCATCTCGGCGGTGATGATGCCTTTGCGGGCGTAGTGCATCTGGGTGACGTTGGCCCCGGCCTTGGCACGGCGCGGGTTTTTCACGTGGGCAAAACGCAGGGCAGTCAGTTCGGCATCGCTCAGGCGCTGTTGGCCGAAGTGCGAGCTCAAGCCCGACAGGCGCTCGGTGTCGCCACGGGATTCGATCCACGGCGAGCGCACATCCCCCAGGCCTTTACGCACGTCGATGATCACATTCGGGTCGGTGTACGGACCGGAGGTGTCGTAGACCACCACAGGCGCGTTGATTTCACCGCCGAAGTCGGTGGGGGTCACATCGAGGCTGACTTCGCGCATCGGCACGCGGATATCCGGACGGGTGCCCTGGACGTAGATTTTTTGCGAGCGGGTAAAAGGCTGTACGGAGCCGGAGTCGACCTTGGCCGATTCACTCAGGTGCACGGTGTTTTTTGATTTTTGGCTTTTTAATTCGATGCTCATCACGGGCTCTCCAACTATCCAGGCGGTGGATTTTTGTCGGAGTGAACCTGTGACGGATGGACGCACTGTGACAGTGCTGTGCTTGGCGCACGGGCTGTTCGATTGTCGAACAACATCCCGGACGAAGCACAAGAGGACTCGCCGGGTGACGAGAAATCTTGTTCCCTACGCAGGCGCTAACCTGATCAGGTTCAACGGGATCCGGTATTTACCGATCTCAGCCTTCCAACAAGGCACCCCGACAAGAACGCGGCCAGTCTAGACCATGGAGCAGGCAAATTGCCAACGGCGGTGCATTCATCGTGATGAATGGCGTAATTACAGGATTGTTGTGCCGTGATAGCGCCACTACACTCGGTGACTGCTTGAGGTCTTGACGCCAGGAATGGGCCGCCTTAGCCTTGGGCTCCAAATTATCGCCGTAATATTTACTCTAGGGATCGCCTCATGCTGCGCAAACTTTCACTGGCTCTCGCCGTGTCTTGTGCGACCAACGGACTGGTCTGGGCAGCTGAAGCGCCCCTGACGACCAAAACCGACCTGGTCAGCGTCTACCAGGAAGCGGTGGACAACAACGCCGACCTGGCCGCCGCCCGCGCCCAATACGGCGCGCAGAAAGAAGTGGTGCCCCAGGCCCGCGCCGGGTTGCTGCCGAACCTGTCGGCCGGTGCCGACATCAACAATGTGCGCACCCAGCTGGACCAGCCCGCCGCCACGGTCAACCGCGACGCCCATTCCTGGCGCGCGACCTTGAGCCAGCCGCTGTTCCGCGCTGATCGCTGGTTCCAGCTGCAAGCCGCTGAAGCCGTCAACGAGCAGGCCGCGCTGCAACTCTCGGCCACCGAACAGAACCTGATCCTGCAAAGCGCCGAAAACTACTTCGCCGTGCTGCGGGCCCAGGACAACCTGGCGTCCACCAAGGCCGAAGAAGCCGCGTTCAAGCGCCAACTGGACCAGTCCAACGAACGCTTTGACGTCGGCCTGTCGGACAAGACCGACGTGCTGCAATCCCAGGCCAGCTACGACACCGCACGGGCCAATCGCATCCTGGCCCAGCGCCAGGTGGACGACGCCTTCGAAGCGCTGATCACCCTGACCAACCGCCAGTACAACTCGATCCAGGGCATCGTCCACACGCTGCCGGTGCTGCCGCCGTCGCCGAACGACGCCAAGGCCTGGGTCGAAACCGCCGGCCGCCAGAACCTGAACCTGCTGGCCAGCAACTATGCCGTCACCGCCGCCGAAGAAACCCTCAAGCAACGCAAGGCCGGCCACGCGCCGACGCTGGATGCCGTGGCGCAATATGAAAAAGGTGACAACGACGCCCTGGGCTTCAGCAACCCGAGCGCCTTTGGCCAGCCGTATCACGGTGACGTGTCGCAACGCACCGTAGGCTTGCAGTTGAGCATCCCGCTGTACAGCGGCGGCCTGACCAGCTCGCAAGTGCGCGAATCCTATTCCCGCCTGGGCCAGACCGAGCAGCAACGCGAAGGCCTGCGTCGCCAGGTGGTGGAAAACACCCGCAACCTGCACCGCGCGGTGAACACCGATGTGGAGCAGGTACAGGCGCGCCGTCAGTCGATCATCTCCAACCAGAGCGCGGTGGAAGCCACGGAAATCGGTTACCAGGTGGGCACGCGCAATATCGTCGATGTGCTGGACGCCCAGCGCCAGCTGTACACCTCGGTGCGCAACTACAACAACAGCCGCTACGACTACATCCTCGACAACCTGCGCTTGAAGCAGGCGGCGGGCACGTTGAACCCGGGGGACTTGCAGGATCTGGCGCGTTACCTGAAGGCCGACTACAACCCGGACAAGGACTTCCTGCCGCCGGACCTGGCCAAGGCCGCCGCGGCGCAGCTGAAGGCTAACCCGGGTTACTAAGACCGCCCGTTAACCCAATGTGGGAGCGGGCTTGCTCGCGAAAGCGGTGTATCAGTCGACTTATTCGCTGACTGACACTGCGCATTCGCGAGCAAGCCCGCTCCCACATTTGATTTGTGTTGTTAGACGTTAAGCAGTCTGCCCAATCCGTCCAGCAAACGCTTCAACGCCCCCTGATTGGCGCGCATCACCGCCAGCCCCGCCTGCCCCATCTTCTGCGCGTCCTGCGGCAGCTCGAACAAACGCTGCACCGCCACCGCCAAACCCTCGGCATCGTCCACTTCCTGCAACGCGCCGGCGTCGCGCATCATTGCGCTGATTTCCAGGAAGTTGAACACGTGGGGCCCGCAGATCACCGGCTTGGCCAAGGCCGCCGGCTCCAACGGGTTATGCCCGCCCGTGGCAACCAGGCTACCGCCGACAAAAGCGCTGTCGGCCAGGGCATACAGAAACAGCAACTCGCCCATGGTGTCGCCCAGCAGCACCGAGGTTTGCGCCGTCACCGCCTCGCCGCTGGAGCGACGCACCGTGGCGAAACCCTGTTGCTGGCACAGCTCGAACATCGGGTTGAAGCGCTCCTGATGGCGCGGCACCAGGATCAGCAACGCATTGGGATAACTGGCAAGCAACTGGCGATGGGCAGCGAGCACCACTTCGTCTTCGCCTTCGTGGGTGCTGGCGGCGATCCACACCGGGCGTTCACTGGCGTGCCACTGTTCACGCAACGCGGCGGCGAGCGCCAGCAGTTGCGGGTCGATGGCCAGGTCGAACTTGATCGAGCCGGTGACTTCGACAGTCTCGGGCCGTGCACCCAGGCTGCGAAAACGCTCGGCCTCGGTTTCGGTCTGGACGGCGAACAGGCTCATTTCCGCCAGCATCGGCGCGGTCAGCCTGGCGAAACGCCCGTAGCCCTTGGCCGAGCGAGCCGACAGCCGCGCGTTGGCCAATGCCACGGGAATCCCGCGTTTGGCGCACTGGTGAATATGGTTGGGCCACAGTTCGGTCTCCATGATCACCGCCAGTTTCGGCTGCACGCGATCGAGAAAACGCTTGGCCGCACAGGGCAAATCGTACGGCAGGTAGCAGTGCTGGATGCGCGGCTCGTTGGCGAACAACGCCTGGATGCGCTCGAAACCGGTGGGCGTCATGCAGGTGACGGTGATCGGCAGCTGTGGATAACGTTCCAGCAGCCCGCGAATCATCGGCGCAGCGGCGATGCTTTCGCCCACCGACACCGCATGCACCCAAATCCCGCCGGGTTGCATCACCGGCAAGCCCCAGGAGAAGCGTTCTCCCACGCGCTTCGCGTAAGCAGGCGCTTTGCGGGCTCGCAGCCACAGACGTAAAGCTACCAACGGCAGCGCCAGGTAAAACAGACAGCTGTAGAGAGTTCTATTCATGGCGGCGGAGTTTATCGGCTTTTTCAGTCGATCGCCTGCAAGCACTCGGCAAAACGTTCGGCGAGGAAACGCGCGGCCGGGCCGAGGGGCTCGTCGCGACGCCAGACCAGCTCCACCACCAGCGCCGGCGGGGTCCATTCGCTGTTCAGTTCGACCATCTGGTTCTGATAGGCCGGATACTGCACCACATGCCGCGGCAACCAGGCCCAACCCAGGCCGCGCGCCAGCCATTCGGCCAGCACGTAGAAACTGTCAGCCCGCCACACTTGCGGGCTGGCGGCCTCGCTGCCGGGATACACGCTGGTCTGGGTCGCCATCAGCAATTGGCGAAACTGCGCCAGGCGCTGGCAATCCACGAACTGTTCCTTGGCCATGGGATGCCCGATACCGCACACGGTCACCATCTCCACACTGCCCAGCACGCGGCGCTCCAACGCTTCGGGGATCTGATCGTGATAGAACAGCAGGCCCAGATCCGCCTTGCGCTCCACCAGCTTGCGCGCGACATCGCCTTGGGCGGCGCTGGACAACTGCACTTCCAGGCTGGGAAATTTTCCCGCCAGCGCTTCGAGGCTATCGAGCACCGGCTGATAGAGCATGGCTTCATCCTGGGCCAGGCGCAGGCGCGCCTCTTCACCGCGCATCAATGACAAGGCACGGCCATTCAGGCGCTCGCACTGGCGCAAGACTTCCCGCGCCTCCTCGAGCAGTGCCGTGCCCGCCTCGGTCAAACGGGGCTGGCGGCCGCTGCTGCGATCAAACAGGGATACGCCCAGGTCCGCCTCCAACAGGGCAATCCCATTGCTGACCGCCGATTGCGCCCGACGCTGGTCCCGCGCCACCGCCGAAAATGAACGCTGCTCGGCGACGCTGACAAACAGGCGCATTTGCTCAAGACTCCACTGCACGCTCATGGCTCAACCCATCTTCAATTCGGATAGGTAATGACTTTACCGCATCTGACAAGTCTCTAAAATGCCGACCTTATCAAGCGACCCCGTACCGAGGATTTACCCATGAACGCCGCCTACTATTACTTGGCCATTGCCATCTGCTCGGAAGTGATCGCCACCGTTTCCATGAAAGCGATCAAGGGTTTCAGCACGCCAATCCCGTTGTTGCTGGTGATCGTCGGCTACGGCGTGGCCTTCTGGATGCTCACGCTGGTGGTGCGCACCGTGCCGGTGGGTGTCGCGTATGCAGTGTGGGCCGGGATGGGCATCGTGATGGTCAGCATCGCCGCGCTGTTTATCTACGGGCAGAAACTGGATATCCCGGCGATGCTGGGCATGGGCCTGATTGTGCTGGGCGTGGTGGTGATTCAGTTGTTCTCGAAAACGGCCGGGCACTGAGCGTTTACGTGAGATTCAATTGAGGCCGAAACTCGCAGCCTCGTTCCACTCGACAGCTCCCGCGGTGCGTCTGTCATCCGGGAGCGTTGGGGCGAAGATTCACTTCATGAGCCTGTATACTGCGCAGCCTGTCTTGAACACTGAGGTCGCTGCATGCCATCCGTTATTTCCACCGACGTTCTGATTGTCGGCGCCGGGGTTGCCGGCCTCTGGCTCAATGCGCGCCTGCGCCGCCAGGGCTTTTCCACGGTATTGGTGGAAAGCGCCACCCTGGGTGGCGGGCAAAGCGTGAAGTCCCAGGGGATCATCCACGGCGGCGCCAAATATGCACTGCACGGCGCCCTGACCGGTGCCTCCGAAGCCATCGCCGACATGCCCCGCCGCTGGCGCGAAGCCCTGGCGGGCAACGGTGAACTGGATCTCTCCGGTGTGCGCCTGCTGTCCGAAGCCCACTATTTGTGGTCGCCGGGCACCATCGCCGGCAACCTCACCAGTTTCTTCGCGAGCAAGGCCGTGCGTGGCCGCGTGGATCAAGTGAAGGGCGATGACCTGCCACCGGCCCTGCAAGATCGCCGCTTCAAGGGCAAGGTCTATCGCCTGGCCGAACTGGTGATCGACGTCCCAAGCCTTATCGAACGCCTGGCGCAATTGGCCGGCGACGGTTTGCTCGCGGGCAAACAGATCGAACCCTTGCTGGAACAAGGCACACTGGTCGGCCTGAAGGTCGATGGCCGTGAGATCCGCGCCCAGCGTATCGTCGTCAGCGCCGGCGGCGGCACCGCTGACCTGCTCGGCGCCCTGGGCCTGAGCCAGCCCGCCATGCAACGCCGACCGCTGCACATGATCATCGCCAAGGGCCCCGGCCTGAAGCCGCTGTACGCCCACTGCCTGGGGGGCGGCACCAAGCCGCGCATTACCGTGACCACGCATCCCGCCGCCGACGGCAATTGGGTGTGGTACCTGGGCGGCGATATCGCCGAAGCCGAAGGTGTGGCCCGTACCCCGGAGCAACAGATCGCCACCGCCCAAAAAGAGCTGGGGCAGTTGCTGCCCTGGATCGACATGAGCCAGACCCAATGGGCCACCTTGCGCGTCGACCGCGCCGAACCATTGCAGTCAGGCCTGACCCGCCCGGACAACGCGTTCCTCGCCGAACAGGATCGCCTGTTGGTGGGCTGGCCGACCAAGCTGGCATTGGCACCGGATTTCGCCGATCGAGTGATCAACGCACTGGAACGTGACGGCATCAAGCCCGGAACTACCGAAAAACTACCCGAGCTGCCGAAACCCGCCATCGCCCAACCTGCCTGGGAGCAACTGCTGCCATGACCCTGCCGACTCTGCACGACCTCCACCGCCCACTGGGCAGCACCGGCCTGCTGGTCTCGCCGCTGGGCCTGGGCACCGTCAAGCTGGGCCGCGACCAAGGGGTGAAATACCCCAGTGGCTTCCAGATTCCCGATGACGATGCGGCGCGGATGCTGTTACGCCAGGCCCGGCAATTGGGCATCAACCTGATCGACACTGCGCCCGCCTATGGCCGCAGCGAAGAACGCCTGGGCCCGCTGTTGCGCGGCCAGCGCCAGGAATGGGTAATTGTCAGCAAGGTGGGCGAAGAGTTTGCCGAAGGCGTATCCCATCACGACTTCAGCGCAGCCCACACCCGACTTTCGGTGGAGCGCAGCCTGAAACGACTGGAAACGGATTTTATCGACCTGGTGCTGGTGCACTCCGACGGCAACGACCTGCATATCCTCAATGATTGCGAGGTTTACCAGACCCTGGAAGACCTCAAGCGCGAGGGCAAGATCCGTGGTTTCGGCTTCTCCGGCAAAACCGTCGAGGGCGGCGTAAAGGCTCTGGAACAAGGTGATTGCGCCATGGTCACCTACAATTTGAACGAACAGGCCGAGAAAGCCGTCATTGATTATGCCGCCGCACACGGCAAGGGCATCCTGGTGAAAAAGGCACTAGCCAGTGGCCATGTCTGCCTGGAATCCGGAGTGGATCCAATTCACGCCAGTTTCATGCTGTTGTTTGCGCAAACTGGCGTTGCCAGTGCTATTGTCGGGACCATTAATCCGCTGCACCTCGCCCACAACGTGGCGACCGCTGCCAAGGTCATTCGCCAACTCTGATGCCGCCGACGCGGCCGACCCCGACGCAAGAAGGAGCCGACATGCCGCGAACGCTCATAAGAAAGAACCCCAGCAACTTCAAGACACTGCCGCTGCACGTCGAAGCAACCCCCGAAGGCTTGAGCTACCAGAGCGTCGGCATGCCGCTCAACTTCGCCCAGACCCTGCAACGGCGCAAGCCGGTGGAGGTGAAAGACACCGAGCGTTTCGTGCTGGAGCTGGCCAACCTTGGGGTCTCGGTGCGCCTGACGCTGCACTGGCAGAACCGCGATTACTGGGTGCTGGTGCGCCAGCGCCGACAAGACCGTGGCGACGTCGTGCTCAAGCTGATCTCCGGCTATGTGCCGGCCCACGAACTGAACCTGCCACTGCACACCGCCATCCAGGAAATCGCCGAGGAATGCCTGCTGGAAACCCCGGAAGGCTGGCTGGGCGGTCGTTTCAATGACACCTGGCTGCCGGCGCCCTACTCGTCGGCCCTGCACTACCGCGAAGCGTTGCCGTTCCGTCTCTCACCGCTGTCCGGGGCCGCGCGCCCGGTGCGCTGCGCCACCATGCAATTGATTGAACGGCCACGCGCCTACGTGCACCTGCCCACGGCTTCGCTGCAGTTGATTTATGACTTGCGCCTGGAAGTGCCCAAGGAGGCGAAGTCCCTGAGCCTGTTTCATGTGGACGAGCGCCTGGAGGGCGACCAATTGGTGGCCCGCCTGGACCGCCAGCGCCCGGACCTGTACCTGATGCCGCTGAAGGACGGGCAGCCGTGTGCGGAGCTGTATACCTTGAAGAAGGATCAGCTGTATCCGGCGAGTACGCGAGGGTTGTATCTGGCTGAAAGCTTTGCCCAGCAGGAAGGCTGGATCGTGCGGGATGAGCGGATCCGCTGGAAGGACTGGCTGCGCCAGCAAGGGCTGAGTGCGCCGGAGAAAGAATCGAAATTGAAGCGCTTGACGGGTAAGGCGCGGCAGATCTTGCGCAAGATCGTGCCGAAGAAAAAAGCCAACCGGTAACCGGACGTCAGGTCGCGGCAGTCAAATGTGGGAGCGGGCTTGCTCGCGAAGGCGGTGTATCAGTCACTGCATCTGCCAGCTGACCCACCGCTTTCGCGAGCAAGCCCGCTCCCACACGAACCCGCTCCCACCATCAGTTATTGCGGATCTTCTCGACAATCGCCGTGGTCGAGCTGTTTTCCACCAACCCCAGCACTTTGACCTTGCCACCGTAGGCACTGACGATATCGGCACCCACCACCTGGTCGACGGAATAATCACCGCCCTTGACCAGCACGTCCGGCTTGACCTGGGCCAGCAGGTTTTCCGGGGTCGCCTCGGCAAAGCTGATCACCCAGTCCACCGCCCCCAAACCTGCCAGCACCGCCATGCGACGGTCGACACTGTTGATCGGCCGGCCTGGCCCCTTGAGGCGGCTGACCGACGCATCATCGTTGACTGCCACGATCAAGCGATCGCCCTGGGCCCGCGCCTGCTCCAGATAGGTCACGTGACCGGCGTGGAGGATGTCGAAGCAACCGTTGGTGAAGACAATGCTCTCGTTATGGGCACGGGCATCGTCAATCGCCAGCAACAGTTGCTCAAGGCTCAACACGCCGCGCTCCGAGCCTTCGGATCGCTGGATGGCGCGGCGCAGCTCAGGGGCACTGATGGCCGCCGTACCGAGCTTGCCGACCACGATACCTGCTGCCAGGTTGGCCAGGGCCACCGCATGGGGCAATTCCTCGCCCGCCGCAATTGCCGCGGCCAGGGTGGAAATCACGGTGTCACCGGCACCGGTCACGTCGAACACTTCACGGGCCCGCGCCGGCAGGTGCATGGCCGGGTGATCAGGACGCAGCAAGGTCATGCCGTGTTCGCCACGGGTCACCAGCAAGGCACCCAGGTCGAGGTCGGCCATGAGTTGGGCGCCCTTGGTCACCAGCTCGTGCTCATCGACGCAACCGCCGACGATGGTTTCAAATTCGCTGAGGTTCGGCGTGATCAGGCTGGCGCCCCGATAAATCGAGAAGTCCTTGCCCTTGGGATCTGCCAGCACCGGAATGCCCCGGGCCTTGGCGGCCTGGATCAGTACCTGATGGTTTTTCAAGGCGCCTTTCCCGTAGTCGGACAGCACCAGCACCTTGATGCCTTCGAGCATCTCGTCGACCTGGGCGCTGAGCACCAGGGCGTCGGTGGCGAAGGGTTCTTCAAAATCGATACGCAGCAATTGCTGGTGCCGACTCATGACCCGCAGCTTGACGATGGTCGGCTGGTGGGGAATGCGCTGGAACAGCGCACGCACACCCGCACCCTTCAGGCTGTTGGCCAGGCTGTCGGCAGCCTCGTCGTCGCCGGTCACACCCACGAGGGATGCCGGGGCGCCGAGGGCGGCAATATTGAGGGCAACGTTGGCAGCGCCACCTGGACGGTCTTCGATTTGCTCGACCTTGACTACCGGTACCGGTGCCTCAGGGGAAATCCGTGAGGTACCGCCATGCCAGTAACGGTCGAGCATGACATCGCCGACCACCAAGACAGGGGCTTGATCGAATCGCGGCATGGACAACTTCATGGAGCAACCCACATACAAAATGAACAGGGGCGCGATATTACCACAGGGTTGTCAAAGGCTTGTGCAATGTAGGAGCCAGCTTGCCGGCGATGCGGCCACCGCGGTTTTTCAGTACAACCGCGGTGGCCATCGCCGACAAGCCGGCTCCTGCAGATCAGGTGATGTCGGCCGGGATCGGCGCGTCCAGGCCCATGGCATGCAGGCGGGCGTAGTAACCGTTTTGCGCCAGCAATTCGCCGTGGGTACCGCGCTCGACTATCCGGCCATCGTCCATCACCAGGATCAGGTCGGCTTTCTCGATGGTCGACAGGCGGTGAGCGATCACCAGGGTCGTGCGGCCTTGCATGACCTTGTCCAGGGCGGCCTGGATATGGCGCTCCGATTCGGTGTCCAGCGCCGAGGTGGCCTCGTCGAGGATCAGCAATGGCGCGTTCTTGAGCAAGGCCCGGGCGATTGCCAGGCGCTGGCGCTGGCCGCCGGACAGCAGCACGCCGTTTTCGCCGACCTGGGTGTCGAAGCCCTTGGGCAACTGGTCGATGAAGTCCTTGGCGTAGGCATCGGCCGCTGCCGCCTCGACATCGGCCCGCGGTGCGCCAGCCAGGTCACCGTAGGCGATGTTGTTGGTCACGGTGTCGCTGAACAGGGTCACGTGCTGGGTCACCTGGGCGATGTGCCTACGCAGGTTGAGCAGGCGATAGTCTTCGATTTCCACGCCGTCGAGCAGGATCTCACCGCTCTCATGGTGGTAGAAACGCGGGATCAGGCTGGCCAGTGTCGACTTGCCGCTACCCGAACGCCCCACCAGGGCAACCATCTGCCCGGGCTCTGCGGTAAAGGTGATGTCCTTGAGCACATGGCGCTCGGTGCCCGGGTAGGTGAAGTTCAGGTTGCGCACTTCCAGGCGGCCGCTGACCTTGTCGCGCTCGATGGTGCCGCGATCGATTTCCACGTCTTCGTCCAACTGCTCGAAAATACTTTCGGCACCGGCCACGCCTTTCTGGATGGTCGAGCTGACTTCGGACAGCTGGCGGATTGGCTTGGGCAACAGGCCGGCCAACGTGATGTAGGCGACCATGTCACCCGCCGACGCATCACCGCGAAGGTACAGGACCAGGAACATCAACACTGCCATGGCGCTGTAGATCACCAGTTGCAGCGCCGGCGTATAGATCGCGCCGGTGCGGGTCATGCGCAGTTGCTTGTTGGTGTTGCTCAGGCTGGCCTTGAGGAAGCGCTTCTGCTCATACACCTCACCGCCGAAGCTGCGCACCACGCGGTAGCCCTGGATGGTTTCCGAGGCAACGTGGGTCACATCGCCCATCGCAACCTGGATCTTCTTGCTCTGCTTGCGGAATTTCTTGCTTGCGGTGCTGACCATCACGGCAATCAACGGCAGGATGGCGATCATCACCAGGGTCAGCCGCCAGTTCATGAACAGCAGCGAGGCGAACAGGAAGATCACCGTCATGCCTTCGCGAATCACCACCTTGATGGCATCGGTCGCAGCACCGGTGACCATGGTCACGTTGAAGGTGATGCGGGAGATCAGGTGCCCGGAGTTGTGATTGTCGAAATAGCGGTTCGGCAGGGTCAGCAGGTTGTTGAACAACTGCACCCGCAGGTCGTGGACCAGGCCCAGGGAAACCTTGGCCAGCAGGTAGTTGCCCAGGAACGAACCGAGGCCCTGCCACGCGGCGATCAGGATGATCAGCAACGGCACGGCCTGCAGCAGTTGCAGGTCACGCAGGAAAGGCACCGTGGGGAACAACACCGCTTCAGGGTTGGACAGGCCATCGACAAAGTACTTGAGGATGTAGCCCAGCATCGGCTGGGTCGAAGCGAAAATCAGAAAGCCGACGATACTCAGCGCGAACAAGCCGGCATAGGGCTTAACGTAGCTGAGCAGGCGGAAGTATATTTTCAAGCTCGAAGGGCTTGCGCTCGGACTGGAGTCGGTCATATCACGCGGCGGTTTTGAAAAAGGAGGCTGACTTTAGCACAGCTTCTCTGTTGTACTTGCACGCGGCACAACCGCAGCCCCGTTGGATCCAACGGACGACATTATATAGCCACTACTTTAGTATGGTCGGCTTTCTTTATTCTGGAACGGCTTTTCTGTATGCACTCCAAGCGCCTTACCTATGGCTCAAATCGCGTTTTCGACTTCCTCTGTTTGTGGATTCTGCCCATCGGCTTGTTGTTGCTCCTGAGTTCGCTGTTCTTCGTCACCAATCGAAACGTGCTGCACAGGTTCTACTACCTGCTGTTCGCAGCGCCGACACTGTTGCTGCTGTGCCTGCGCCCGACGGAATTCAAGCAGGTATTGCGCGAGCCGCTGGCGATTGCCTTCCTGGTTTTCTCGGGCTGGGCGCTCACCAGCCTGCTCTGGAGCCCTGAGGCCACGACAGACTCCGACCTGTTCAAGCGGCCACCGAATACCTTCACGTTGTTTGTCGGCTTAGGACTGTTGCTGCATTACCGCAGCGAACTGTTCAAGCCGATCTTCTTCTGTGCCGCGCTGATTGCGCTGATATCGAGCGCCTGCAGCCTGGTGGCTTTTGCTCCCCACCTCTCGGATGGCTCGCGAATGATCGGCGGGCGTGGCGCTCTTGATAATCCGCTGTTGAGCTCTCACGTATTCGGTTTCTTCTGCATTTACTGGCTGTACGTATGCATGACCACCAAGCGTGCGCACGTACTCTGGTTCAGCGTTCCGGCACTGGCAATCATGGGCGCTGCAGTGATGGCCACCGGCTCGAGAACGCCGCTGGTTGCCCTGCTCCTTGCCGTGCTCTGGCTAAGTTTCATCACTCGCAATCGGCGCTCGGCCCTGCTGATCGCCTGTATGGCGCTGGGGGCCGCGGCGCTGCTGCTGCTCTATCCCGAACTGATCACCAATCGTGGCAGCTCGTCCCGCTTCGAACTCTGGAGCATGTCGCTTGAGCGTATTGCCGAACACCCCTGGATCGGCCACAGCTACGACTCAGAGTTGTACCTGACACTCGCCGACGGCAATCAACTGCGCGAACCCCACAGCTTTGCCCTCGGCGTGCTCTATTACGTCGGCATCATCGGCTTCATCCCGTGGATATTCATGCTCGGCTGGGGCCTGTACAAAAGCCTCAAGGAACGTGCGCAGCCATTGTTCATCCTGGCCTCCTCCCTGCTGGCCTATGGCATCGGTGCCGGCCTGACCGAAGGCGGCGGCATTCTCTCGCGACCAAAAGAGCACTGGTTCCTGCTGTGGATCCCGCTGGCACTGATCGCCGGCCTGAGCATCGCCCAGCGTCGCCGCAGCCTGCTGCGCATGCCGGTTCAACGCCTGAAATCGCAAGACTTCGAACAGCTGTGCGCCAACGCCCACGTGATCGAAGCCGATGGCCTGGGGCCCAAGGTCCTGCGCCTGGAGGATGGCAGCTTCCTCAAGCTGTTCCGCCCTCGTCGCTGGTACACCTCAGGCAGCTTCAATCCCTATTCAGAGCGCTTTGCCAGCAACAGCGAGCAACTGCGTGCATTGGGGATTCCATCACCGGTCATCCTCAATCTCTATCAGTTAAAGGATGCGAGCAGCGCCGTACGTTATCAGCCGCTGCCCGGCCTGACCCTGCGCCAGGCCCTGCAAAGCCTGGACAGCAGCCTGCGGGAATCGCTGATCGAACGTTTCGGCCGGTTCATGGCCCAGCTCCACGAGCGCGGCGTGTACTTCCGCTCCCTGCACCTGGGCAACGTACTTTTGATGGATGATGGCGAGTTCGGCCTGATTGACGTGGCAGACATGCGCATCTACCCATCGCCGCTGCGTAACGCCCTGCGCCAGCGCAACCTGCGGCACATGCAGCGTTATCCCCAGGACCGCAACTGGTTGTTCGAAACCCACTTTGAACAACTCGCCGCTGGCTACGCTTCGGCAGCATCGCCAAGCGCCACGGCGAAGATCCGTGACCAGGTGTCCAGGCTCAATCGTCCGGTTGCGCAGGTAGCGAACCCGGCCAAGTGATGGTTTGAAGCGCCGGGGTTGCAGGCCCCGGGCCATTGCGGTGAACGCAATGGCCCGGCCGAAGCCCTATGAGCTGCGCTGCGGCGCCAGGTACAGCCGCACCAACCCACGCAAGGTCTTGCGACCCCAGAACTTCAACGGAATCTGCTTGAGGATCTCCCGCGCCAGTGGGCGGTCACGGTCGGCGGTCTTGAGGAACATCGAGTTCAGGAAGTTGTAGCGAACCTGATCGTAGGCGGGATGATCGCTGAACAACCCGTAGGTCTTGAGGATGTTCTGGATCATGTAGCGGTGATTCTTGTAGGTATTGGTCGCGTGCTGGCGATAGCGCGCCATCACCACGCTCAACACGTCGATGGTGTACCCGGCGTGGGTGATCTTCAATTCGATCAGCAAGTCTTCCAGCGGAATCAGCGGATCGAACCCTCCGACCTCTTCCAGCGCCTGCCGACGGATCATCAGCGTCGGTGCCGGCGGAAAGGGCTTGCGATCGAGGAACAGGTCATCGAAATCCAGGCTGCGAAACGGCAAGTCGCGGCGCTGCTTCTTCTCCGGGTATGGCTTGCCGTCCCCATCAATCAACTCGATATTGCCGGCGCAAATGCCCACCTTCGGCTTGCCTTCCATGTAGGCAACCTGGGTGGCGATGCGCTCGGGCAGCATGATGTCATCGGAGCCGAATGGCGCGATCAGGCTGCCTTTGGCGCGGGCGATGGCACCGTTCAGGGTATTGGTCAGGCCCTGGTTCTGCTGCACCTGGAAATCAAACCCGTGTTCGGCCTGCAAGCGCTGGATGCGCTCCACGCTGTCATCCCTGGAGCCATCGTCTACCACCAGCAACTCGATGTTGGGGTAGGTCTGGCCGAGCACACTGAGAATGCTCTGCTCGATGTACGGCCCGTGGTTGTAGGAGGCGATGATCACAGTGACCAGGGGTTGCTGCAGACTCATGCTTTACCTACTTCACGCAGACCGGTTTCGATCAGGTTCAAATACTTGTGCCGGAACTCGTCCAGGGTGTGGTTTTCTTCCAGGTAGCGGAACACTTGCTCACCCTTGGCACGCAGCTCTTCGTCGCTCAGCGCCAGGTAAGTGTCCAGTGCTGCCGCCAACTGCTCGACATTGCCCGGATCATGGGAGAGGCCGCCGGCACCTTGCACCAACGGCAGCATCGCCGGGCCATTGGAGGCGATGACCGGCAGATGGCCGCTCATGCCTTCCAGCAGCGCCAGGCCCAGGCCTTCGAACAACGACGGCATGGTCCAGATGTCGAAACCGCGCACATACTTCATGCCATCTTCGCGAAAGCCCAGCAGGTGCGCACGGCCGGTCAGGCCCAGGCGCTCGATATCGGCGCGCAGGTCTGCTTCGGCGCGGCCGGAGCCGATGATCCCCACCTGGGCCTCAGGGTATTTGTCCTTGAGGGTGGCGAACGCTTGCAACAAATGGGTGTGGCCCTTGATCGGCACCAGGCGGCCCAGGGCGCCAATCATCCGTGCATCCAGCGGCAAGCCCAGGGCCTTGCGCGCTTCATCCCGTGGCAACTGCAAGGCTTCGGCCTGGGGGATGTCGATGGCATTGGTGACAAAGGTGGTGTTTTCGCGGGTGAACCCGCAGTTGAGGTCCACCAGGTAATCCCTGACCGCTGCCGACACCCCGACGAATCGCCACGCCGGGCTGACCCACTTCTGCGTCTGCCGCCGGCGGTAGCCCCGGGCGTACTCGCCAAAACCGTGGGAGATGCCGATGCACAGGGGAATCTTCAACCAGCGGTTGAGCGACAGCATCATGTTCACCGACTTGAAGCGGTTACAGATGACCACGTCGAATTTCTGCTCGCGGCAATATTTATAGATCTGCCACATCGCACCGAAACGAATGCCCTTGAGGGACTTTTCCGGCAACTCGAAATAATGGGAGTGCTCAGCCACGCTCAGGGGCTGGCCGGGCAGCGGGCGGCCGCTGAGGAACCCGGATGTGACCTCGAAACGTTCAGCCGGCAAGGCCTTGACGATCTGCTCGCCGAGGTCGGCGAAGTCGTGGGTCTTGACGTTGTAGTCCGGCTGTAACTGCAAAACCTTGAAACGAGGTTTCATAACTCTCCATGCTGCAATCTGGCTGCGGGCGCGCAGCCCGGCGAAAAGGGGCGGCAGGCGCTGCAAGCCTGCCTTCAATAAGGTCTCAATCCTGCTTCAACACCCAGAGCAACTCATGACGGCGCACCGCCTTGCGGAAGAACTCATTCTCTCCGTAAGGCGATGGACTACGGCCCGCCAGTAATTGCTGCAACCACCTGCGCACGCGGCGCTTGAACGGCGCCCGCGGCTGCAAGTCGTGCATCATGCCCAGGGCCATGGCCTTGTCCTGCTGCTGGCTGAGCGTCAGCGGCAAGCTGCAAGGCACAAGTTCACGGGAGGCATCAAAACGCGGCGGCAAGGCCACGCCAGCGCCCGAATCCCCCATGGGCCAACGATCGTTATCATGCAGGTGGTTGGCGTAGCCGAGCAACGTGCCCGGTTGCCACTCCAGGCCTTGCAAGGCTTCGAGAATCGCGGCGTGGGCGCAGATGTGATCCGGGTGCGGATCCAGCAACGGCGTTGGCAACACGATCACCTGCGGGCGCGCCTTGAGCAGCAATGCCCGCAGGTCGGCAATCAGGTTATTCCAGGTCGGGGCGCCGTCCACATCCCCGGGCAAGGCCAGGGCATTGAACTGGCGAAACAGCCGCGTATCGTCCAACTGAGCTTCCCGGGAAGCCTGGGGCTGATCCGGTGCGGCCTGCATCGCTGCAAGCTGCATGCAGAAGTACCCCAACTGCACGCACTGCGCTTCGGGAACGCCCGCCCAACGCGGCACGGTGACGCTGTCCCAGGCACGCAGGCGGCCTTTGAGTCGTGCGGCATCGGCCTTGGGCATGCCCATCTGCTGATAGTGATCGGCTTCGATTTCGCCCGCCGTCAGGGTGACGATCCAGCTCTCGTCGGCTTGGCTGTACAGGCTGAAAGCGGCCAATTCGGCATCGTCGGCATGGGGCGCGATGACCATCACCCGTTGGCGACGGTAGTCCGGCTGGCGGAACAACCAGAGCGTCGGCTGCCCCTTGATCCGGCAGAAGCGCCCGCGCAAGCGCAGCTTACCGCCGGCGAGTGCTTCGCCCATGCCCGTCAGGTTGAGGTAACGCCGGCCTGAAAGACCACGCTCGAAGACTTGCCGGTCGGGTGCATCCAGGCCCGACACGTCCACCGCCGGGTCGAGAAAACGCCCGAGCCAAGAGCTTTTGAGTTCAATCCCGACGATCAGGGTTTCATCGCCCACCAGAGGCGTGTCCAACAGCAGGCGCCCGGCTTCAAGACGCAGGCCCGTGCACTCGCTCCCTTCAGGAAACGCGTACTCATAGTCGTCTTTAGGCGAGTAGAACAGATGATCGGCAAACCAGGCCTCATGCGCGGCCCACAGCACCACGGCCAGCACCAGCGGCAACCACCAGGCCACCAGCACACCGACAGCCACCAATAGCAACAGGCCCACCAACAGCGCAATACGCTTGTTGCGCCGGTGCTGCTTGAGCAATTGCTGTTTGCGACTCATACGCTGAACACCGGCACCGGGTTGCACCAGCGCTCCTTGTATTCACGGTCGGAACGCCCGAAGGAGAAACGCAGCGGCTTGTCGCTCGCCCGCGCTTGCTCCCAGGCACTTTGGGTATTGAGGAAACTCAGCACGCTGCCGGGGCTGAACGCCTTGGTTTCAGGGTCGACACCGCCGTTGACGTATTCGGCGCTGACCCACTGCGGCGCCTGCACCTGATACACCAGTTGCACGGCAATCGCAGCGTCATTGAGAAACAGCACCGAGCCGAACAGGAATTCCTTGAGCAACTCCAGCACCTCGGCCAAACGCTCGGCACCTGCGGCCGGGAAGCCCCAGCGCCGCTGGAACAGGTCGCAGTAAATCGCCGCCAGTTCGCTGCTGGAAAACTCGCCGACCGCCCGCACCACGCCGCCCGCCTCTTCCAGCAAACGCAATTCACGGCGCTGGTTGTAGCGAAACTTCTTCGACAACTCTTCCGGTGTGCGCGCCATGGCCAACTGCTCGGCCTGGGGCTTGAGGGTGCTCACGCGCCCTTCATTCAGTGCAGAGAGATAGCGCGCGCGATGGCGCAACGGCACCTGCGCATCGGCGGCAATCGGCAGGATGATCTCGGCGTTACCCAGATCAAACAGGCCTTTTTTGCCTTTGCGCTTGAGCACGTCCTTGGACAGGGCCAGGTCGCGCCCCCAGGTAGCAATTGCGCCCTTCAGCTCACCGTCCTGCTCCCAGCCCAGGTAGCGCACCGGAATCTGCGCCAGGTGCGCCAGCCGCTCGACGATCTGCGGATGAGTCGCCACGCTGCCGCCAAAACGCTGCCAGGCCTGGGCGTAAACCTCGGCCTCGACAGGCGTCCAGCCACGTTCACGCCAGCCCTGGAAGCGGTTCAGCATTTAGACCACGGCGTCATAAGGGTCCACGCCGTCCTTGACCACGAGGATGTCTTCCATGATCAGGTACTGCAGGTCGGAACCGAAGAACATGTTCAGCGCGTCGGTCGGCGAGCAGATCATCGCTTCGCCACGACGGTTGAGCGAGGTGTTCAGCGACACACCATTGCCGGTCAGTACTTCCAGTTCTTTCATCATGTCGTAGTAGCGCGGGTTGTATTCGCGCTTGAGCACCTGGGCACGGGAGGTACCATCTTCATGGACCACTTCCGGCACGCGGGTTTTCCACTCTTCCGACACTTCAAAAGTGAAGGTCATGAACGGCGCCGGGTGATCGACCTTGATCATCTGTGGCGCAACGGTGTCGAGCATCGACGGGCAGAAAGGCCTCCAGCGCTCGCGGAACTTGATCTGGTGGTTGATCCGGTCAGCCACGCCGGTGGCGCTTGGGCAACCGATGATCGAACGACCGCCCAGGGCACGCGGGCCAAACTCCATGCGGCCCTGGAACCAGGCCACCGGGTTGCCGTCGACCATGATCCTGGCGATGCGCTTGGGCATGTTTTCAATCTTGCGCCAGACCGGCTTGCTCTCGTGCTTGGCGCACGCCGCGATCACGTCTTCGTTGCTGTAGGACGGGCCGAGATAGACGTGTTCCATCTTCTCCACCGGCACACCACGGGCGTGGGACACGTAGGCCGCCGCACCGACCGCGGTACCGGCATCGCCGGACGCCGGCTGCACGAACAGCTCCTTGACGTCGTCGCGGGCAATGATCTTCTGGTTCAGCTTGACGTTCAGCGCACAGCCGCCGGCGAAGGCCAGCTTGCCGGTGTCTTTGAGGATGTCGCCCAGGTAATGGTCGATCATCTGCAACGCCAGCTTCTCGAACAGCGCCTGCATGCTGGCCGCGTAGTGGATGTACGGCTCGTCGGCGATATCGCCTTCGCGCTTCGGACCCAGCCACTCGATCAGTTTTGGCGAGAAGTAGAAACCCTTGCCCTTCTCTTTGTAGCGGCGCAGGCCGATGACGTTGGCGTAGTCGGTGTTGATCACCAGCTCGCCGTTTTCAAAGGAGGCCAGGCGCGAGAAATCGTACTTGCTGGCATCGCCATACGGCGCCATGCCCATGACCTTGAACTCACCGTCGAGCATCTCGAAACCGAGGAACTCGGTGATCGCGCCATACAGGCCGCCGAGGGAGTCCGGATCGTAGAATTCCTTGATCTTGTGGATCTTGCCGTTTTCGCCGTAGCCGAAGAAGGTGGTGGCGTACTCGCCCTTGCCGTCGATCCCGAGGATCGCGGTCTTCTCCTGGAAGCCCGAGCAGTGGTAGGCACTGGAGGCGTGAGCCAGATGGTGTTCAACCGGTTCGATCTTGATTTTCTTCGGATCGAAGCCCAGTTGCTCCAGGCACCAGACGATCTTGTTGCGATAGCGCTTGTAGCGACGGTTGCCCATCAGGATCGCGTCGAGGGCGCGGTCCGGGGCGTACCAGTAACGCTTGGCGTAGTGCCAGCGGGCCTCGCCGAACAGGCTGATGGGGGCGAACGGAATCGCCACCACATCAACGTCGGAAGGCTTGATACCGGCTTGTTCCAGGCAGAACTTCGCCGATTCGTAGGGCATGCGGTTCTTTGCATGTTTGTCGCGCACGAAGCGCTCTTCTTCGGCGGCCGCGATCAGCTTGCCGTCGATGTACAAGGCTGCGGAAGGATCATGGCTAAGGGCGCCGGACAGGCCAAGAATCGTCAATGCCACAGGGGTCTAGCCTCTTTTAGTCTGCATGCAGGCGCGTCACGCCTGAAAAAAGTGTGCTCCCCGCCTGGGCGAGAAACAGCTAAAGGGCGGGATTATAGCGTAAACACGGCGCGGGATGATCTAGGGATTGTGGCGACCGGTTGTCACTGCAGGCCTAGCGGAAAATCTCGATGCTGCCGTCCCTGTTCTGGCGGTAGACCGTGTAGGGCAGCACAAGGGTGTCGAGCAAGCCGGAGGCCACGAGCTCGGCGGCGAAGATCGGCAGGGAGCCGGAGGCATCGCGCGTGTGCTCTTTGGTGGTGTCGGGCGCGCCGTTCAAGGTGCAGAAACCATAGATCACCCCACTGTAGATACGCGGCACGTTTTCACAATAACTGCGCGATTCCTTGAGGTTCTGACTGGCAACGGCGTCCGGGCGAAACACCGTGTTGATGGTGCCGCAACCGGTGGTGGATACCAGTACAGCGGCGAGAAGGACTCTGGTTGCAAGACTCACGGACAACTCCATTTGGCATAAGTGTGGGCATTCATCCCTGCCCCATACAACCTTGCCGGATCCGTTTATGAACCCGGGCGCCAATAGATACTGATGTTGCCATCGGTACCTTGCTTGTAGACCGTATAGGGCAGGACCACTGTATCAACAATGCCCGAGACCGTTATATCCAATAGAACGAATGGCATCAGCACGCCAGTGAGGTCCGGCGCGGCGTGCAGCAGGCAGAAATCAAAGGCAACCCCGCTGTAGACACGGGGAATCGACTGGCAGTAGGTTTTTTGCTTCCTGAGTTCACGTGCCGCCGCCGCGTCTTCACGCAACAGCGTATTGGCCGTTCCGCAGCCGCTCAACACAAGGATTCCAATGCTTAGCGCAGCAATCATTTTTAGCGTCATGGCAAGCCCTCTGAATGGCCAGCAACGCTAACATCGGCCCTGTTGGCGACCCAGACCCCACGCACCGCCGCGCCATGTAAGAAGATTCCGAAATGGCAAAAGCTGGCTGAATCGTTAAACTCGCGCACTTTTGTGCGCCATGGATGCTGGTTTACTCATGAAAGTTGTTGTACCCACTCGATTTGCGATGCTGCTTCCCGGACTGCTTGGCCTGTACAGCAGCGCCCAGGCCGATGAAGCGCCACTGGTCCTGGACCCCAGCGTGGTCACCGGTTCGCGCAGTGCCAGCCCGTCGTTTGACCTGCCGTATTCGGTGGACAGCATCAGCCGTGAGCAAATCAGCGATGGCCAACTGGGCATCAATGCTTCAGAGGCACTGTCCCGCGTGCCCGGCCTGGTGGTTCAAAATCGCCAGAACTACGCCCAGGACTTGCAGATTTCCTCCCGTGGCTTCGGTGCCCGCTCGGCATTTGGTGTGCGCGGTATCAAGCTGATCGCCGACGGCATACCCGCCAGCACCCCGGACGGTCAGGGCCAGGCGGCGACGTTCAACCTCGACACCGCCGAGCGCATCGAAGTCCTGCGCGGCCCGGCCGCCACGCTGTATGGCAGCAATGCCGGCGGCGTGATCCAGATGTTCTCCCGCAACGGCGAAGGCCCGCCGCGCATCGGTGCCGAGACGCTGGTGGGCAGTGACGGCCTGAGCAAGAACCACCTCACCGCCGAAGGCGCGGCAGACGGCGCAGGCTTCGTGCTGGACGCCTCGCGCATGGACACCGACGGTTATCGCGACCACAGCAGCGCCCGCCGCGACCAGACCTTTGCCAAGCTCAATTTCGAGCCCGATGAAGACAGCAAACTGGCGCTGATCTACAGCAGCCTGGAACAGAACGGCACGCAGGATCCGCTGGGGCAGGCGTGGGATGCGTACAAGGCTGACCCGCGCTCGGTCAGCAGCGCCGCCGAGCTGTACAACACCCGCAAAAGCATCGACCACCAGCAACTGGGGATGAATTACGAGCGGTATTTCGGTGACGCCACACTGCAGGTGAATGCCTATACCGGGCGACGGAGCGTGATTCAGTACCTGTCGATTCCCAAGGGAACGCCCGCCAACGAACGCGGCGGCGGCGTGGTGCAGTTCGACCGCAAGTTCTACGGCGGCTCCGTGCGCTGGATGCAACCGGTCGACAGCGTGCCGGGCGAGCTGATGATCATCACCGGCCTGGATTTCGACCAGAGCGAAGACAGCCGCCACGGCTACCAGAATTACAGCGGCAACACCCTTGGCGTAAAAGGCCAGTTGCGCCGGGATGAAATCGACACCGCCCGCAGCCTCGACCCCTACATCCAGGCCAACTGGGCCATCAATCGCTGGACCCTGCAAGCCGGGGTACGCCACAGCACCATGGAACTGGATGTCGACGACCAGTTCCTGAGCAACGGCGACTCCAGCGGCAACAAGACCTATCAGAAGAACACACCGTCCGTGAGCGTGATGTACGCCTTCACGCCCGACCTGCACGGCTACGTCAGTGCCGGCAAGGGGTTCGAGACGCCAACCCAGGCGGAACTGGCGTACGCGCCGGGCAACATCGAAGGGTTCAACTTCGGCCTGAAGCCGTCGGAAAGCACGCAGTATGAAGTGGGCGTGAAGGCACAGTTGAACGACACCCGGGTCAACGCCGCTGTCTTCCAGATCACCACCGAGGACGAGCTGGTGGTGGACCAATCGATCGGCGGCCGCACCAGCTACCAGAACGCCGGCCGCACCCTGCGCCGCGGCTTCGAACTGGGCATCGAAAGCCAGCTCAGCGAGCAGTGGAGCACCAACATCGCCTACACCCGCCTGCAAGCCACCTACGACAGCGACTTCATTGGCGGCGGCAAACCGGTGGACAAAGGCAACTACCTCCCCGGTGTGCCACAAACCACACTATTCGCAGAGCTCAACTGGAAACCCCGGGACTGGGTCAGCACCGCCGTGGAAGGCATGTACCGCAGCAAGGTCTACGTCGAAGACACCAACCAGCAACACGCGGCACCGGGCTACAGCGTGTTCAACTGGCGTGCACGCTTTGAGCAGAAGGTGGAGCACTGGACGTTCCACCAGACCCTGCGCCTGGATAACTTGCTGGATCGCCAATATGTGGGGTCGGTGATTGTCGGAGACGGCAACGGCCGCTATTACGAAGCAGCGCCGGGACGCTCCTGGTACGCCGGCGCAGGCGCCGAGTACACATTTTAGAAACTGACCATCGAACTTGTGGCGAGGGAGCTTGCTCCCGTTGGGCCGCGCAGCGGCCCTAAACCCCTAGCCCACTGCCTTTGGCAACCGCTGATCAATCACCCGATACAACGCACTGCTCTCAGGCCAGTTACGCATAAACCTTGCCCGATCCCTGGCATATGCCGGAGCGAAGCTGCTCAAGGACGTGTGCTGACACATCGAATCCAGGTCGATCAGCGCCCAGCGATCCGTGTGCCAGAACAGGTTATGCCCCTTGAAATCCCCATGGCTGATGCGCTCGCGGATCAACTCTGCGAACAAATAATCCAGGGCCTGCAATTCGGCCTCGGGTGCCTCGCCACTCTCAACATACGGCGCGAACCGCTCGATGATGTCCGGCCCCGGCAGGTACTCGGTCACCAGATACGCGCGGCTGCGCAGCCACAGGAAGCGCTTTTCCAGCAACGCCAGCGGCTTGGGCGTGGCGATGCCGAGGAACGCCAAGCGATTGCCTTCGCGCCACGAATGCCAGGCCCGGCTCGGGCGCCAGAAGCGCTTGAGCCAATGGGCAAAACCCTTGATGTTGTAGCGCTTGATCACGAGTGGTCGACCGGCCACCTCGACCTTGGCGACACTGGCCGCCCCACCGGTTTTATACAGGTGGCCCTGGTCGAGCAGCGCATCGGCCTGCGCCAGCACCGGCAGCATCGCCGCTTCTTCCTCACGACGAGTCGCGCGCAGAGCGAACGGCCCGCGCACGACGCTGAACAGCGTGCACTCCCGGCCAACCTTGCTCAGGAAATCCTTCAAGCGCCAGACGCTGACCTTGCGTACCTGCTTCTGCAACGCTTCGAGCGGCAACGCGTGTTCGCCATTGCTCAGCAGGTAATACACCAGCAACTCTTCGGTAAACGGCTCGAGGTTTTTCGGCAACTGCGCGAAAAACACCCCAAGGTTTTCCAGGACCCGGTTGCGCGACAGCGGTTTGCCCGCCTCTTCGACACAGATCCCGGCGCCGTCGATCAAATACAGTTTGCCGTCCTGACGCAGCAGGTTGTCCAGGTGCAGGTCTTCCTGCCACAGGCCCTTGGCGTGCATCTGCGCAATCGCACCCAGCGCTTCGGCGAGCACCGCTTGCTGCTGGTCAGCCAGCGGCGGCAGGTGTTCAACAGCCTGCCACGCATCAGCCAGGCTGTCGGCGCCTTCAAGAAACTCGAACAGCAGCCAACCGCCCTCACCCTCTTGCAGACCATCGGCCAGCAACAGCGGTGTGGTCAGGCCTTGTTCGGCCAACAGCCGCACGCCCTTGAGTTCACGCTGAAAATGCCGCGCCGCCTTGCTGCCCACCAACAATTTGGCCAGCACCGGGCGCCCGCGCCACACAGCTGCGCCGACATAACGCTGGCCCGGCAATACCCGCAGCAGGCTCAGCAGTTGCAACTGCCCAGGCCCGGCAGCGTCTGCCAGTTCGATGCTCAGGGGCAGGCTTGGCGTGCGGCCGGCATTTTTCAGTTCGGACAAACGCATCAGCGGTTCTCCTTGTGACTGCGCCGGGCCGCCAGGCGCTGGTGCCAGGTGGCAACCAATGCGCTGTCCTGCGGCTGGTCCAGGTAGGCCGCCAACAGCTGGCGAACCTGATCGTCAGACCATTGCGGCGCACGGCGCAGCAGCGGCTCCAGGTCCTTGACCCGGTCACGCCAGCCGAACAGCAGCGGGCGGGTTTTCTCCAGGTCGATCAACTGTGCCGCATACCCGTCGCCGGTGGCTTGCAGGAAAATATGCTTGGGATAAAAACAGCCATGCACCTGGCCCACGCTGTGCAACTGACGAGCAAGCTGACCGCAGGCCAGCAGGATTGCCCGCTGCTGCACGTCGCTCAACTCAGACCATTGCTCCAGCAATGAATCCAGGTCATTCCAACCATCCAGCGCCCGGGTCAGCAACATCGCCCGATGCTCTCCGGCCACTTTGCGCTCACCGAAAAACGCCGCCTGCAATGCCGGAATACCCAATTGCCGATAGCGGCTGATATTACGAAATTCGCGGGCAAAACTCGGCTCGCCAAACGGGCGGTGCAAAGTGCGCGTCAGGTAGTTGCTCTGGCGCTTGAGGTAGTAGCCCTGGCCTTCGAGTTCGAGGCGAAACACGCTGCTCCAGCCGCCACGGCTGGTATTGGGCTCGTCCACCGCATCCAGTTGCTTGGCCCACAGCGCGTCGAAAGTGCCGAGGCCGTTGCGCTCAAGCAATGCTCGATCTTCGGCCGCCAGGAAATCACTCATTCTCGCCCCTCGAAAAACTTCACCACGTGGCGAATTCGCTGTTTGTCCGCCGCACTCAAGTGTTTGCGCTGACGGTATTGCATGTAGAAGCGCAGGCGCTGGGTAGCCGACAAGTGATACTTGGCGACTTTGTCCAGGCAGGCCAAGTCCTTGGTAATGCGGTACTTGAGCCAGAACCCGCGCCAGAAATCGCCATTGGGGCAATCAATCAGGTACAGGGTTTGCTGGTCGTCCACCAACAAGTTGCGCCACTTCAAATCGTTGTGGGTAAACCGGTGGTCGTGCATGGTCCGCGTGTATTCAGCGAGCTGGCGACTGATCTTGTTGACCCACACCGGGTCTGACAGTTGCGGGTCATTGCGCTCGGCCAATGCCGACAAGTCTTCGGTCTTCGGCAGCTCGCGCGTGATCATCGCCCCGCGGTGATACGCCAGGCCTTTACGCTCCAGACCCCAGGCGATCACATCGGCGGTGGGTATGCCCCACTTGGCGAAGCGCTTGAGGTTCTGCCATTCGGACTTGACTCGTGGCTTGCCCAGATAGCGGCGCAACCCCTTGCCTGCACCGACGTAGCGCTTGACGTAATAGTTGACCCCGCCGCGCTCCACGCGAATCACTTCGGACAACGGATCGCGGGTCAGCCGCTCGCCTTGCAGGGCGAACACGGCTTCCAGGCTACCAAAGTCATCCGCCAGGGCGGCGTAAGCGGGTTCCAGGTTCCAACCCGCCATCAGAGCGCATCCCCGTATCGTTGCTTGCGTGCGTAAAGCTTGGCGGCCATGCGTTCCAACGCCGACAGCAGCGCGCTTTGCTCGCCCAGGATCTGGCGCAAGGGTTGCTGGAAGTACGCCTTGAGAAACCGCAGTTTGTCGCGCCGGGTCAAACCGATCTCCAGGGCGGAGTAGTAAAGCCCCGCCAGGTCCTTGTCACGCCAGCGCCGGGGAATCTTCGAACGCACCTGGGCACGGTGCAGGTCGATCACCGAGAGCTTGATGTTGTGCACGGTAACCGGTTGGTCGGTGTGCAACAGGAAGTGGCACAGGTAGCAATCACGATGGTTCACGCCCCCCCGGTGCATCGTGCCCAGGGTGCGCGCAAGCTCAACGGTCAAGGCATGCCGAATCGCCGGCACGGGCGGCTGTTTGACCCAGTCCATGGTCAGGTCTTCAAGGCTGACGATAGGCGCCAGCTCTTCAGTGACGATGAACGAGTGCTGGTCGGCCGGGTTGCTGCCCTTTTCACCAAAGGCCACGCCGGTCATGGTGGGCACGCCGAGTTCCCGCAGACGCTGGATCGCGTCCCACTCCTGGCCCGCGCCCAAGACAGGCAACTTGGCCGTGATCAGGTTCTTGAGGATTTCACCCCAGCCAATTCCCCGGTGGATCTTTACAAAATAATGGCGGCCTTCCACTTCCGTACGCAGGGTACGGCGCGCGGCCAGCTCACGAAACACCTGGCCGTCCAGCTTCTCGACTTCGGCGAACGCATCGCGTCCGGCCCACAGGGTCTTGAACGGTTCGGCAAGAATCAACTTCATCGGTTTGGCTCCGCCAGAATCAGGTCCGCAGCGTACTGCGGCATGCTATAGAGGTCGGCCGTCTCTGCGAAGGCCAGACCATTGCGGCTCCAGGCCGCGCGCGCTTGTGGATCGTCGAGCATGTCGACCAGGTACTGGTTGAGTTGGGCCTGCTCGAACGGTTCGTCCAACACCCGGCCATTCTGGGCCTTGTCGATGTAAAACGCGTAGCCGCAGACCTTGCTCACCAGCACCGGGAGGCCGGCGACCACCGCTTCGATCAGCACCATGCCGGCCGCCTCGTTGTACGCGGGGTGGATCAACAGGTCGGCGCCCAGCAGAAAGCGCGGGATGTCGCTGCGGCCCTTGAAGAACTGCACCTGGTCGCCCAGGCCCAGCGCAGCACTCTGCAATTGGAATACTTTGGGGTCGTCCTGGCCGATTACAAATAGCCGGGTGCGTTTCTTCAGGCTCGACGGCAGCGCGGCCACGGCCTTGAGGCTGCGATCAACGCCCTTGGTCTTGAAGCCCGAGCCAATCTGCACCAGCAGCAAATCATCGTCGGCCAGGCCGAATTCGCGACGAAACTCGGCGCGGATCTCGGCAGCATTGGGCGGCGCGCGGCGGTCGCGGGCGATGCCCGGCGGCAACAAATGAAAACGCTCGGCCTGGGTCCCGTAATACTGGGTGAACAGCTGCTGCTGGTGTTCGGACAGCACCATGATCTGCGTCTTGGCGTCTTTGTCGAACACTGCACGCTCGTATTCGGCAAAGTGCTTGTACCGGCCGAACCAGCGATACATCGGGTTGCGCAGGTTCTGCGCCTTGTCTTCGAACACGCCGTCGGCGGCGAAGTACAGGTCCAGCCCCGGCATCTTGTTGAAGCCCACCACGCGGTCGACCGGGCGCTTGGCCAGGTCGGCCTGGATCCAGGCGTAGAGCTTTTCATTGCGCCGATGGTTGACCAGCGCCTTGACCGGCGCCACCAGTACTTCAAAGCCCGGCGGCACGTCACCCTCCCAGATCAGCGTATAGACGCGAATCTGATGCCCGCGCTGCTGGCACTCCAGGGCAATACGCATGAAGTCGCGCTGCAGGCCACCAAAGGGGAAGTATTTGTAGAGGACAAAAGCCAGTTGCATCAGTGTTCCTCAGCCAGTAACAACGTGCTTAAACGAGTTGCGACACGCTCAGGGTTCAGGCGAGTGAAGCACAGGGGCCACTCGCGCTTGAGATCGAACCGACGCTGGTCTTCGGCAGTCGGTTGATAAGTGCATTTCTTTTGCAGGCAAGGCGCACACGGGAAGTCGCTGGCCAGGTGAATCTGCGCCTTGCCATAAGCCCCGGTCAGGCCAGGATTGGTAGGGCCGAACAGGGAAATCGTTGGCACATCCAGCGCTGCGGCCAAGTGGCCAAGGCCGGTGTCGACCGCGACACACGCCTTCGCACCCGCCAGCACCCGGGCCACGCCCGCGAGGTTCAGCCTGGGCAGCACTTCGGCGTTTTTCAGGCCCTGGGCCAGGCGTTCAGCCCGGGCTTTTTCGGCGGCATTGCCCCACGGCAGCTTCACGTCCACGCCAAAGCGGTCCATGCGTTCGGCCAGGTCGCGCCAGTAGGCTTCCGGCCAGTGCTTGGTGTCCCAGGTGGTGCCGTGCAGCAGCAGTACAAACGGTTTTTTCGGTGGCAGGCCCAGCAGCTTGTCGACACTGAGGCCGTAGTCGCCCAGGCCTTTTGGCAGGTCATAACCGAGGGCGACGGCAAACAGCTGGCGCAAGCGCTCCACCGCGTGCTGCCCACGGGCCACGGCCAGGCGTCGGGAATAGAAGTGCGCCGCCAATGGCTCGCGAGCCGACTGTTTGTCGAAACCGACCACCGGGGCACGTACGTAGCGGGTCAGCCAGGCACTTTTCAGCAGGCCCTGGGCGTCGATCACCAGGTCGTATTTGGTCGACTGCACGCTCTTCTTGAAGCGCCGCCATTCGCCACTCTTGAAGGTCTGCCAGAGGTTCTTGCGCCAGCGGCGGATCGCCACCGGGATCACCTTGTCCACCGCCGGGTGCCAGGTGGGAATCTCGGCGAAGCCTTCTTCCACCACCCAGTCAAACCGGATGCCCGGGATCGCCCGCGCCGCGTCGGTCAACGCCGGCAAGGCATGAATCACATCGCCCAGGGATGAGGTCTTGATTACCAGAACCCGCAACTTAACGAACCTCGACCACAGTGCCCTGCAACCGCTGCAACGCGTCGCTGACAAGTTGCGGCAGCAACTGGCGCAGGCAGTTGTAGTGGCCGAAGCGGCAGGTGCGATCAAAACACGGGCTGCAATCCAGGCCCAGGCGCACCACTTCGACCTTGTCGGCCAGCGGTGGGGTAAAGCCGGGAGACGTCGAGCCATACACTGCCACCAGCGGGCGGTTCAGCGCCGCGGCCACGTGCATCAGGCCGGAGTCGTTGGACACCACCGAGTCGGCACAGGACAGCAGGTCGATGGCCTCGGCCAGGGACGTGTCGCCGCTCAAGTTGACCGCCTCTTCGCGCAGCCCCGGGATCAAGCGCTGGCGAATATCCTCGCCCACCGAATGATCGTTTTTCGAGCCGAACAACCAGACCTGCCAGCCCTCGCGAATCTTCATCTCCGCAACCTTGGCGTAATGCTCCGAAGGCCAGCGCTTGGACTCGCCAAACTCGGCGCCAGGGCACAGCGCCAGCACCGGACGGTCCAGCTCCAGGCCGAACTTGGCCAGGGCGGCGTCTCGGGTGACCGGGTCGATTTGCAGGCTCGGGCGCGGATAAGGCGTCGGCAACTCGGCTCCCGACGCGTAGGCCAGGGCCATGAAGCGCTCGATCATCAGCGGGTAACGGGCCTTGTCGAGCTTGCGCACATCGTTGAGCAGGCCATAGCGAAACTCGCCACGCCAGCCGGTGCGTTTGGCAATACCGGCGAAGAACGGCACCAGTGCCGACTTCATCGAGTTGGGCAACAGGATCGCCTGATCGTACTGGCCGGCCAGGGACTTGCCGATGCGTCGACGGGTCGCCAGCTCCAGCGCGCCGTGGCCGAGCGGGAAGCTCAAGGCCTGACGCACCTCGGGCATGCGCTCAAGGATCGGCCGGCTCCACTCGGGGGCGAGCACGTCGATTTGGCAGTCGGGATGACGTTGCTTGAGGCACTGGAACAGTGTCTGCGCCATCACCATGTCACCGACCCAACTGGGCCCAACGATCAGAATATTCATGTAGTTTCCACAAACGATACGGGGAGGCTCATGCCTCCCCGCCTTATATAGTGTTTCAGCTTAACCCCAGTTCATGCCAGATTCGCTGCACCTGGCGCCGTTCGTCAGCGAACTGGTCCCCGGCCACCGTACCGGCCTCGTTCTGCAGGGCCTGGCGGTGAGCGGCGGAACGGTAGGCTTTATACACCTCGCGCAGCAAATGGGCATCGGCGGCGGGCATCAGCCCGACCTGCTCCAGGCCTTCCAGAATGCGGATATTGTCGGTGTAGCGCAGCAACGATGGATGTTGCGCAGACCACGCCAGAGCCGCGTATTGCACCATAAATTCAATATCGACGATACCTCCGGCGTCCTGCTTGAGGTCGAACGACGCCGTGGGTTCGAAGGCATTCGCCGCCGTTCCCGCCGCCGTGGACTTGGTGCCGAGGTTGTCGCGCATCTTGGCGCGCATCTCGCTGACCTCCTGGCGCAGCTTGTCCAGGTCCTGCGCGCGGCCCAGCACTTGCGCCCGTACCTGCTCGAAAGCACGGCCCACATCCTGACTGCCTACCAGCACTCGCGCACGCACCAGCGCCTGGTGCTCCCAGGTCCAGGCTTCGTTTTCCTGATAACGCGCAAATGCGCCCAGGGAACTCACCAGCAAACCGGATGCGCCCGAAGGCCGCAGGCGCATGTCCACTTCATACAACTGGCCCGAGTTGGTCTGGGTGGTCAGCAGATGAATGATTCGCTGCCCCAGCCGGGTAAAGAACTGCGCGCCGTCGATCGGCTTGGCACCGTCGGTTTCGGCCTGGGGGTCACCGTCATGGATAAACACCAGGTCCAGGTCCGAACCATGCCCCAATTCGATGCCGCCGACTTTCCCATAACCGACAATGATGAAGCCAGGATCGCACAAGGTGCCGTCCACCCGTTGCGGCGAGCCGTAGCGGGCAACCGTCTGGCGCCAGGCCAGGGCCAGCACTTGTTCGAGGATGGCTTCGGCGAGCCAGGTCAGGTAGTCGCTGACTTTCATCAGCGGCAGGCTGCCGGCGATTTCCGAGGCGGCCACCCGCAGTCGGTGGGCCAGCTTGAAGTGCCGTAGGGCCTCCATCTGCTGCTCAAGGTCATCTTCGGGGATGCGCGTCAGGCGCTCGCGCAATTCGGCGGCCAGTTCCGGCGCCAGCGGCGGCTTGAACAGGCGGCCTTCGTTGAGCAGTTCGTCCAGCAGCAGCGGGAAGCGAGTGATCTGCTCGGCAATCCACGGGCTGGCGGCGCACAGGGTCAGAAGGCGACGCAGGGCGTCGGGGTTTTCCGTCAGCAACACCAGATAAGCGGAACGCCGGGCGACGGCTTCGACCAAGGGCAGGACGCGCTCCAGTACCAGGTCCGGGTTGGCATGTTCAACGGCCTGGGCCAGCAAGCGCGGGATAAATGCATCCAGACGCTCGCGACCCAGGCGCTGCATGGCACGCAATTGCGGACTGCTGCGCAGGCCGGCCAGGGTTTTCAAGGCTTTGGGCGCGTCGGTAAAACCGCCTTCCTGCAACTGACGGCAGGCGGCTTCCTCGTCCTGGGACTCTTCCCACAACGGCAACCACTCACCGCCCACCATCAACTCGCTCTCTTCGCCCTCTTCTTCATCCGGATCGGCAATCACCTGGCGGAAATGCCAGTCCACCCGGCCACGCCAGTACATCAGGCGCTCATGAAACGCGGTCCAGTCCGGAAAGCCCAGCATGAAGGCAATCCGCGCCTGGTCTTCGGTGCCATCCGGGAGCATCTGCGTCTGGCGATCGGCGATCGCCTGGATCGCGTGCTCGGTGTAGCGCAGGAATTCATAGCCATCGCGCAGCTCGGCGACCACCGCCGGCGGCAGGTAACCCTGGCCTTCCAGGGTACCCAGCACTTTTAACAGTGGGCGCTGCTGCAGGCTCAGGTCACGGCCACCGTGGATCAGCTGGAACGCCTGGGCGATAAATTCGACTTCACGGATGCCGCCCGAGCCCAGCTTGATGTTCTCGGCCATGCCCTTGCGCCGCACTTCCTGCTGGATCAGCTGCTTCATGGTGCGCAGCGCTTCGATGGCGGAAAAGTCCAGGTAACGCCGGTAGACAAACGGTCGCAGCATGTCGAGCAGTTGCGCACCGGCCACCTGGTCACCGGCCACCACCCGCGCCTTGATCATGGCGTAGCGTTCCCAGTCGCGGCCCTGGTCCTGGTAGTACTGCTCCAGCGCGTTGAAACTGAGCACCAGCGCCCCGGCCGAGCCGTAAGGTCGCAGGCGCATGTCGACCCGGAACACAAAGCCGTCGACGGTCATCGGGTCCAGGGCCTTGATCAGTTTTTGACCAAGGCGGATGAAGAACTCCTGGTTGTCCAGCGAGCGCTTCACGCCAACCGTGTCGCCGCCTTCGGGGTAGGCGAAGATCAGGTCGATGTCGGACGACAGGTTCAGCTCCACTGCGCCGAGCTTGCCCATGCCGAGGATGACCATGTGCTGCGGTTCGCCGCTGCGACGGCCCGTGGGTGTGCCGAACAACACGCAGTGGCGCTGGTACAACCACTGATAGGCCTGGTCGATGCTGGCGTCGGCCATGTCCGATAGATCACGGCAGGTTTGCACCAGGTCCGCCTGTCGGGTCAGGTCGCGCCAGATGATCCGCACCTGCTGGCGGGTGCGCTGGCGGCGCAGAACCCGGCCCAGTTCGTCTTCTGTCTCGGCTTGTTGCACGGCCGTCGCAATCTGTCCGCACAGCTCGCCGGGGGCAAAGCTGCGGTCCAGTTCGCCCCAGGCCACCAGCTCGAGCAACATCAAAGGGTCACGAACACTCTGTTCAATGACGAAATCACTGGCGGCGCACACACGGGCGAAGTCAGCCCAACGTTGCGGCGTCCACTCAGAAAGGCCATTATCGCCGTCCAATCCGGCCACGGCGTCACGAAATGACTGCTCGGCCCGCTTGGCAAATGGAAGCAGGATGGCCGGGAGTTCGGCCTGCATTGGAAGGCTCATGGTCTATCCTTGATCGGCGCGTAAAGGGCTTGTAGCTGTGAACGCAAGAACCACGCTCGGTGAAGGACTGTCGAACAAAGGTTAGAAATAGCTGAAAATTTTTCTTTTTTGGCAGTCAACATCAAATCTCTACCCTTTCTTGTTCGCAAAAGATCAACAATAACGATTATGCTCGCCAGCTAGACCGAGCAATCCGCTCAGTCTTGTGTAGTTTTACTACTCGTATATACATTCGAAAGGCTGAAATGGCCGACGATTTGTAGTAAAACTACAGGACGCCGAAGCAACCTTCGGCCATCCAAGAATTTATGTCGTCTGCCCACAAGGCCAGTCGCAAACTTCAGGCAACCGATTCTGGTAGCCTTTCCGCCCTGGAGCAAGCCATGCAAGACCTCGATCCCGTCGAAACCCAGGAATGGCTGGACGCCCTGGAATCGGTTCTCGACAAAGAAGGCGAAGACCGTGCTCACTACCTGATGACCCGTATGGGCGAACTCGCGACCCGCAGCGGCTCGCAACTGCCCTACGCCATCACCACGCCGTACCGCAACACCATCCCGGTAACCCACGAAGCACGCATGCCTGGCGACCTGTTCATGGAACGCCGCATTCGCTCGCTGGTACGCTGGAACGCCATGGCGATGGTAATGCGCACGAACTTGAAAGATTCTGACCTGGGCGGTCACATCTCCAGCTTCGCTTCCAGCGCAACCCTGTATGACATCGGCTTCAACTACTTCTTCCAGGCCCCGACCGAAGAACATGGCGGCGACCTGATCTACTTCCAGGGCCACACCTCGCCAGGCGTCTACGCCCGTGCGTTCATGGAAGGCCGCATCACGGAAGAACAAATGAACAACTTCCGCCAGGAAGTCGACGGCCAGGGCCTCTCGTCCTATCCGCACCCTTGGCTGATGCCTGATTTCTGGCAGTTCCCGACGGTATCCATGGGCCTGGGCCCGATCCAGGCGATCTACCAGGCACGCTTCATGAAGTACCTGGAAGCCCGTGGCTTCATCCCTGAAGGCAAGCAGAAAGTCTGGTGCTTCCTGGGCGACGGCGAGTGTGACGAGCCGGAATCCCTGGGCGCCATCTCCCTGGCCGGTCGCGAGAAGCTGGACAACCTGATCTTCGTCATCAACTGCAACCTGCAGCGCCTCGACGGCCCGGTTCGCGGCAACGGCAAGATCATCCAGGAACTCGAAGGCGTGTTCCGTGGTGCTCAGTGGAACGTGACCAAAGTCATCTGGGGCCGTTTCTGGGACCCACTGCTGGCCAAGGACGTCGACGGCATCCTGCAACGTCGCATGGACGAAGTCATCGACGGCGAGTACCAGAACTACAAAGCCAAAGACGGCGCGTTCGTACGTGAACACTTCTTCAACACGCCTGAACTCAAGGCAATGGTTGCAGACCTGTCCGACGACGAGATCTGGAAACTCAACCGTGGCGGCCACGACCCGTACAAGGTCTACGCGGCATACCACGAAGCGGTCAACCACAAAGAACAACCGACCGTCATCCTGGCCAAAACCATCAAGGGTTATGGCACCGGTGCCGGCGAAGCGAAGAACACTGCGCACAACACCAAGAAAGTCGATGTCGACAGCCTGAAGTTGTTCCGCGACCGCTTCGACATCCCGGTCAAGGACGAAGAGCTGGAGAACCTGCCGTTCTTCAAGCCGGAGCCAAACAGCGCCGAAGCCCGCTACCTCAGCGAGCGTCGCACTGCACTGGGCGGTTTCGTGCCTCAGCGCCGCGCCAAGAGCTTCAACATCCCGACTCCGCCACTGGATACCCTCAAGGCAATCCTGGACGGCTCGGGCGACCGTGAAATCTCCACCACCATGGCCTTCGTGCGGATCCTCGCGCAGCTGGTCAAGGACAAGGAAATCGGCTCGCGTATCGTGCCAATCATCCCGGACGAAGCCCGTACCTTCGGTATGGAAGGCATGTTCCGTCAGTTGGGCATCTACTCCTCCGTCGGCCAGCTCTACGAGCCAGTCGATAAAGACCAGGTGATGTTCTACAAGGAAGACAAGAAGGGCCAGATCCTCGAAGAAGGCATCAACGAAGCGGGCGCCATGAGCTCCTTCATCGCTGCCGGTACTTCGTACTCCAGCCACAACCAGCCGATGCTGCCGTTCTACATCTTCTACTCGATGTTCGGTTTCCAGCGTATTGGCGACCTGGCTTGGGCAGCAGGCGACAGCCGTACCCGTGGCTTCCTGATCGGCGGTACTGCCGGGCGGACCACGCTGAACGGCGAAGGCCTGCAACACGAAGACGGTCACAGCCACATCCTGGCGGGCACCATCCCGAACTGCCGCACCTTTGATCCAACCTACGGCTATGAGCTGGCGGTGATCATCCAGGACGGCATGAAGAAGATGACCGAAGAGCAGCAGGACGTTTTCTACTACATCACCGTGATGAACGAGTCCTACCAGCAGCCAGCCATGCCGGCCGGTGTCGAGGAAGGCATCATCAAGGGCATGTACCTGCTCGAAGAAGACACCAAGGAAGCCGCTCACCACGTGCAACTGATGGGCTCCGGCACCATCCTGCGCGAAGTGCGTGAAGCTGCAAAAATCCTGCGTGAAGAGTTCAACGTCGGTGCTGACGTATGGAGCGTTACCAGCTTCAACGAACTGCGTCGCGACGGCCTGGCCGTAGAGCGCAGCAACCGCCTGCACCCGGGCCAGAAGCCTGCGCGCACCTACGTCGAAGAGTGCCTGGCTGGCCGTAAGGGTCCGGTTATCGCCTCTACCGACTACATGAAGCTGTTTGCTGAACAAATTCGTCAGTGGGTACCGTCCAAGGAATTCAAAGTCCTGGGCACCGACGGTTTCGGCCGTAGTGACAGCCGCAAAAAGCTGCGTCACTTCTTCGAAGTCGACCGTCACTTCGTGGTGTTGGCAGCCCTGGAAGCCTTGGCTGACCGTGGTGAAATCGAACCCAAGGTGGTAGCAGACGCTATCGTCAAGTTCGGGATCAACCCGGAAAAACGCAACCCACTGGACTGCTGAGGAGACTTTCTGTGAGCGAACTCATTCGCGTACCTGACATCGGCAGCGGTGAAGGTGAAGTAATTGAACTGTTTGTGAAGGTCGGCGACACCGTCGAAGCCGACCAGAGCATCCTGACCCTGGAATCGGACAAGGCGAGCATGGAAATCCCTGCTCCCAAGGCCGGCGTGGTCAAAAGCCTGAAAGTGAAGCTGGGCGACCGCCTGAAAGAAGGCGACGAACTGCTTGAGCTGGAAATCGAAGGTGCCGCTGATGCGGCCCCTGCGGCGGCCGCTCCTGCTGCTGCCCCGGCTCCTGCCGCTGCTGCCGCTGCTGCCGAGGCCCCTGCGGCTCCGGCGGCTGCACCTGCCGCCGAAACAGTCCAGGACATTCATGTTCCGGACATCGGTTCGTCGGGCAAGGCCAAGATCATCGAACTGCTGGTTAAAGTCGGCGACACCGTCGAAGCTGATCAATCGCTGATCACCCTGGAGTCCGACAAGGCCTCCATGGAAATCCCTTCGCCGGCTGCCGGTGTGGTGGAAAGCATTGCCGTGAAGCTGGAAGACGAAGTCGGCACTGGTGACTTCATCCTCAAGCTGAAAGTGGCGGGCGCTGCTGCCCCGGCTGCTGCCGCTCCGGCCGCCGCTGCTCCGGCCGCCAAGGCTGAAGCCGCACCGGCTGCTGCCGCGCCTGCACCTGCGCCTGCTGCAAAAGCCGAGGCCGCACCGGCTCCGGCGGCTGCACCTGCGCCAAGCGGTGCCAAGGTTCATGCCGGCCCTGCCGTGCGCCAACTGGCCCGTGAATTCGGCGTCGAGTTGAGCGCGGTAACCGCCAGCGGTCCTCACGGTCGCGTGCTCAAGGAAGACGTGCAGGTTTACGTCAAATCCATGATGCAGAAGGCCAAGGAAGCTCCGGCTGCCGGCGCTGCTACCGGTGGCTCGGGCATTCCGCCGATCCGCACCGTCGACTTCAGCCGCTTCGGCGAAATCGAAGAAGTGCCGATGACCCGCCTGATGCAAATCGGCGCGGCCGGCCTGCACGCCAGCTGGCTGAACATCCCGCACGTGACCCAGTTCGACCAGGCCGACATCACCGACCTGGAAGCATTCCGCGTTGCGCAGAAAGCCGTGGCCGAGAAGGCCGGCGTGAAGCTGACCGTGCTGCCCCTGCTGCTCAAGGCTTGCGCACATTTGCTCAAGGAGCTGCCGGACTTCAACAGTTCGCTGGCGCCAAGCGGCAAGGCGATCATTCGCAAGAAGTACGTGCACATCGGCTTTGCCGTCGACACTCCGGATGGCCTGCTGGTACCGGTCATCAAGAACGTCGACCAGAAGAGCCTGCTGCAGCTTGCCGCTGAGGCTGCTGCACTGGCTGCCAAGGCCCGCGACAAGAAGCTCACCCCGGACGACATGCAGGGCGCGTGCTTCACCATCTCCAGCCTCGGGCACATTGGCGGCACTGGCTTCACGCCAATCGTCAACGCGCCGGAAGTAGCGATCCTGGGTGTTTCCAAGGCCACTATCCAGCCTGTGTGGGACGGTAAAGCGTTCCAGCCGAAGCTGATGCTGCCACTGTCGCTGTCCTACGATCACCGTGTGATCAACGGCGCGGCTGCCGCACGCTTCACCCAGCGCCTGAGCCAGTTGCTGAACGACATCCGCACCATCCTGCTTTAAGCCACAACAGGTCTTCTGCCCATGCAGAAGACCTGGCTTCAACGATTTCCGAGCGCCACGCTCGTACCTCAACCCCGCCAATTGGCGGGGCTTTTTTTGCCTGCTTTCCAGGGAAAACCTGGACACGGAAATCGAGGTTGTACACCGCCCATCACCCCGGTTGCAGAAAACCGCTCGCTGGCCGATAACCCACTTATAGCACTTAGCCTTCATCCTCTCTTGTCAGCCTGTGCTGCATGATGCAACCTTGCCGCAGGCAACAGTAAAGAGGGCGTGAGCCCGGCGCGATGCGCATTTTTCCAAGCGAGTTTCCCCATGAAAAGCCAACCCGATGTCGCCCGTACGGCGGCCGAGGTAGTGACGCAATTACCGGTGCCTTCGCGCCTCGGTATGCTGCGTTTCGAGCGGCTTAATGAGGCTAGCTGGGCCCTGCTGTACCTCGACCCCAATTGCGAACGCCAGTTCGGCCTGCCCGCGATGGAACTGTGCGCCCTGATCGGCTCGCCCTACGCCAGCCTGATGGAGCCCCAAGCGCGCTATCAGCTGCATGATGCGATCCAGGAGCAGCTGACCATCAGCCCGCATTACCTGGTGCGCTACACCCTGCACACCAACGACGGCCCGTTGAGCCTGCTGGAACTGGGTGAAGCCTACAAACAACACAATCGTCACCTGCTGCGCGGCTACCTGATGGTGGTCGACGGCCTGTTCAGTGATCTCCCACCGGCCCCTGCGGCAGACCTGGAGAGCCAGAACAGCCGCTTGCAGATTGCCCTGGAACTCAACCAGCGCGCCCAGCAGGAACAACTGCAACACCTTGAGCGGGTGCGCGCCCAGCAGGAGTTGATCCTGCTGCTGGCCCGCCAGCGCTACAGCACCAACAACTCGCTGCAGGAAGCCGCCGAGCTGATCACCCGCAGTGCCTGCGATATCTACCAGATCGACTGCGCGAGCATCTGGAACCTCGAAAACCAGCATCTGGTGCCGATTTCCGCTTATCACCGCGCCGATCAGCAGCACCACCTGCCAGAGTCTATCGATGCCAGTGGCTTCCCGGATTACCTGGAAGCCCTGCAAACCAGCCGTGCGATCGACGCCACCAACGCCATGCGCGACCCACGCACGCGTGAAATGGCCGAGAGCCTGCGCCCGCGGGACATCCACGCCATGCTCGACGCCAGCATCCGCGTCGATGGCAACGTGGTCGGCGTGTTGTGCCTGGAGCAAAGTGGCAGCACCCGCGTCTGGCAGTCCGACGAGATCGCCTTTGCCGGCGAGCTGGCCGACCAGTTCGCCCAGGTGATCAACAACCACAACCGCCGCACCGCCACCAGTGCCCTGCACTTGTTCCAGCGAGCCGTGGAGCAAAGCGCCAATGCGTTCCTGCTGGTCAATTGCGACGGCGTGGTGGAATACGTCAACCCCAGCTTTACCGCGATCACCCAGTACAGCACCGAAGAAGTCCACGGCCACCAGCTGTCGGAACTGCCGGCGCTGGAGAACCTCAGCGAGCTGCTGTTCGACGCACCTTCAAGCCTGGCCAAGAGCAACAGTTGGCAAGGCGAGTTCAAGAGCCGGCGCAAGAACCTCGAACCCTACTGGGGCCAGTTGTCGATCTCCAAGGTTTATGGCGATAACCGTGAGTTGACCCATTACATCGGCATCTACGAAGACATCACCCAGACCAAGCTGGCCCAGCAGCGCATCGAGCGGCTGGCCTACACCGACAACCTGACCAACCTGGGCAACCGCCCGGCGTTCATCCGCAACCTGGACGAACGCTTTGCCCGGGACAGCGACAGCCCCATCAGCCTGCTGCTGGTGGACATCGACAACTTCAAGCGGATCAACGACAGCCTCGGCCACCAGACCGGCGACAAGCTGCTGATCAGCCTGGCCCGGCGCCTGCGCAACAGCCTGACCGCCAGTGGCAGCCTGGCGCGATTTGCCAGTAACGAATTTGCCGTGCTGCTGGACGATACCGACCTTGAAACCGGCCAGCAGGTCGCCAGCCAGTTGCTGGCCACCCTCGACAAGCCGATGTTCGTCGACAACCAGCTGATCAGCGTCACCGGCTCCGTGGGCCTCGCCTGCGCGCCGCTGCATGGCCGCGACCCGCAGACCCTGATGCGCAACGCAGGCCTGGCGCTGCACAAGGCCAAGGCCAACGGCAAACACCAGGTGCAGGTATTTACCGAAGCGCTGAATGCCGAAGCCAGCTACAAACTGTTCGTGGAAAACAACCTGCGCCGCGCCCTGACCCAGAACGAACTGGACGTGTTCTACCAGCCCAAGCTGTGCCTGCGCAGCGGTCGTCTGCTGGGGATGGAAGCGTTGTTACGCTGGAACCATCCGGAAAAGGGCATGATCCGCCCCGATCAATTCATCAGCGTGGCTGAAGAGACTGGGCTGATCATCCCCATCGGCAAATGGATCGCCCGCCAGGCCTGCCGCATGAGCCGACATCTGACCGCCGCCGGCATGGGCAACCTGCAAGTGGCGATCAACCTGTCGCCCAAGCAGTTTTCCGACCCGGACCTGGTGGCCTCGATTGCCACGATCCTCAAGGAAGAACAGTTGCCGGCCAACCTGCTGGAACTGGAGTTGACCGAAGGCCTGCTGCTGGAAGCCACCGAAGACACACGCCTGCAACTGGACCAACTGAAGAGCTTCGGCTTGACCCTGGCGATGGATGACTTCGGTACCGGTTACTCGTCGCTGAGCTACCTGAAAAAATTCCCGATCGACATCATCAAGATTGATCGCAGCTTCATCCATGAAATCCCGGACAACCAGGACGACATGGAAATCACCTCGGCGGTGATCGCCATGGCCCACAACCTCAAGCTCAAGGTGGTGGCCGAAGGCATCGAGACTGCCGAGCAGCTGGCGTTCCTGCGCCGCCACCGTTGCGACGTCGGCCAGGGCTACCTGTTCGACCGGCCAATCCCGGGGGCCGAGCTGATGACGATGCTTAAACGCTACCCTCGCGGGCCAATCGCCTGACAGCGCGGTAACACTCGGGCACACTGGCAGTCTGAACTCTTACTTGTAACTCAATCTGACTGAGAGGACTGATCATGGTCTTGCGCTCGGAAATCCTGGTGAATAAAAACGTGCTTCCCACTCAAGAACAAGCTTTGCCTGGCCGTGAAACCCCGATGTCGCTGCCCGAGACGCACTTCGTCAACGGCAACCCTCTGCTGGGCCCGTTTGTCGACAACGTAGAGTTTGCGATCTTCGGCCTGGGTTGCTTCTGGGGTGCAGAGCGTCGTTTCTGGCAGCGTGACGGTGTGGTCAGCACGGTGGTGGGCTATGCCGGCGGCTACACGCCGAACCCGACGTATGAAGAAGTCTGCTCGGGCCTGACCGGCCACAGCGAAGTGGTGTTGGTGGTGTTTGACCAGGACAAGATCAGCTACGAAGAGCTGCTGAAAATGTTCTGGGAACTGCACAACCCGACCCAGGGCATGCGCCAGGGCAATGACATCGGCAGCCAGTACCGCTCGGTGATCTACGCGGTCAAGCCGGAGCACCTGGAGGCGGCGAAGGCCAGCGCAGAGGCTTATCAGGCGGAATTGACCAAGGCCGGCCTGGGCACCATCACCACCGAAATCGAAGAAGCGCCGACGGTGTATTTCGCCGAGGCGTACCACCAGCAGTACCTGGCGAAGAATCCGCAGGGTTACTGCGGAATCGGCGGCACCGGCGTGACCTGCCCGATCTGATTGCACCAGATCGTTCCCACGCTCTGCGTGGGAATGCCGCTCTGGGCGCTCCGCGTCCGCTCTGAAATTCGTGACGCAGAGCGTCACAGGATGCGTTCCCACGCAGAGCGTGGGAACGATCAGTTACTCGGCGATAAGCCAATCCATCTGCCAGCCACCCTGGGTTTGCCCAAGCTGCTTGGACAACCACGGCAGCAGCTCACGCAACTCCTCCTCCAGCCCCCACGGCGGATTGGCAATCGCCAGACCCGAACCGGTCAGGGTGTTGGGCGTGTCCAGCGGATGCACCAGCAATTCCACCCGCAGCAACTTCGGCGCACCGGTACCGGCCAGGTCCTGGTAGAAGCGGCGCAGCATGCGCTGGTCCTTCACCGGGTACCAGATCGCAGCCACTGTCTGGCGCATCCGGCTCACGGCTTCCTTGAGGGACGCGGCGCAGCGCTGCATCTCGTCGAGCTTCTCGAACGGCGGGTCTATCAACATCAACGCACGCTTTTCCGGCACCGGCAGCAATGCCCGTGGCACGTGCCAACCTTCGCCAAGGTGGACTTTCACCCGACGATCACCCTTCATGTTGTCCTTGAGCAGCAGGCCGTCTTCCGGGTGCTTTTCGTTGAGCAGCACGCGGTCCTGAGGACGAGTCAGGCGTCGCGCCAGCTCCGGCGAACCCGGGTAGTAGCGCAATTCGCCATCCGGGTTCATCTCGTGCAGCACACGCATGTAATCGGCGGTCAGCGGCGGCAGGTCCGCCTGGCCCCACAGGCGGGCGATGCCTTCCAGGTATTCACCGGTACGGTTCGCCTGGTCGCCCTGCAGGTCGTACAGACCAATGCCGGCGTGGGTGTCGAGATAGGCAAACGGCTGCTCCTTGCGCGACATCAGGGCGATGAGGCGGGTCAAGGTCAGGTGTTTGAAGACATCGGCGTGGTTGCCGGCGTGATAGGCGTGACGATAATTCATGGTTGCTCCTGCGCAGGGGGCGAAGTTTACCTTTTACGCAGGCAAAGGTGCAGGGCTGCGCGTCAGGTGGCGCTTATGCCGCAAACACAGGGGCGCTGCCGAAAATAGTCTAATTGGCGGTGCGAAAGCGGATTTATTGTGGCGAGCAATTATCCATGGAGGTCATAACAACTCATGAAAGACGCCACCATCGCTTTGCACCATGGCTTCAAGTCGGACCCGACTACCAAGGCCGTCGCCGTGCCGATCTACCAGAACGTCGCTTTCGAATTCGATAACGCCCAGCACGGCGCCGACCTGTTCAACCTCGACGTGCCCGGCAATATCTACACGCGCATCATGAACCCCACCAACGACGTGCTGGAGCAACGCATCGCAGCACTCGAAGGCGGCATCGCGGCCCTGGCGGTGTCGGCCGGCAGCGCGGCGATCCACTACGCGATCCAGACCCTGACCCGTGCCGGTGACAACATCGTCACCACCCCGCAACTGTACGGTGGCACCTACACCCTGTTCGCCCACTTACTGCCGAGCTTCGGCGTTGACGTGCGCTTCGCCCGTGACGACTGCGCCGAAGCCATCGCCGAGCTGATCGATGACAACACCAAACTGGTGTACTGCGAGAGCATCGGCAACCCGGCAGGCAATATCATCGATATCGAAGCCCTGGCCAACGTCGCCCACGCCCGTGGCGTGCCGCTGATGGTGGACAACACCGTGGCCACGCCAATCCTGTGCAAGCCGATCCAGTTCGGCGCGGACATCGTCGTGCATTCGGTGACCAAATACGTGGGCGGCCACGGCAACTCGCTGGGTGGCGTGATCGTCGACAGCGGCACCTTTCCCTGGACCCAGTACCCGGAGAAATTCCCCGGCCTCAACCAGCCGGAGCCGGCCTATCACGGTGTGGTCTACACCGAAAAATTCGGCCCGGCGGCGTTCATCGCCCGCGCCCGTACCGTGCCGCTGCGCAACACCGGCGCGGCCCTGGCGCCAATGAATGCATTCCTGCTGCTGCAAGGCCTGGAAACCCTGGCCCTGCGCATGGAGCGCCACACCGAAAACGCCTTGAAGATTGCCCACTTCCTGCAAGACCACGCACTGGTGGAGTGGGTCAGCTACGCCGGCCTGCCGGATCACCCCCACCATCACCTGGCGCAGAAATACATGCAGGGCAAACCGTCGGCGATTCTGTCCTTCGGCCTGAAGGGTGGTTATGAGGCGGGCGTGCGTTTCTACGATTCGCTGCAGATCTTCAAGCGCCTGGTGAACATTGGCGATGCCAAGTCCCTGGCCTGCCACCCGGCGTCCACCACCCATCGCCAGATGAATGAACAGGAGCAGGCGAAGGCCGGGGTGAAGCCGGAGATGATTCGCCTGTCTGTCGGCATTGAGGCGATTGAGGACCTGATCGAAGACTTGCAGCAGTCGCTGGCCTCAACCCAGCTCTGAGGCCAGCCAGGCGGCCAGCGCCTGATGGCTGACATCCAGCCGGCGCACGAAGTAGGCGACCTTGTGCTTCAAGGTCGCCGGCACAAAGGCGCTGTACAGGTCCGGGCGCTGTTCTTCCAGCCACTGCAACAGGTTGTCCACCTGCGTAACGCTCGATTGCTCACCCAGGTGCTGGAGAACATGCGGCGGCACTTGCCACCATGGGCCGGGCTTTGCCGCTCCCGCTGCCGTAACCGCTACCTCATGCTGGCGACCATTGATCCAGTAGCGACTGAACACCGGGAGCAACTCCTTTGCCTGTGGCCCCAGCGCCTGCAACACAGGCAGGACATAAGCACCGTCCCAGAAGCGAAAGAACACCGCCGGCCCTTCCGGCAACAGTACCTTGGTCAGGCTGCGCAGATGCTCGACGACGGTGTGCAAGGAACAGGACGACACCGCCAGCCAACCCCAGTCGATACCTTCGCATTCGGCGGCCCATTTCAGAAAAGCGCTGTCCACGGCGACCACCGCGACGTAGGGCATGACCTCCTCCCACGCTGCATACTCGCTGCCCGCCCAGATGGGGCTAAGTGCACGTCCGTCGGTACGCCGCCACGCATCGAGCGGCTTGCAGTCGCTGGCATTGCCCATCACCGCAAACAACTGCTCGCCCGCCTGCAACGGCGCAGCCTCAAGCCACTGCCCGGGAGAAATCATGGCGCACCCGCGGGCAGTGATGTATTGCGATGCAGGGGCGTATTGCACACGCCATTCCTGCAGCGCTCGCACTCTTCGCAAAAGGGTGCGCTGCGCTTCAGGCTTAACACCTGGACGGCACTCAACGGTGCAGGTATTACCGCCAGCAACTTTTCCTGCAGCCCCGGCGTCAGCGGCGCTCCCGCCGGTGCCGGGGAGCCGCCAAGCTGGATTTGCGTGCTGCTGAAAATCCCGCCCGCCGAAACGTTGATCCACTGCCCACCGGCCTGGAGGGTCACGCTGGCACCCGCATCAATAACGACGTTTTGCCCGGCACCGATGTGAATGGTCAACCCGGCACGTACCTGCTGGGAGCCCGCGACCATCAGGTGATCGTCCTGCTTGAGTTCGGTCAGGCGGTTGCCGTGGGTGGTGCGCTGTTCTTCGCCCTGAAGCTCGTGACGATCAAGGCCTTTGACGATCACGTCGCGCTGGTTGTCGACCTGCACGTGCTGGTCGTGCAGTACATGCTGGGTCCAGTTGCGCTGGGCGCGCAGGTAGATTTCCTCGGCACCCTTGCGGTCCTCGATGCGCAGCTCGTTGTAGCCACCGCCGCCGGGGCTGGTCTGGCTACGGAAGATGCTGCGGGTCTTGTCGGCTGGCAGGTCCAGCGGCACCGGCGTGGCGGCATTGGCCAGGCAACCGACCACCAGCGGCGTGTCGGCGTCGCCGTCGACGAAACCCACCAGCACCTCCATGCCCACCCGCGGGATCAACACCGAGCCGTAGTGCTCATGGGCCCAGCCACTGGCCACCCGCAGCCAGCAACTGGAATGTTCGTCGTGCTCCCCGGCGCGATCCCAGGCCATCTGCACCTTGACCCGGCCATACTCGTCACAATGGATCTCGCTGCCTGCCGGCCCTGTAACCACGGCGTTTTGATAGCCAGACACCGGCGGTCGCGATACCAGCAGCGGTGTTCGAAACGGCACCTCCCATGGCGTTACGACAAAGTGATTGCTGTAGCCCTGAGCCGATTCATCACCTGAGGCGTCGATGGCCGACTCCTCCAGCACCTGAGGCTGGCGCCCTGCATGCGTCACCTGGGTGACCAGCCACAAATCATTCCATTCCTGGCGAGGATGCCCTTCCATCCTCAGGAACTGCCCGCTGACCAGGGACGGCTGGTCGCTATGGCCACTGGCCTGGCGAAAGTCACCGCGATGGCGCTCCAACCTACGTTGCGCCAGGTATTTACCATGAGCGCGATCCGTAAAATTCCCGGGATAACACTGTTCCTCCAGCATGGGACGCTGGCCGCCGGACACCGTGCTTTCCAAGCTCAGACGTGGCTTTCTGAAGTCGTAGTCCCGCAGATTCACATCGGTGGTACGGGTCTTCAACCGCAGGGTAAAACGCTTGATCACCGGCGTGTCGGCAACCATCCCCGAACCCGCCGCGTATTGAGTGGCTTGCTCAGGCTGGGCGAACACGCTCTGGTCATCGCCGAACACCAAAAGGTGGCGCTCGGGGTGATGCTGGAAGTGGTAGTGAATGCCCGACTCGGCGCACAAGCGCTGGATGAACGCCAGATCGGTTTCGCCAAACTGAACGCAGTACTCACGCTCGGGGTACACCCCGCTCAGTTGAAACGAGAAGGCATCCGCCTGGATACCCTGCCCTTCCAGCACCAGTGCAATGATCTGCGGCACCGTCCGGTTCTGGAAAATCCGCTGGTGAGCGCTGTGCTCAAGATAAGCCAACCGCGGAACCAGCGTGATCTGATAACGCGTCAGGCGCTTGCCCGAGTCGCCTTGTGCCACCCGATAAACTTGGCCATGAATACCATGGCCATGCGCATCAAACCCCAGGAACGCCTGGCGATGCATCAAGCTTTCCAGGTCAAGGTCGGGCTGCTCGCTGACCAGTTCAAGGTCAAAACGATAGGGCAGGCTGATGAATTCATCGCCCGTGAACTCACGTACCTTGAGAACACTTGGCACACCGTCGAGGGTCAGGCTAAAGGCACTTTGATTGGCAGGAGCGAACATCCGGTGTTTCTCTGCGAGTAGTGGGTGGCCGATTCTGCACCAGCTGTTTGCCGAGCTGAGTGCGCTGCAGGCAAATCAGTAAATCCCTACATCGCAGGCGCTTTAATCTTCATGTATCAGGCATCGAAGCCCTACCACCAGCGTGCTAGCGTATTCGTCCCCCGTCGCCCCATGACAATGGAAAAAACATGGCCACCCGCTACGCAAAAATCGTCCTGACCCTTGCCCTGGCAGCCTTCGCCACACTCGTGGCCTTCAGCAACATCACCGACTACGGCTCCAACTTTGCCTTCGTCAAACATGTGCTGAGCATGGACACCACCTTCCCCGGCAACGCCGCGATGTATCGCGCCATCACCACCCCATGGCTGTGGCACGGTGCATATTGGCTAATCATCGCCGGTGAAGCCCTGACGGCCGTGCTGCTGGCGCGTGGAGCACTGGCCTTGTGGCGGGCTCGTCGTGCCACAGGTATCGACTTCAATCGCGCCAAGAAAAGCGCAATCGTCGGGCTGACCCTGGGTTTTGTGGTGTGGTTCTTCGGCTTTATGGTGATCGGCGGCGAGTGGTTCCTGATGTGGCAATCCCATCAGTGGAACGGCCAGGAAGCGGCGTTCAAGTTTTATATGGCGATCCTGGGTGTGCTGATTTTTCTCAACCAGCCGGACACTGACCACGACTGAAAAACCACGAATTCAAAATCGGTGGATGCCCTTTCGCAAACTACTGTCAGATAGCTGACGGTAGTTTGTAGCCCTTTTCCCAAAGTATAAAAACCGCCTCACATTCAACGCTCACAGCCACCAGGCGAGCCCTTAAATTGGCCGTTTACTTCAGTGATCATCTGAATCTGTGAAAACAACACTGCGAGATCTGGAAGGCAAAAAAACGGCCCGTCATCCAAAAGATGCGGGCCGTTTTCACTTCAGCGGGCATTCAAGCCCCCGCCGATTACTTGTTGAGGTTGTAATCCGCCTCGGCTGCGTCAAACCGCTGAAGCATGCCAGCCGTCGGAGCGCCCAGCTTGCTCACGAAGTAGATCGCCAGGCTGGCGAAGATGAAGCCCGGGATGATTTCGTACAGGCCAAACAGGCTGAAGTGCTTCCACACGATCACGGTGATCGCGCCCACCAGGATGCCGGCCAGTGCGCCATTGCGTGTCATGCCTTTCCACAGTACGGAGATCAGTACCACGGGACCGAACGCAGCACCGAAACCAGCCCAGGCGTAGCTCACCAGGCCCAGTACGCGGTTTTCCGGGTTGGCGGCCATGGCGATGGCAATCAGCGCCACCAACAGCACCATGGCGCGACCGACCCATACCAGCTCGACCTGGGAGGCGTTTTTACGCAGGAAGGTTTTGTAGAAGTCTTCGGTGAGGGCACTGGAGCACACCAGCAACTGGCAGCTCAGGGTGCTCATTACCGCCGCCAGGATGGCCGACAGCAGCACACCGGCAATCCATGGGTTGAAGAGCAGCTTGGCCAACTCGATGAACACACGCTCGTGGTTCTCGGTCACGGGACCGGCGACTTCCGGGTGCGCCGAGAAGTAGGCGATACCGAAGAAGCCCACCGCCACGGTGCCGCCCAGGCACAGGATCATCCAGGTCATGGAGATGCGACGGGCATTGGCAATCGATTTCACCGAATCCGCCGCCATGAAACGCGCGAGGATGTGCGGCTGGCCGAAGTAACCCAAGCCCCAGCCCATCAGCGAAATGATGCCGATGAAGGTGGTGTTTTTCAGCATGTTGAAGTTGTCAGGGTTCTGCGCTTCGATCGCCAGGAAGGTGGTGTCGACGCCACCGGTGGCCAGCAGCACGATGATCGGGGTCAGCAACAAGGCGAAGATCATCAGCGTGGCCTGCACGGTGTCGGTCCAGCTCACGGCCAGGAAACCACCGACGAAGGTGTAGGCAATGGTCGCGGCAGCACCGGCCCACAGCGCGGTCTCGTAGGACATGCCGAAGGTGCTTTCAAACAGACGGGCGCCAGCCACGATGCCGGAAGCGCAGTAGATGGTGAAGAACACCAGGATCACCACCGCAGAGATGATTCGCAGCAGGCCGCTTTTATCTTCGAAACGGCTGGAGAAGTAATCCGGCAGGGTCAGGGCGTCGCCGTTGTGCTCGGTCTGCACCCGCAGGCGGCCGGCTACAAACAGCCAGTTCAGGTAGGCACCGACGATCAGGCCGATGGCGATCCAGCTTTCCGACAGGCCAGACATGTAGATCGCGCCGGGCAAGCCCATCAGCAACCAGCCGCTCATGTCCGAGGCACCGGCCGAAAGCGCGGTAACCACGCTGCCGAGGCTGCGACCGCCGAGGATGTAGTCGGAAAGGTTGTTGGTGGAGCGATAGGCCATGAAGCCGATCAGCACCATGGCAGCGATATAGATCACAAATGTGATCAGGGTAGGATTACTTACGCTCATTGAGTTACGCCCTGGCTTTGTTTTTATGTAGCGGCGGTCTGTCCGGACGGCCATCCACTTTGCTAGTGGATAGACGAAGCCTGGCGCCGCGCATTTATGACTGACGTTTCCCCAGGAAAGCCATCAGCCGATGAACCGTCAGTAAGAGGTTGCACCTTGGGCGCGAATGCTATTCAACAAAGCAAATAAGGTGCAACCAGTTTCTTGAGAATAAGTTGCACCTCGATGTTTTTTGTGGAAAACACCGTGTTTTTGCTCCTTTTCGGAGCAAGAGCAGCCAAAGTCATAAGCAAATGCACCAAGGCGCAGCCGATTCGGCTGCGGCGATAATTTTTCCCGATCAGCATCAAAAAATTCATGGATAAAAAGGGTTGCACCCGGTTGCACCTCTCTCGGCGCAAAGCTAATCTTGCCGCCAGCTGATGCCACGCAGTAGTGGCACCCATGAGGATAAAAAGATGGCTACGACCACCCTTGGGGTCAAACTTGACGACCCGACCCGCGAGCGCCTGAAGGCGGCCGCGACCTCCATTGATCGCACGCCGCACTGGCTGATCAAGCAGGCGATTTTCAATTACCTGGAGAAACTCGAGGGTGGTGCAACCCTGGCCGAGCTCAACGGCCTGGGCAGCAAGGACGCGGAAGAAGCCGGCGAGGTCCAGACCGACCACGCCCACCAGTGCTTCCTGGAATTTGCCGAAAGCATCCTGCCGCAATCGGTACTGCGCGCCTCGATCACCGCCGCCTACCGTCGCCCGGAGCCGGAAGTGGTGCCGATGCTGATCGAGCAGGCTCGCCTGCCCGCGGCAATGGCCGAGGCCACCAACAAGCTCGCCTCTTCGATCGCCGAGAAACTGCGCAATCAGAAAAGCGCCGGCGGCCGTGCAGGCATCGTCCAGGGCCTGCTGCAAGAATTTTCCCTGTCGTCCCAGGAAGGCGTAGCGCTGATGTGCCTCGCCGAAGCGCTGCTGCGCATCCCGGACAAGGGCACCCGCGACGCACTGATCCGCGACAAGATCAGCACCGGCAACTGGCACCCGCACCTGGGCAACAGCCCGTCGCTGTTCGTCAACGCCGCCACCTGGGGCCTGTTGCTGACCGGCAAACTGGTCGCGACCCACAACGAAGCCGGCCTGACCTCGTCCCTGAGCCGCATCATCGGCAAGAGCGGCGAGCCGATGATCCGCAAGGGCGTCGACATGGCCATGCGCCTGATGGGCGAGCAGTTCGTCACCGGCGAAACCATCGCCGAAGCCCTGGCCAATGCGAGCAAGTTCGAAGCCAAGGGCTTCCGCTATTCCTACGACATGCTCGGTGAAGCCGCACTTACCGAACATGACGCCCAGAAATACCTGGCCTCGTACGAACAAGCCATCCACTCGATCGGCAAGGCGTCCCACGGTCGCGGGATTTATGAAGGCCCGGGCATTTCCATCAAGCTCTCGGCCCTGCACCCGCGTTACAGCCGTGCGCAGTACGAGCGCGTGATGGACGAGCTGTACCCGCGCCTGCTGTCGCTGACCCTGCTGGCCAAGCAATACGACATCGGTTTGAACATCGACGCCGAAGAAGCCGATCGCCTGGAGCTGTCCCTCGACCTGCTGGAACGCCTGTGCTTCGAGCCGCAACTGACCGGCTGGAACGGCATCGGTTTCGTGATCCAGGCTTACCAGAAGCGTTGCCCGTATGTGATCGACTACGTGATCGACCTGGCACGCCGCAGCCGCCACCGCCTGATGATCCGCCTGGTAAAAGGCGCGTACTGGGACAGCGAAATCAAGCGCGCCCAGGTCGAAGGCCTGGAAGGCTATCCGGTGTACACCCGCAAGGTGTACACCGACGTCTCCTACATTGCCTGTGCACGCAAACTGCTTTCGGTACCGGAAGTTATCTACCCGCAGTTCGCCACCCACAACGCTCACACCTTGTCGGCGATTTACCATATTGCCGGTCAGAACTATTACCCCGGCCAGTACGAGTTCCAATGCCTGCACGGCATGGGCGAGCCTCTGTACGAGCAGGTTGTAGGCAAGGTCTCCGAAGGCAAGCTGAACCGTCCGTGCCGCGTGTACGCACCCGTCGGCACCCACGAAACACTGCTGGCTTACCTGGTGCGTCGCTTGCTGGAAAACGGCGCCAACACCTCGTTCGTCAACCGTATTGCCGACCAATCCATCTCGATCCAGGAGCTGGTGGCCGATCCAGTGGCCAGCATCGAGCAGATGGCGACGCTGGAAGGCGGCTTCGGCCTGCCGCACCCGCGTATCCCTCTGCCCCGCGACCTGTATGGTGCCGAGCGCGCCAACTCCGCCGGTATCGACCTGGCCAACGAACACCGCCTGGCGTCGCTGTCCTGCGCCTTGCTGGCTACCGCGCATAACAACTGGAAATCCGCGCCGATGCTCGGTTGCGCTTCCAGCAATGAAGCGGCTGCACCGGTGTTGAACCCGTCGGATCTGCGTGACGTGGTTGGCCACGTACAGGAAGCAACTGTCGAAGACGTCGACAACGCCATCCAGTGCGCCCTGAACGCTGCGCCAATCTGGCAGGCCACCCCGCCCGCCGAACGCGCCGCGATCCTGGAACGTGCCGCCGACCTGATGGAAGGCGAGATCCAGCCGCTGATGGGCCTGCTGGCCCGCGAAGCCGGCAAGACCTTCGCCAACGCCATCGCCGAAGTGCGTGAAGCCGTGGACTTCCTGCGTTACTACGCGGTGCAGGCTCGCAACGATTTCACCAACGACGCTCACCGCCCGCTGGGTCCGGTGGTGTGCATCAGCCCGTGGAACTTCCCGCTGGCGATCTTCAGTGGCCAGGTCGCCGCTGCACTGGCCGCCGGCAACCCGGTACTGGCCAAGCCTGCCGAGCAAACACCGCTGGTGGCCGCACAAGCCGTGCGCCTGCTGCTGGAAGCCGGGATTCCGGAAGGCGTGCTGCAACTGCTGCCGGGCCAGGGCGAAACCGTCGGTGCGCGCCTGGTGGGTGATGATCGCGTCAAGGGCGTGATGTTCACCGGTTCCACCGAGGTTGCGCGCTTGCTGCAACGCAGTGTCGCCGGCCGTCTGGATGCACAGGGTCGTCCGATTCCGCTGATCGCCGAAACCGGTGGCCAGAACGCAATGATCGTCGACTCCTCGGCACTCACCGAACAAGTGGTGATCGACGTAGTGTCGTCGGCCTTCGACAGTGCCGGTCAACGTTGCTCGGCCCTGCGCGTACTGTGCTTGCAGGAAGATTCCGCTGACCGCGTCATCGAAATGCTTAAAGGTGCCATGGCTGAATGCCGCCTCGGCAACCCGGAGCGCCTGTCGGTGGATATCGGCCCGGTGATCGACGCCGAAGCCAAGGCTGGCATCGAGAAACATATCCAGGCCATGCGCGACAAAGGCCGCAACGTTTACCAGGTCGCGATTGCCGATAGCGAAGAGATCAAGCGCGGCACCTTCGTGATGCCAACCCTGATCGAACTGGAAAGCTTCGACGAACTGCAACGGGAGATCTTCGGCCCGGTGCTGCACGTGGTGCGCTACAAGCGCAAAGAGATCGACCAGCTTATCGGCCAGATCAATGCCTCCGGCTATGGCCTGACCCTGGGCGTGCACACCCGCATCGACGAGACCATCGCCAAGGTGATCGACAACGTCCATGCCGGTAACGTCTACGTTAACCGCAACATCGTGGGCGCCGTGGTCGGCGTGCAGCCGTTCGGTGGCGAAGGCTTGTCGGGCACTGGCCCGAAAGCTGGCGGCCCGCTGTATCTGTACCGTTTGCTGTCGACCCGTCCTACGGACGCCATCGAGCAATCCTTCGTCCGTGGTGATGCACTGGCCGCACCGGATGTTCGCCTGCGGGATGCCATGAGCAAGCCGCTGACCGCCCTGAAAGCCTGGGCCGACAGCAGCAAGCTGAGCGACTTGAGCGCCCTGTGCGTGCAGTTCGCCGCGCAATCCCAAAGCGGTATCACCCGCCAACTGGCCGGCCCGACCGGCGAGCGCAACAGCTATGCCATCCTGCCCCGCGAGCACGTGTTGTGCCTGGCGGAAGTGGAAGGCGACCTGCTGACGCAACTGGCGGCCGTGCTGGCAGTCGGCGGCTCGGCGGTATGGCCGGAAACTGAATTGACCAAGGCCGTGTTCGCACGCTTGCCGAAGGATATTCAGGCGAAGATCACGCGGGTGGCTGACTGGACCAAGGATGAAACCGTGTTTGATGCCGTGCTGCATCACGGCGATTCCGACCAACTGCGCGGGGTTTGCCAGCAAGTGGCCAAGCGTGGCGGGGCGATTGTCGGGGTTCACGGTTTGTCTTCGGGCGAAACCGGGATTGCCCTGGAGCGCCTGGTGATCGAGCGGGCGCTGAGCGTCAACACCGCTGCGGCGGGCGGCAACGCCAGCCTGATGACCATCGGCTAACTGAAGAAACGCGGTAAAACTGTGGGAGCGGGCTTGCTCGCGAATGCGGAGTGTCAGTCACCGGAGGTACTGACTGATCCACCGCATTCGCGAGCAAGCCCGCTCCCACATTGACCGCGTTCCACCTTCGAGCCGCGTTTTGCCCCTCCATCACCCAGATCAATCTTGCTATCCAGCCTCTATTTGCGCACTTAGACTCAGGCCCATTCCCACACAGGTAAGCCGCCATGTCCGAGACGCTGCTCAGTTCCCGCAATCTGGCTTTCGAGCTGTACGAAGTCCTCGATGCCGAGGGCCTGACCCAGCGCGAGCGGTTTGCCGAACACAACCGTGAAACCTTCGACGCCGCCATCGGCACCGCCCGCAGCATTGCCGAGAAGTTCTTCGCCCCGCATAACCGCAAGGGCGACGAGAACGAGCCCCGCTACGAAAACGGTCAGGCGATTCTGATTCCCGAGGTGAAACCGGCGGTAGATGCCTTCCTCGAAGCCGGTTTTCTCAACGCCGCCCGCAGCTTCGAAGCCGGTGGCATGCAACTGCCCACCCTGCTCTCCCAGGCGTGTTTCGCCCACTTCCAGTCGGCCAACGCCGCATCCACGTCCTACCCGTTCCTGACCATGGGCGCCGCCAACCTGATCGAGAGCTTCGGCACCGAGGAGCAGAAACAACGCTTCCTGCAACCGATGATCGAAGGCCGCTTCTTTGGCACCATGGCGCTGACCGAGCCCCACGCGGGCTCATCGCTGTCGGATATTCGTACCCGCGCAGAGCCGGCGGCTGACGGCAGCTACCGCCTCAAGGGCAACAAGATCTTCATCTCCGGCGGAGATCACTCGCTGTCGGAGAACATCGTGCACATGGTGCTGGCCAAGCTGCCGGACGCACCTGCCGGGGTGAAGGGCATTTCGCTGTTTATCGTGCCCAAGTTCCTGGTCAACGACGACGGCAGCCTGGGCAAGCGCAACGATGTGCTGCTGGCCGGGCTGTTTCACAAGATGGGCTGGCGTGGCACCACCTCGACCGCGTTGAATTTCGGCGATAACGGCGAGTGCGTCGGCTACCTGGTGGGCCAGCCACATCAGGGCCTGAGTTGCATGTTCCAGATGATGAACGAAGCGCGGATCGGCGTGGGCATGGGCGCGGTGATGCTGGGTTACGCCGGCTACCTGTACTCCCTGGAATATGCCCGTGAACGTCCGCAAGGCCGCTTGCCCGACAGCAAGGATCCCAACACCGCGCCGGTGTCGATCATCCAGCACGCCGATATCAAACGCATGCTGTTGACCCAAAAAGCCTACGTGGAAGGCGCCTTCGACCTTGGCTTGTACGCCGCGCGCCTGTTCGACGACACCACCACCCTGGAAACCGAAGCTGCGCGCAAACAGGCCCACGAACTGCTGGACCTGCTGACGCCGATCGTCAAATCCTGGCCGTCGGAGTTTTGCCTTAAAGCCAACGAACTGGCGATCCAGATCCTCGGCGGCCACGGCTACACCCGCGAATACCCGGTGGAACAGTACTACCGCGACAACCGCCTGAACCCGATCCATGAAGGCACCCACGGCATTCAGTCGCTGGACTTGCTCGGGCGCAAGCTGGCGCAGAACGGCGGTGCGGGCTTGAAGCAACTGATCCGCCTGATCGCCGAGACCGGCGCACGGGCACAGGAGTATCCGTCGCTGAATGCCTTGCGGGAACCGCTGGAACAACTGGTGGCGCGCCTGCAAGAGGTCACCCTCGGCCTGCTGACGGATCTCGCCCAGGGCAAGGTCAACAGCAGCCTGGCGAATTCGGCGCTGTACCTGAAGGTGTTCGGGCATATGGTGATTGGCTGGCGCTGGCTGGAACAGGCAATTCGCGCCGAGGAAGGGCTGGCCAGGGGCAATGCTGCCGATGTCGCCTTCTATAAGGGCAAGCTCCAGGCCGCCCGGTACTTCCTGACGTGGGAAATACCGGGCTGCCATCATGAACTGGCGATTCTCGAGGCACGCGATGACACGTGCCTGGGGATGCAGGATGAGTGGTTCTAAGGCGTTCCGATTGCCTTGGAAATCACCTCGACCGTGGCGCTGACTTGCTCTTGGTAACGGTCGAGTTCCTGCTGGTGGTGCTTTTGCATTTCGATCTGCTCGGCGCACAGGTTCAGCGCCGCCAGCACCAATAGCTTGTCACCGATCAGCGTCGGGTACTTTTTCTTGGTGGTGGCCAGGGATGCCTTGAGCATCGTCACGGCGCTCATCAGGGTGTTGTCTTCCCCCTCCGGTGCCTTGATCGAGTAATCCTCACCGAGAATCGAAACGACCTTTATCCCTTCATTCATGCGCTGACAGGACCTGCGCTCACACGCTCAACCAACGCCTGGATACGGGCAGCGGTGGCGCCCTGCTTTTCTTCCTGTTCCATCAGGTTCAGCTGCAAGCTGTCGTTTTCATCCTTGGCGCGAGCCAGTTCGGCCTTGAGGGATTCGTTGGTGCCCAGTAGATCCTGGTTCTGCTGTACCAGGTCGCTGACCAGTTGTTCCAATTGGCTGAGGGATGCTTCTAACATTTTGATTTCTCGGGCTTTTTCAAAGGGCGGTGACGATAAAGAAAATTCACCTCGGATGCCAGGGTTATCCCTGGCGCGGGGCCTTGATTTTACAGGGCAGGCCACGCTTTCGAGCCTTAGTGACTGCATTTATGGCATCTGGTTCCTGAATCCCGTCGGCCCGCCCCGATCTGCGACAAAAGCGCGCACCCCCTCAAGACTTTAGTCGTATGACCGATAGGTCATGGACACCCCGCTCAAACCCCGCATGGATCGCGCTTCTCCCCAGGATCACAACATGTCTCTTCGTAATATGAATATCGCGCCGCGGGCCTTTCTCGGCTTCGCGTTGATTGGCGCGCTGATGTTGTTTCTCGGTGTGTTCGCCCTGAACCAGATGAGCAAGATCCGTGCGGCGACGGAAGACATCACCCTTAGCAGCGTGCCGAGCATTCGCGCCCTGGACGAGTTCACTCAACTGACCCTGCGCCTGCGGGTGCTGTCGTATCGCCTGCTGACCAACCGCGAGCCTGACGTCCAGCAAAAGACCCTTGAGTCTTTTGACGTGCGCAATCAGCAGATTCGTACGGCCCAGGCGGTCTACGAGAAGTTGATCGACAGCAGCGAAGAACGTGCTGCCTACGATGAATACGTGCGTCTGCTGGCCCAGTACCATCAGGTTGAAGAGCGCATGAAGAGCCTGTCACGGGCCAATCAGGTGGAAGAGCTGCGCACGCTGCTGAATACCGAGCTGCTGAACAACTCGGATCAGGTCAACGCCGTATTGAACCGGCTGCTGGACATCAACAACAAGATGGCGCTGGCCACCAACCAGCAAGCTGCCGACCAGTACGACCTGGCGTTTGAGCTGGTGGTGATCCTGCTGATCCTGGCCACTGCATTGACCATGCTGTTCGCCTGGCTGCTGACCCGCAGCATTACCCAGCCGATCGCCCAGGCCCTGGATGCCGCCGAGGAAATCGCCGAAGGCAACCTGACGCGCCCGATCAAGGTGGAAGGCAACGACGAAGCCGGCCGACTACTGTTGGCAATGGCCAAGATGCAGGACAAATTGAAGGACACCTTGCAGCGCATTTCCGGCTCGGCCACCCAATTGGCCTCCGCCGCGGAAGAGCTGAATGCCGTGACCGACGAAAGCGCCCGTGGCCTGACCCAGCAAAACAACGAAATCGAACAGGCCGCCACGGCGGTGAACGAGATGACCAGCGCGGTTGAAGAAGTGGCCCGCAACGCGGTCAGCACTTCCGAAGCCTCGAAGAACGCCACGTCGTCTACGGGCGATGGACGTGATTTGGTGCAGGAAACCGTCAGCGCCATTGAACGCATGAGCAGCGACGTGCAAGCCACTGCCACCTTGATCGGCAACCTGGCGGAAGAGTCCCGGGACATCGGCAAGGTGCTGGACGTGATTCGTGGCTTGGCTGACCAGACCAACCTGCTGGCCCTGAACGCCGCGATTGAAGCGGCGCGTGCCGGTGAAGCCGGGCGTGGTTTTGCGGTGGTGGCGGATGAGGTGCGGGCCCTGGCCCATCGCACCCAGCAGTCCACCAGCGAAATCGAGCGGATGATCGGCAGCATTCAGGCCGGTACCGAGCATGCAGTGGATTCGATGCGCAACAGCACCGAGCGGGCGGAATCGACGTTGAACATCGCCAAGGGTGCGGGGATGTCGCTGGACACCATCAACACTGCCATCGTTGAAATCAACGAGCGCAACCTGGTGATCGCCAGTGCCGCCGAAGAGCAGGCGCAGGTGGCGCGGGAAGTGGATCGTAACCTGGTGAATATTCGTGACTTGTCGGTGCAGTCGGCAACCGGCGCCAGCCAGACTAGTGCGGCGAGCAGTGAGCTGTCGCGGTTGGCGGTGGATTTGAACGGGATGGTGGGGCGGTTCAGGCTTTAACGGATACCGCAGGGCTAAAAATGTGGGAGCGGGCTTGCTCGCGAATGCGGTGGATCAGATACGCATAAGGCGACTGACACACCGCTTTCGCGAGCAAGCCCGCTCCCACATTGAATATGCGCCAGCCATTCAAAACCTTTTTGACAGCACAGCAATTCAACAGGTTAGAATCGCTGGCACGCAGACTGCATGGTCAGTTTGCGCCTCGTCTTTCCTGCTCATGGAGTACTGCCTTTGAATGCGACGACCATCAACAGCCTGTTCTTGATCGGCGCGTTGCTGGTAGGTGCGAGCATTCTGGTGAGTTCTCTTTCGTCCCGTCTGGGGATTCCGATCCTGGTGATCATCCTGGCCGTGGGCATGATCGCCGGCGTCGACGGCGGCGGCATCATCTTCGATAACTACCCGACTGCCTACCTCGTGGGCAACCTCGCCCTGGCCGTGATCCTGCTCGACGGCGGACTGCGAACGCGGGTAGCCAGTTTCCGTGTAGCCCTCTGGCCTGCGTTGTCCCTGGCGACGGTCGGGGTGCTGATCACCACCGGCCTCACCGGCATGGCAGCCGCCTGGCTGTTCAACCTCAACATCATTCAAGGCCTGCTGATCGGCGCCATCGTCGGCTCCACGGACGCCGCAGCGGTGTTCTCGCTGCTGGGCGGCAAAGGCCTGAACGAACGGGTCACCGCCAGCCTGGAAATCGAATCCGGCAGCAACGACCCGATGGCGGTGTTCCTCACCGTCACCCTGATCGACATGCTTGCCAGCGGCCAGACCGGCCTGCACTGGAGCCTGCTGGGCCACTTGATCCGTGAGTTTGGCATCGGCGGCATCATCGGCCTGGGCGGCGGCTGGTTGATGCTGCAGATGGTCAACCGGATCAACCTGGCCAACGGCCTGTACCCGATCCTGGTGATTTCCGGCGGCCTGGTGGTGTTCGCCCTGACCAACGCCTTGCACGGCAGCGGCTTCCTCGCCGTTTACCTGTGCGGCCTGGTGATCGGCAACCGCCCGGTGCGCAGCCGGCACGGCATTTTGCATATGCTCGACGGCATGGCCTGGCTGGCACAGATCGGCATGTTTCTGGTGCTGGGCCTGCTGGTCACGCCCCATGATTTGCTGCCCATCGCGCTGCCGGCCCTGGGCCTGGCGCTGTGGATGATTCTCTTCGCACGGCCGCTGTCGGTGATCGTCGGCCTGTTGCCGTTCAAGGCCTTCCATGGCCGAGAGAAAGCCTTTATCGCCTGGGTCGGCCTGCGCGGTGCGGTACCGATCATTCTGGCGGTGTTCCCGCTGATGGCCGGCCTGCCCCACGCGCAGCTGTACTTCAACCTGGCGTTCTTTATCGTGCTGGTGTCGTTGCTGGTGCAGGGTACGAGCCTGCCCTGGGTCGCCAAACTGTTGAAAGTGACGGTACCGCCAGAGCCGGCGCCGATTTCCCGGGCGGCCCTGGAAGTGCACGTCACCAGCGAGTGGGAGCTGTTCGTCTACCGCCTGGGCGCCGAAAAATGGTGCATCGGCGCCGCCCTGCGGGAGCTGAAAATGCCCGAAGGCACACGGATCGCCGCGCTGTTTCGTGGCCAGCAACTGCTCCATCCGTCGGGTAGTACGGTGCTCGAAGTCGACGATCTGCTATGCGTAATCGGCCATGAACACAACTTGCCGGCCCTCGGCAAACTGTTCAGCCAGGCACCACAACGGGGCCTCGACCTGCGCTTCTTCGGTGACTTCGTGCTGGAAGGCGACGCCCAGCTGGGCGCGGTTTCGGCCCTGTACGGGCTCAAGCTCGAGGGCATCGACCCGGACATGCCACTGAGTCGTTTCATCACCCAGAAAGTCGGCGGGGCACCCGTGGTCGGCGACCAGGTGGAATGGAACAACACCATTTGGACCGTCGCGGTCATGGACGGGAACAAGATCGGCAAAGTCGGCGTCAGATTCCCCGAAGGAAGTCGCCCGGGCCCCGGACTCTTCCTCTAAACTGCGGGGCGACGGCGCGCCAGTCGATGTCGGGACGCCCCCTATTTTTCACCTTGCTCGACCGGTCTCTATGACAACCCTGCGCACTTTTCTCGCCACTGCCCTGCTGGGCCTGACTCTCTGCGTCGGCACCGTACACGCGGCCGACCCGCCCAGCATCGATTCCGTCCAGCAAACCCTGGACAAGCTGCCGGACCGCAAGCTGCCCGACGCCGACATGAAGGCGCTGCAAAGCATCCTGCAGCAAACGCTCACCTTCCTGGGCAACCAGCAGGACTACCAGCAGCGCCTGGTGGACCTCAAGCGCCAGCTCGAAGACGCGCCGCGCCAGACCGTCGACAACCAGCGCGAACTGACCCGCCTCAAGGCCACCAAGGTGATTCCGGTCGCCCAGCGCTACGCCACCTTGCCCGTGCCACAGCTTGAACAACTGCTGGTGCAGCGCACCACCCAGCAAGGCGACCTGCAAAAGGAACTGGCCGACGCCAACAGCCTGACCATCGCGGCCCAGACCCGACCCGAGCGCGCCCAGACCGAAATCAGCAGCAGCCAGACACGTATCCAGCAGATCAACGCGACCCTCAAGGCAGGCAAGGACAACGGCAAGACCCTCAGCGGCGACCAGCGCAACCAGCTGAATGCCGAGTTGGCCGCACTCAACGCCCTGATTCCCCTGCGCCGCCAGGAACTGGCCGGCAACAGCCAACTGCAAGACCTGGGCAACAGCCAGCACGACCTGGTGCTGGAAAAGACCGCGCGCCTGGAGCAGGAAATCCAGGACCTGCAAACCCTGATCAACCAGAAACGCCTGGCCCAGTCCCAGGAAACCGTGACCCAGCAGTCCATCGAAGCCCAGAAGGCCGGTGGCAGCAGCCTGCTCGCCACGGAAAGCGCGGCCAACCTGAAACTGTCCGACTACCTGCTCAAAAGCACTGACCGGCTCAACGAGCTGACCCAGAAAAACCTGCAAACCAAGCAGCAACTGGACAGCGTGACCCAAAGCGACTCGGCGCTGGACGAGCAGATCAACGTGCTCAAGGGCAGCCTGCTACTGTCCAAGATCCTCTACAAACAGAAGCAGGCCCTCCCGCGCCTGACCGTGGACCGCGACCTGGCGGATGACATCGCCAACATTCGCCTGTACCAGTTCGAGGTCAATCAACAGCGCGAACTGATCAGCACCCCGAGCACCTACGTCGACAGCTTGCTGGCCAACCAGCCGGCCGACCAGGTGACGCCGCAACTGCGGCGCACCCTGCTGGAACTGGCGATCACCCGCAGCGACCTGCTGGAACGCTTGAGCCGGGAACTGAGCGCACTGCTCAACGAATCCATCACCCTGCAACTGAACCAGAAACAACTGCTGAGCACCGCCACCACCTTGCGGGCGACCCTCGACGAACAGATGTTCTGGATTCCCAGCAACAAGCCGCTGGATACCGAATGGCTGGAAACCGTACCGGCGCACCTGAGCAAACAGGTCAATACCCTGCCGTGGGCCTCCAGCGTCAGCGAGCTGTATGACGGCCTGACCCAGCGCCCGCTGCTGTTCCTGCCCCTGCTGTTGTTGATCGGCGCGCTGCTGTGGCGTCGCAGCTACCTGTATGCCCGGCTGAAAAAAATCCATATGGACATCGGCCACTTCAAACGCGACAGCCAGTGGCACACGCCGGTGGCGATCCTGGTGAATATCGCGCTGGCGATGCCGGTGGCCCTGGGCCTGGCACTCTGCGGCTATGCGCTGCAGATCGACGCCCGCGGGCAAAACGCCAACCTCGGCGCCGCCCTGCTGCAGATCGCCCAGGCGTGGCTGGTGTTCTACACCGCGTATCGGATCCTCGCGCCCGGCGGCGTCGCCGAGTTGCACTTCCGCTGGGAAAAACCCCAGGTCGAATTCCTCCAGGGCTGGGTACGCAAGCTCGGGCTCGTGGTACTGGCGTTGGTGGCCGTGGTGGCCATCGCCGAGCATCAGCCGGCAGCGCTGGCCGACGATGTGCTGGGCATCGGCGTGGTACTGACCTGCTACGCACTGATGGCGTGGCTGCTCGGGCGCCTGCTGCTCAACAGCCCGACTCATGAAAAAGCCTCGCTGTTTCGCAAGGCCGTGGGCCTGGTGTTTACGGCACTGCCGGTGGCGCTGTTTATCGCCGTATGTTTTGGCTACTACTACACCGCCCTCAAGCTCAGCGACCGGCTGATCAACACCTTGTACCTGCTGATGTTCTGGCTGGTGATCGAAGCCACCTTCGTACGTGGCCTGGGCGTTGCGGCACGGCGCCTGGCCTATGCGCGGGCCCTGGCCAAACGCCAGGCCGCCAAGGAAGCCGGTGAGGGTGAAGCAGTGATCGAAGAGCCGACCCTGGACATCGAACAGGTCAACGAACAGTCGATGCGCCTGATTCGCCTGGCGCTGCTGGGCGGCTTTATCGCTGCGTTGTACTGGGTGTGGTCCGACTTGATCTCGGTGTTTTCCTACCTGGACAACGTCACCCTCTACGAATACACCAGCGGCACCGGCGCCAATATCAGCATGGTGCCCATCAGCATCGGCGACTTGCTCGGCGCCCTGATCATCATCGGCATCACCTTCGCCCTGGCGCGCAACCTGCCCGGCCTGCTGGAGGTGTTGGTGCTGTCCAAGCTCGACCTGGCCCAGGGCAGCGCCTACGCCACCACCACCTTGCTGTCCTATGTGATTGCCGGCGTCGGGTTTGTCTCCACCCTGTCGACCCTCGGCGTGAGCTGGGACAAGTTGCAATGGCTGGTGGCCGCGCTGTCGGTGGGGTTGGGTTTCGGGATGCAGGAAATCTTCGCCAACTTCATCTCCGGCATCATGATCCTGTTCGAGCGCCCGGTACGGATCGGCGACACCATCACCATCGGCAACCTGTCGGGCACGGTGAGCAAGATCCGCATCCGCGCCACCACCATCACTGACTTCGACCGCAAGGACATCATTGTCCCGAACAAAACGTTCATCACCGGGCAACTGATCAACTGGTCGCTGACCGACACCATCACCCGGGTCACCCTGAAACTGGGCGTGGACTACGGCTCGGACCTGGACCTGGTGAAGGAATTGCTGCTCAAGGCCGCCGCCGAAAACCCACGCGTGCTGAAGGACCCGGCGCCCCACGTGTACTTCCTCAACTTCGGTGAAAGCACCCTCGATCACGAACTGCGCATGCATGTACGGGACCTGGGCGACCGCAACCCGGTGATCGATGAGGTCAACCGCTTCATCAACCGCGAGTTCAAGAACCACCACATCAACATCTCGTTCCGGCAGATGGAGGTTTACCTGAAGAACCTGCATGGCCAGGAATACAAGCTGGTGCCGGTGGAAGAAGAAAACCGGACCATCCTGCCGCCCGCCCAGGACCAGGACCTGCCCGAGCCGCCGCCCGCCAAACTCGACTAAACGCGCTATCCCCAGCAGAATGGTCGGACATTCTGCTCAGGAGATGGCCGTTGAAAGCCCTCGACGAACTGACCTTCGACAACCGCTTCGCCCGCCTGGGCGACGGCTTCTCAACCCATGTGCTGCCCGAGCCCATCGACGAACCGCGTTTAGTGGTGGCGAGCGAGGCAGCCATGGCGCTGCTGGATCTCGACCCCGCCGTGGCCGAAACGCCGGTATTTGCCGAGCTGTTCGGCGGGCACAAGCTGTGGGCCGAGGCCGAGCCGCGGGCGATGATCTATTCCGGGCATCAGTTTGGCTCGTACAACCCGCAACTGGGGGATGGCCGCGGATTGTTGCTGGGCGAGGTGTACAACCAGGCCGGCGAGCATTGGGACCTGCACCTCAAGGGTGCCGGGCAAACCCCGTACTCGCGCATGGGCGATGGTCGTGCGGTGTTGCGCTCGTCGATCCGGGAGTTTCTGGCGTCGGAAGCACTGCATGCGCTGGGCATTCCCAGCAGTCGTGCGCTGTGTGTGATCGGTTCCACCACGCCGGTGTGGCGCGAGAAACAGGAGCGCGCCGCCATGGTGCTGCGCCTGGCCCACAGCCACGTGCGCTTTGGGCATTTCGAATATTTCTACTACACCAAGAAGCCTGAATTGCAGAAGCAATTGGCGGAGCACGTGCTGTCCCTGCACTTCCCGGAATGCATGGAACAGCCCGAGCCGTACCTGGCGATGTTCCGCGAAATCGTCGAGCGTAATGCCGAGTTGATCGCCAAGTGGCAGGCCTATGGGTTCTGCCATGGAGTGATGAACACCGACAACATGTCGATCCTCGGCATCACCTTCGACTTCGGGCCGTTTGCATTTTTGGACGATTTCGACGCGCAGTTCGTCTGCAACCACTCCGACCATGAAGGGCGTTATTCCTTCAGCAACCAGGTGCCGATCGGGCAGTGGAACCTGAGCGCACTGGCCCAGGCGTTGACGCCGTTTATCAGCGTCGAGGCGCTGCGGGAAACGCTGGGGCTGTATCTGCCGTTGTTCCAGGCCCACTACCTGGACCTGATGCGCCGCCGACTGGGCCTCACCACCGCCGAAGATGACGATCAGAAACTGGTGGAGCGCCTGCTGCAACTGATGCAGAACAGCGGCGTCGACTACACCCTGTTCTTCCGCCGGCTGGGGGATGAATCCGCCGCATTGGCCGTGGCGCGGTTGCGCGACGACTTTGTCGACCTCAAGGGGTTTGATGGGTGGGCGGATCTGTACAAGGCGCGCGTGGAGCGCGACGCCAGCGGTACAGAAGAACAGCGACGTGAGCGGATGCATGGGGTGAATCCGCTTTATATCCTGCGCAACTATTTGGCGCAGAACGCCATCCAGGCGGCGGAGCTTGGGGATTACAGCGAAGTGCGCCGGCTGCATGAAGTGCTGACCAAACCGTTTGAAGAGCAGCCGGGGATGGAACAATACGCCCAGCGGCCGCCGGATTGGGGGAAGCATTTGGAGATTAGTTGTTCTTCATAGCGCGACCTAGATAAAGGTCTCCACTGAAACCCCAAAGCGCTCCGCCAGCCAACGAATCTGCCGCAGGTTGAGTTGGCGTTTGCCACTAAGTACTTCAGAGACAACCGACTGCGCACCAACGCCCGGGAGATCACTTTGGGTCAAGCCATGCTCTCGCATCATTGAACGTAGCACTTCAACGCCACTGGCAACGGGCATCGGCCGGTGCTCGAGATCGTAGGCCTCGATCCAGTCACTGAGGATATCCACCAGGCTCATGAGCGGGCTGGATTCATCTTCGCCTATCAGGTCCAGCAATTCGTCGAGGGCGCTGACCAAGGTATCGTAGTCCGCCTCGTTTCTTGGCTTGCGCAGCAATGGCGAAACAAATTGCCAGTGTTCGGCAGCCTGCCTGATGAGTGCGCTCATCTGATTTTCTCCTTCCATTTACCTTGCTCATATTCACGGTGATCGAACAGGTACTTGATATAAATTCGTTGTACTTGGTAATGCACGAAGGCAATCAACCTCAGCTTATTGCCCCCGATGTCAAACACATGGAACTGCCCGACTTTGTCTGTTGCAGGGAACATTCCTTTCATCGACGCAAAGTCGGCGGGACTGTTGGGTTTCATTCTGCGATACCACTCATCCAGTGCCGTGGCTGAATGCGGCCATCTTTCTTTCGCTTCCCATATCCTTTTTTCGCTGATCACTCGCATGCAACATCCTTATCGCATCTTGCTATGAAGGTTAGTCTTGCCGAAAAAATATCGCAATCTGCGATATTCCTTGGCGGACCAGTGGCGCAATTCCAAGCACCCTTCAACAGCCTAGATACGCCGCGATAGAAGTCACCACCAAAAATGTGAACGCGTACGTCACTGGCGTCGAACCTTGATAAACACCCTTCCCGGCTCCAAATAGAACCCATTGGCCACTTTCACGGAGCCCAGCATGTCCGACTCTCTAGTAATTCCCTGCCCCCACTGCAACGGTCTTAACCGCATCCCCAATGAACGCCTGGGCGATGCGCCTAAATGCGGGCGCTGCAAGCAACCGGTGCTGCTGAGCAAACCCTTTGAGCTGAAACAGGGCGATTACGCCAGCCAGATCAAGGGCGACCTGCCGTTGCTGGTGGACGTGTGGGCCGAATGGTGCGGGCCGTGCAAGTCGTTTGCACCGGTGTTTGAGCAGGCCGCCGGGCAGTTGGCCGGGAAGTGCCGATTGGCCAAGCTCGATAGCGAGGCCAATCAGCAGTTATCCGCTCAGTTGGGGATTCGCTCGATTCCCAGCCTGATCCTGTTCAAGAATGGCCGGGAAGTGGCGCGTCAGAGCGGTGCGTTTCCGTTACCGCAGTTGATGAGCTGGCTGCGCAGTCAGGGCGTTTGAGGTAGCGGGACGCCCCGGTCCATCACCTGCCCCATCAGCAATACGCCCAATTCGCTCAACTGATGAATGGCCAACGCGACATCGCGCTGCTTGCCGGTGAGGTCGTCGGAAAGGTCGAGCAAGAGGGTGGTGACTGAGGAGAAGGTTTCGTAGGTATTGAGGATCAGGGTTTCGGTGGCTTGGCCGGGGCTGACTGTAAAAAGGTACGACGGGGGATTTGGAGTAGCTTTAAACATGGTCGACATTCCTGATTGGAGCCGCCATCTGATCGCTACTAAACGAATTAGGGTGGCAGCTGTACGCAGGTTAGTAGACCGGGAAATGTCGAAGCCGGCGCGCCCGAAGACGCCCTACGCACAGCTACCATCAAGCACAGACTCAGCGCCTGAAAGATGAAGCTTATGCACTTAACGACAAACACTCGGGCTACTAAACCCGATCACTGAGAATTCAGCGACCGAGCAACCTTAGAGACGCACAAGCCGGCGGATTCTGGCGTAACTGTAGGCAACGGCGCAAGACGACGATTTCCCTGTAGGAACAAAGACCAAATGTGGGAGCGGGCTTGCTCGCGAATGCGGTGAGTCAGTCAATAGAGAATTCGACTGATCCACCGCATTCGCGAGCAAGCCCGCTCCCACATGGGTGATGTGTTGCCTGCTAAATCACGCGTTTTCCAGCAAGTTATGCAATTCCACAAACTGCTGTGTCAGCTTGTGCCGTGGGTCCAGGTGGATCAGCGGCATGTTCGCCTGGTGCGATTCACGCATGCGCACCGAACTGGTCAGGTACACCGGCAGTACCGGCAACCCTTCGGCAATCAATTCATCCAGCATCTGCTGCGGCAGGCTCGCCCGGGCCTGGAACTGGTTGACCACGATGCCTTCCACTTCCAGCCCTTCGTTGTGGTCTTCCTTCAATTCTTCGATCTCGGCCAACAGGCCATACAGCGCCTGGCGGGAGAAGCTGTCGCAATCGAAGGGGATCAGCACGCGATCAGCGGCAATCAGCGCTGAAACGGCATAAAAGTTCAACGCCGGCGGCGTATCCAGGTAGATCCGGTCGTAGTCCTCGCTCAATTCATCCAGCAGCTTTCGCAGCTTATTGATCTTGTGCTTGGCCTCGAGCTTGGGCTGCAGGTCTGCCAGTTCCGCGGTGGCGGTGATGACGTGCAGGTTGTCGAACGGGGTTTCGTAGATATCCACCTGGTTCTTCTTCGAAAACGGCCCGGAAGACAGGGTTTGCTTGAAGAAGTCGGCGATTCCCATGGGGATATCGTCGCCGGTCAGCCCGGTGAGGTACTGGGTAGAGTTAGCCTGGGCATCGAGGTCCACCAACAGGGTTCGATAGCCTTCGCTGGCGCTGACCGCCGCCAGGTTGCAGGCAATGCTGGACTTGCCAACACCGCCTTTTTGGTTGAACACCACGCGCCGCATGGAAAAACCTCCGTGTATCAATGAATGACCCGAGTGTAGAGGGCAAAAGCGCCCGTTAGCTACCTCGTTTGTTCCTGTACTACAGCATCAGAGGCTCTATCTCGCATAACAATTTCCCGTCTGTCCGACAAAGCAGGAATTGCCTGACACCTGCTGCCCTACCTGCATGATGGACAATCGGTAATTCTTTCCAGCGAATTTGTAATCATCCGTGAACAATTCTTTACCAAAGTTTGCTAGAACCCCGCAGCACCGGGATAATGCGCGCCATTCGGCGATTGCACCCTGTCCCGGTATTCGGGGCCAATGGCCGCACAAGGAAGCCCGCAGGGGCGGGATAACTTCTCAGTGATCAATTTCAACATCGCCCAATGGCGCGCCTGGGCTCCCGGGCTCGAAAGCGCGGACGACTGGCGTACCTGGTGCCGGCAGCCGATGTTGCTCGCCCGCAGCGACGCGGCACCCGACGTGTCCTTCCTGCCGGCCATGCAGCGCCGGCGCCTGAGCCGCCTGGCGCGCATGGCCTTCAGTGTGGGCTGGCCCCTGGCCGAAGGCTTGCAACAGTTGCCATTGGTGTTTGTTTCCCGTCACGGCGAAACCCCACGCACCCTCGATATTCTCAGCGACCTGGCCAACGACGAGCCCCTGTCGCCGACCCAGTTCAGCCTGTCGGTGCATAACGCGGTGATTGGCCTGTGGTCGATCCTGCGCAATGAAACCAGTGAAATGACCGCCCTCGCCGCCGCCGGCGATGGCCTGGAGCACGGCATGCTCGAAGCCGCTGCCCTGCTCAATGAAGGCGCACCGGCTGTATTGCTGATCATTACCGAGGAACAGCCCCCCGAAGCCTATGCGCGCTGGATCGAGGACGTGCCCTTCCCCTACGCCCTCGGCCTGCTGCTGACACCGGGCGACGAGTGGCAGCTGGAACTGAATACAGCCGCTGTCCAACCCACCACCAAAGCCCAGTGGCCCCACGCCCTGAACCTGCTGCGCACCCTGCTGAACGAAGAGGGCGCCTGCCAACATGCCTGGAAGAACCGAGTATGGAACTGGCAACGCAAGTCCTGACCGAAAAGCCCCGGAAGGCCTACTACTGGCGCCTGTTCGCCACTGCCACCGCCTTCGCCCTGTTTGGCCTCGGCGGCCTGTGCCTGCGTGTCCTGGTGTTTCCGCTGCTCAGTTGCCTGCCGGGTGATGCCAAACAGCATCAGCGACGCGCCCGCCACACCATCAGCTGCCTGTTCTGGTTGTTTATCCGCATGATGATGCGCCTGGGCATCCTGACCTACAGCGTCGAAGGCGCGGAAAAGCTCGGCCGCCCGGGCCAGATGATCATTGCCAACCACCCATCGCTGGTGGACGTGGTGTTCCTGATCGCCCAGATGCGCCAGACCAACTGCGTGGTCAAGCAGAGCCTGTGGCAGAACCCGTTCACCCGTGGGCCGGTGCGCGACGCCGGTTACATCAGCAACGACGGCAGCGCCGACATGCTCGACGCCGCCGCCGATGCCCTGCGGGACGGCCAGACCCTGATCATTTTCCCGGAAGGCACCCGCACCTCACCGGGCCAGGCACCGACCTTTCATCGCGGCGCCGCCGCCATTGCCCTGCGCGGTGCGAGCATCATCACTCCGGTAGTGATCAAGGTCAGCCCCACCACCCTGACCAAGGCCGAACCCTGGTATCGCATCCCGAATCGCCGCTTTCACTTCAGTTTGCGCGTGGGTGCCGATATAGAACCACAGGCGTTTGCCGCACAAGGGCCCGCGCCCCAGGCATCACGCAAGCTCAACGATTACCTGCACCAGTATTTTATTAAGGAGCTCGCCGAAGATGAGCGACCAACACCGCCTTGAGCACGACATAAAAACGCTGATCATCGAGGCCCTGGGCCTGGAAGACATCAGCGAGAGCGACATCGGCAACGAGCAAACCCTGTTCGGCGAAGGCCTTGGCCTGGATTCAGTCGACGCCCTGGAATTGGGCCTGGCGATCCAGAAAAAGTACGGCATCAAGATCGATGCCGACGCCAAGGACACCCGTAATCACTTCACCAACGTGGCCAGCCTCGCGGCGTTCGTCACGGCCCGACAGGCAGCTTGAGACCGTACCATGCAAACTCGTGACGATATTTTCAACACCTTGCGCGACGCCCTGGTGGAACTGTTTGAACTGGAACCGGAACGCGTCACGCTCGACGCCAACCTGTACCAGGACCTGGAAATCGACAGCATTGATGCAGTGGACCTGATCGACCACATCAAGCGCCAGACCGGCAAGAAAATCGCCGCCGAAGAGTTCAAGGCCGTGCGTACCGTGAATGACGTGGTCGAGGCGGTCTACCGTCTGGTTCAACCGGCCGCATGAGCCGGCTGATCGGCCTTGGCCTGTTGCTGGCGGGGCTGCTGTACCCTTTTGCGGTGTATTACGGCACTGAGCATTTTGCCCCGTGGCAATTTGGCCTGCTGCTGGGCAGCCTGTGGCTGTTGCGCGCCCTGACCGGCGCCCGGCGCCCGGGCAGCCGCTGGATGGCGGCGGCGATCATTGTCTTTTGCCTGCTGCTCGCCTGGTTCGACAACCCGCAGATGCTGCGCTGGTACCCGAGCCTGGTCAGCGCCTTCATGCTGGCACTGTTCGGCCTGAGCCTGAAATACGGGCCGCCGATGGTCGAGCGCCTGGCGCGCATGAGCGAGCCGCAACTGCCCGAAGAAGCGATTGTGTATACCCGCCAGGTCACCGTGGTGTGGAGTGTATTTTTCCTGTGTAACGGCCTGCTCGCCGCCGCCCTCACCCTGTGGGCGCCGCTGAGCTGGTGGACGTTGTACAACGGCATGATCGCCTACGGGCTGATGGGGCTGTTGTTTGCCGTGGAATGGCTGGTACGACAAAGGGTTCGAGGCCGCGTATGAATTGGTTGAATCTTGAGCACTTGCTGCTTGAGCCTGTGGAGCAGCGTTTGGTGACCACCGAACCTGCCCTGGATCACCCACACCTGTGGGAGAAGTCCCTGAGCCTAGCCGCCGGGTTGCAAGCCCGGGGCATCCAGCGCCTGGCGGTGTACCTGGAAGATGCCGGCTTGCTGGCGATCGCCCTGCTGGGTGCGTGGCGAGCAGGCGTCAGCGTGTTGTTGCCTGCCGACCTGCAACCACAAACGCGCCAACGCTGGGACGATGCCGTCGACGCCTGGTTGACCGAGGCCAGCGACTTGGACGCGCTGTATCAAGCGCCATCAAGCGCCGCAGCCCTGGACCTGGATGCCTGCTGCCTGAGCCTGTGCACCTCCGGCTCCAGCGGCGAACCCAAGCGCATCGACAAAACCCTGCGGCAGATGGCCAATGAAGTCCAGGCGCTGGAAACCTTGTGGGGCGCCGACCTGGGCGAGGCGTGCATCATCGGCAGCGTCGCCACCCAGCATATCTATGGCTTGCTGTTTCGGGTGCTGTGGCCGTTGTGTGCCGGGCGCACCTTTGTGCGCCAACAGTTGGCATTTCCCGAGGACTTGCAGCGCGCCAGCCGCGAGCATGCGCAATTTGCCTGGGTCGCCAGCCCGGCGCTCCTCAAGCGCATGGGTGACAACCTCGACTGGCCAGCGCTTACACCGGTCAAACGGGTGTTTTCCTCCGGCGGCGCCTTGCCCCTTGAGGCCGCCGGCAGCCTGCATCAGCGTTTGCAGCAATGGCCGACGGAAATCCTCGGCAGCTCGGAAACCGGCGGCATCGCCTGGCGCCAGGGCGAACAACCGTGGCAGCCGTTTGTCGACGTGCAGCTGAGCCAGGACGCCGACGGCGCCTTGCGCATCGCCTCGCCATACTTGCCCGCCGGCCATGTCGAACAGACCGCCGACGCCGCCACCATCCACGCCGACGGCCGCTTCGAATTGCTCGGCCGCCTGGACCGCATCGTCAAGCTGGAAGAAAAACGCATCTCCCTGCCGATGCTCGAACAAGCGCTGATGGACCATGCCTGGGTCGCTGAAACGCGCCTGGGCGTGGTGCAGGAAAACCGCGCCTCACTCGGCGCCCTCGTGGTGCTCAGCGCAGACGGCTTGCATGCCCTGCGTAACCAGGGCCGACGCACCGTCACCCAAACCCTGCGCCAGCACTTGAGCCAACACTGCGAAGCCCTGGCCCTGCCCCGCCGCTGGCGCCTGTTGCGCCAATTGCCGCTGAACACCCAAGGCAAGCTGCCCCAGGCCGACGTCGAAGCCCTGCTGCTGGCACCGCGCCCGAAAGCCCCGGAAGTACTGGAACAAGTCGAAGCCAACGGTGAATGGACCCTGCAACTGGCGATCCCGCCGGACCTCGCCTACTTCAGCGGCCACTTCCCGCAAACCCCGGTGCTACCGGGTGTGGTGCAAGTGGATTGGGCGCTGAGCCTGGGCCAGCAACTGCTCAACCTGCCGGGGCAGTTCGCCGGGATGGAAGTGCTGAAGTTCCAGCAGCTGGTGCGCCCGGATGACCGGATCGAACTGCACCTGCGGTTCGACCAGGAGCGCGGCAAGTTGTACTTCGCCTACCGCAATGAGGCGGCCGCCTGCTCCAGTGGGCGGATCGTGCTGGGGAGGGTCAGTGATTAAGCTTTTGTGGCGAGGGAGCTTGCTCCCGCTGGAGTGCGCAGCACTCCCAACCCAGGCACTGTGGTTTATCAGGCAGGTCTCGGTCGCCTGTGTTGGGGCTGCTTCGCAGCCCAGCGGGAGCAAGCTCCCTCGCCACGCACAGCGCTTCTGCCAATGGGGTACCTGTTATGCATAACCCCTGCGCCTTGATCCCGGTCTACAACCACGAGGCCGCCGTGCCCGCCGTGGTGCGCACCGTGCTGTCCAGAGGCCTGCCATGCCTGCTGGTAGACGACGGCAGCAGCGCCGCCTGCGCCGCCGTGCTGGCGCAACTGGCAACCCTCGACAACGTGTCCCTGCTGACCCTGCCCGCCAACCAGGGCAAAGGCGCCGCCGTCATGGCCGGCTTTCGCGAAGCCGCACGCCTGGGTTTCACCCACGCCCTGCAAGTGGACGCCGACGGCCAGCACGACCTGCGGGAAGTCGGTACCTTCCTCGACGCCTCCCGCGCCCACCCGAATGCGGTGATCTGCGGCTACCCGGAATACGACGACAGCGTGCCCAAGGGCCGCCTTTACGCGCGCTACCTGACCCACGTTTGGGTGTGGATCAACACCTTGTCGCTGCAGATCCGCGACTCCATGTGCGGCTTTCGCGTGTACCCACTGCCACCGACCCTGGCCTTGATGGACTCGGCCAGCATCGGCAAACGCATGGATTTCGACTCCGACATCCTGGTGCGCCTGGCCTGGCGCAACCAGCCGATGCGCTGGCTGCCGACCAAGGTGCACTACCCCGCCGACGGCCTGTCGCACTTTCGCCTGTTCCACGACAACGCGCTGATTTCCTCGATGCACACCCGGCTGTTCTTCGGCATGTTGGTGCGCGCGCCGATGATCCTCTGGCGCCGGTGGCAGGCATGAGCCAGGACACCAAGCACTGGGCCGACCGCGAGGAGCGCGGCAGCTTCTGGCTGATGAAATTCACCGCCTTCGCCGCCAAGGTCCTCGGGCGCCGGCTGCTGAGCCCGCTGCTCTACGGCATCGTTTTCTACTTCTTTCTGTTCGGCCGCACGGCCCGCCAAAGCGCCTGGCAATACCAGCAGCGCCTGGCCGACTGGAGCCGGCGCGACGACCTGCGCCCTACCCACAGAAGCGTCTTCGGCCAGTTCATGGCGTTCGCCGACGCCCTGCTGGACAAGCTCGACGTATGGAACGGCAAGTTGCGCCTGGAGCAGATCGAAATCATCGACCCGGCCCAACTGCGCGGCCAGCTGCGCAGCGAACGCGGGCAGATGCTGGTGGGCGCGCACCTGGGCAATCTTGAGGTGTGCCGCGCCCTCGCCGAGCTTGGCGAAAAGGTCACCATGAACGTGCTGGTGCACACCAAGCACGCTGAACGTTTCAACCGGATTCTGGGCGAAGCCGGGGCGACCAATCTGCGCCTGATCCAGGTCAGCGAACTTGACCCGGCGGTGATGATGCTGCTCAGCCAGCGCCTCGACGACGGCGAGTGGCTGGCGATTGCCGGCGACCGCGTACCGCTGCATGGCGGGCGTACGGTGCGCGTGGATTTCCTCGGCCATGACGCCGCCTTCCCCCAAGGCCCGTGGCTGTTGGCCGGTTTGCTGAAATGCCCGGTCAACCTGCTGATGTGCTTGAAGCATCAAGGCCGTTATCGCCTGATCATCGAGCCGTTCGCCCAGTTGATCGAATGGAAACGCAGCGACCGCCAGCAGGTGATCGCACAATGGACCGCCCGCTACGCCGAGCGCCTGGGCCAGTTCTGCCTGGAAGCGCCCCAACAATGGTTCAACTTTTACCCTTTCTGGAAGACCGATGACGACGCATCTTGAGCCGGTAACCTTCGGCGAAATTCCCCTGCGCATCGAAGACGTGCTGGCCCTGGCCAACCGTCAGGCGCCGACTCAACTGCAAGCCGATGCCAAGTACCGCCAGCGCATCGCCAAGGGCGCGCAGTTCCTGGATTCGTTGCTGGACAAGGAAGGCGTGATCTACGGCGTGACCACCGGCTACGGCGACTCGTGCGTGGTGGCGGTGCCGCTGGAGCACGTCGAAGCACTGCCCCGCCACCTCTACACGTTCCACGGCTGCGGCCTGGGCAAGTTGCTGGATGCGCAAGCCACCCGCGCGGTGCTGGCGGCGCGGTTGCAGTCGCTGTGCCATGGCGTGTCGGGCGTGCGCGTGGAGTTGCTGGAGCGCCTGCACGCGTTCCTGGAATTCGACGTGCTGCCGCTGATTCCGGAAGAAGGCTCGGTAGGCGCCAGCGGTGACTTGACGCCGCTGTCCTACGTGGCCGCAACCTTGTCTGGTGAGCGCGAAGTGATGTTCCGTGGCGAACGCCGCCAGGCGGCGGAGGTGCACCGCGAGCTGGGCTGGGACCCGCTGGTACTGCGCCCGAAAGAGGCCCTGGCACTGATGAACGGCACCGCCGTGATGACCGGCCTCGCCTGCCTGGCCTTCGCCCGCGCCGACTACCTGCTGCAACTGGCCACGCGCATCACCGCGCTGAACGTGGTGGCGCTGCAAGGCAACCCGGAGCATTTCGACGAGCGCCTGTTCGCCGCCAAGCCGCACCCGGGGCAGATGCAAGTCGCCGCCTGGCTGCGCAAGGATCTGGCGATTGACGCGCCGACCGCGCCGCTGCATCGCCTGCAAGACCGTTACTCCCTGCGCTGCGCGCCCCACGTCCTGGGCGTGCTGGCCGACAGCCTGAACTGGTTGCGCTCGTTCATCGAGATCGAACTCAACAGCGCCAACGACAACCCGATCATCGACGCCGAAGAAGAACGCGTGCTGCACGGCGGCCACTTCTACGGCGGCCACATCGCCTTCGCCATGGACAGCCTCAAGACCCTGGTGGCCAACGTCGCCGACCTGCTGGACCGCCAGCTCGCGCTGCTGGTGGACGTGCGTTACAACCACGGCTTGCCGAGCAATTTGTCCGGTGCGCCAGCCGAGCGGGCGATGATCAACCACGGCTTCAAGGCTGTGCAGATCGGCACCAGCGCCTGGACCGCCGAAGCGCTGAAAAACACCATGCCGGCCAGCGTGTTCTCGCGCTCCACCGAGTGCCACAACCAGGACAAAGTGAGCATGGGCACCATCGCCGCCCGCGATGCGATTCGTGTGCTGGAACTGACCGAACAAGTCGCCGCCGCCACCTTGCTCGCCGCCAACCAGGGCGTATGGCTACGGGCCCAGGCTGAAGACGCACGCCCGCTGCCGCCGGCGCTGGCCGCCATGCACGACGAACTGGCCAAGGACTTCCCGCCGGTCATCGAAGACCGCGCCCTGGAAGGCGAACTGCGCCTGTGCCTCAAGCGTATCGCCGAGCAACACTGGAGGCTGCATGCGTAGCCCCGGCGTGTTGCACTGCGACACTGAAATCCTCGTGCCGTTTTTCGACATCGACACCATGAACGTGGTGTGGCACGGGCACTACGTAAAGTACCTGGAAGTCGCCCGCTGCGCCTTGCTGGACAAGCTCGGCCACAACTACACAGCGATGCTGGAAGCGGGCTACGCCTGGCCGGTGATCGACATGCAGCTGCGCTATGTGCGCGGAGCGACCTTCGGCCAGTCCATCAACGTGCGCGCCAGCCTGGTGGAGTGGGAGAACCGCTTGAAGGTCAATTACCTGATCAGCGACAAGGCCACCGGTGAACGCCTGACCCGCGCCAGCACCGTGCAAGTGGCGGTGGAAATTGCCAGCCGCGAAATGCAGTTGGCGTCGCCAAAAATATTCACTGACGCCATAGAGAGAGCCTTGAAATGAGATTCCCTGTGGGAGCGGCGGTGCGACGATTCGACTTGCTCGCGAAAATCGTCAACGATAACGCAGGCCGCCTGACACCCCGTGGCGCCCTCAGGTTCTTCGCGAGCAAGTCGAATCGTCGCACCGCCGCTCCCACAGGAATCGCCTTCATTCTGTTGTTGGGCATTCCAGGCCTGGCCCATGCTTTCGACCTGCAGCAACTCAGCGATCAGCTGGCAAAACCGTCGGTGATCCACGGCAACTTCATCCAGGAAAAACACCTGCGCGCGCTGCCGCAGCCGCTGACCAGCAAGGGCACGTTTGTCCTGGCTAAGGATCACGGCCTGCTGTGGCTGCTGAAAACCCCGCTGCAACAGGACTACCGCATCAGCGCCAACGGCATCGCCCGGCGTGACGCCAACGGCTGGCAATTGTTGCCGAACAAGAGCGCCGGCGCCGAGCAGAACCGTTTGTTCCTCGCGGTGTTGCAGGGCGACAGCAGCGGCTTGCAGCGTGACTTCGAGCTGCAACTGCAAGGCGAAGCCCAGCAGTGGAAACTCACGTTGATCCCGCGCTCGCTGCTGCTCAAGCAGGTGTTCACCCAAATCAATATCGACGGCGGCGAACTGGTGCAGAAGATCGAGCTGCTGGAAACCCAGGGCGACAGCACCGTACTGCGCATGCAGGACAGCACCAGCAGCCAGCCCTTGAGCGACGCGGAGCAACACGACTTTGCCGAGTGAACGCTGGTTGCCGCGCCTGTTCCTGATCCTGCTGGTGGCCGTGTTGGCCCTGGCGGGTTGGCAATGGCGCCATGGCGCACCGCTGTCGGCGAACCTGATGGAACTGGTGCCCGGCACCGCGCCGGATGCGCTGGAGCTGCGCGCCGAACAGCGCATGCAGGAACCGCTGAACCGCGAAATGCTGGTGCTGGTGGGGCATGCCGACCGGCAAAAAGCCGTGGCCATGGCGACGCAATTGGGCGAAGCCTGGCAAGCCAGCGGCCTGTTTGAAAAGGTCCAGTGGAACCTCCAAGCCGACCTGCCGGCCCTGCGTCAGCAGTTGCTGCAAGGCCGGCTGGCGATGCTCTCGGCCAAGGATCGCGAGCAACTGATCGACGAGCCCCAGGCGTTTATTCAGCAGCGGGTTCAGGCGCTGTTCGACCCGTTCACCGGCTTCAGCCTGGTGCCCAGCCAGGACGATTGGCTGGGCCTCACCGGGCGCATCCAGAACAGCCAGCCGCAACACGGTTCGGTGCAGCTGGATATCGGCAGCGGCGCGCTGATCGCCGATGCCGACGGCAAAAGCTGGGTACTGCTGCGGGCCCGCACCACCGGCAATGCCTTCGACATGAAACTGCCGCTGCAAGTGGCTGAACTGCTCAAGGCCAGCCGCGAGCAGGCCGACCAGCAAGGCGCGCAATTGCTCGCCGCCAGCGGCCTGCTGTATGCAGCCAATGGTCAGCAGCAGGCCACGCGGGAAATCACTTGGGTCGGCGGCGGCGCGACGGTAGGCATCCTGTTATTGCTGCTGCTTGCGTTCCGCCGCTGGCGGGTGTTGCTGGCGTTCGTGCCGGTGCTGGTGGGCATGCTGTTTGGTGCGGTGGCCTGTGTGGCGCTGTTCGGGCATATGCATGTGATCACGCTGGTGCTGGGCTCGAGCCTGATCGGCGTGGCGGTGGATTACCCGCTGCATTACCTGTCCAAGAGCTGGAGCATGAGCCCTTGGCGCAGTTGGCCGGCCTTGCGCCTGACCTTGCCGGGCCTGAGCCTGAGCCTGGCCACCAGTTGCATCGGTTACCTAGCCCTGGCGTGGACGCCGTTCCCGGCGCTGACGCAAATCGCGGTGTTCTCCGCTGCCGGTCTGGTGGGCGCTTACCTGTCGGCCGTGTGCCTGTTGCCGGCCTTGCTCAAAGGCGTCGAGCTGCGCCCGGCGCAATGGCCGCTGCGCATTGCCGAGTTCCTGCTGAGCGTGCGCGAGTCGCTGCTCAAGCGCCTGCCAAGCCCGGTGTTGTTGATACTGGTGTTGGTGTTTTGCGCCGGTGGGCTGTGGCACCTGAACAGCAAAAACGATATCCGCCAGTGGATCGGTGCGCCGCCGCAGTTGCTGCAGGAAGCCCAGGCCGTTGCGCGGATTACCGGGTTCCAGCCCACCAGCCAGTTCTTCCTCGTGCGGGCGGACAACCAGCAGCAGTTGCTGGAACGCCAGGCCGCGCTGAGCCAGCGCCTGGATCAGTTGGTGAACATGGACAAGCTCCAGGGTTACCTGGCGCTCAACCAGTTGGTCAGCGCGCCGGCGGAGCAACAGCAACTGCGCGAGGCCCTGAAACAGCTGCCGCACTACTGGCAGCCATTGCTGGACCTCGGTGTGCCCGCCAGCGCGCTGCAAGCCGAGCTGGCCCAGTTGCAGGCCTTGCCCACCGAAGACATCGACGCAGCACTGGTTGGCCCGCTGGCCGAGCCGTGGCGCACGCTGTGGCTGGGGAATGTCGACGGTGGCGTGGCGGCGATGGTGAGCCTGCAAGGCTTGAACAACCCAGCCTTGCTGCGGGTGCAGGCCCTGGATCTGCCCGGCGTGCAGTTGGTGGACCGCCTGGGCGACTTGAACCAGGTGTTTGCCGCGACGCAAATCAGCGCTGCCGAATTGAAATTGATGTCCTGCGTGTTGATCGTACTGTTGCTGATCCTGCCGTTCGGCTTCGGCGGTGCCTTGCGCATCGTCGCCCTGCCGTTGCTGGCGGCGCTGTGCAGCCTGGCCAGCCTGGGTTGGCTGGGGCAGCCGCTGACGTTGTTCAGCCTGTTCGGCCTGCTGCTGGTGACCGCCATCAGCGTCGACTACGCGATCCTGATGCGTGAACAAATTGGCGGCGCCGCCGTGAGCCTGCTGGGCACACTGTTGGCGGCCGTGACTACTTGGCTATCGTTCGGCCTGCTGGCTATTTCCAGCACACCGGCGGTGAGTAATTTTGGGCTGTCGGTGAGCCTGGGGCTGGCGTTCAGCTTCATGCTGGCGCCGTGGGCCAGCCCGTCCGGGACAAGGAAGATGAGATGAGCAGCCAATACCTGAGTAAAAACTACGTCGAAGAAACCAAATTCGGCTTCTGGTTCCTGCGCAGCCACACCTGGCAGCACCATGTGCTGCGCGTGGCCATCAACGACCTGCGCAGCTTGTTCAGCGACCCGCTGCCGGTTGCCCCGGTGCTGCTGGACGCTGGTTGCGGCCAGGGCAAGTCGTTCCAGTACCTGCAGCAGGTGTTCGCCCCCGACCGCCTGATCGGCCTCGACGCCGACCCCCACAGCCTCGACCTGAGCCGCGCCGAAGCCGCGCGCCAGGGCATCGCCATCGAGTTGATCGGCAGCGACTGCGCGACCCTCGACGTGGCCGACGCCAGTGTCGACGTGCTGTTCTGTCACCAGACCTTCCATCATCTGGTGGAACAGCATCGCGCCCTGAAAGAGTTCTATCGGGTGCTCAAGCCAGGCGGCTACCTGCTGTTTGCCGAATCCACCGAGGCCTATATCGACACCTGGGTAATCCGCTGGCTGTTTCGTCACCCGATGCATGTGCAGAAAAGCGCCGAGGAGTACCTTGAGATGATTCGCGAGCAGGGCTTTGAGTTCGGCCCGCAGAACGTCTCGTACCCGTACCTGTGGTGGAGCCGCGCCACCGACTTCGGCCTGCTTGAGCGCTGGGGCCTGCGCCAGCCAAAACCGGCCGGCCAGCGCGAAGAAACCCTGGTCAACGTGGTCGCCCGCAAACCTCTGGCGAGCGCTGAAACATGATCCGAATGCTGTTGATCGGCTGCCTGTTGCTGCTGGGCGCGTGCGCCAGCCAGCCGCCGTTGCCGTCGAAAACCCCGGTGCTGAGCCTGCCGTTGCAACTGCATGTGCAGCGCGAACAGGATGGCCAACGCCAGGACTGGTTGCTGGTGATGCAGCGCGAAGGCGGCGGGATCCGCTGGTCGATGATGGACCCGCTGGGCATTCCCCAGGCTCGGCAGATGCTGATCAATGGCGCCTGGCAGGCCGACGGTCTGCTGCCGCCCAATCCCCAGGCGCGTGAATTGTTTGCCGCGCTGTTGTTCGCCCTGACCTCGGCGGATGAAGTTTCCAGGCTGTACCCCGGGACCCAGGAAATGGACCTGATCCGCACCCTGCCGTCCCACTGGAAGATCACCTATCACTCCTCCCTGGTGTTTCGCGTGGACGTGATCGGGCAACACCTGACCTACCACATCTCGCCGCTAGGGGCTGCCCGATGAGCGCCTACCTCAATGCCCTCGGCGTGATCTGCGCCCTGGGCCGCGACAAGCGCGAAGTCAGCCGCAGCCTGTTTGCCGGCGACTGCTCCGGCATGCGCGCCGAAAGCGGCTGGGTGCCGGAGCGTGTGTTGCCGGTGGCCGCTGTGCACGGTGAACTGGCGGCGATACCGCCCGGGCTGGAATCCCATCGCAGCCGCAATAACCAGTTGCTGCTGGAAGCCGCGTTGCAGATTGACGACGAGATCCGGCAAGCGATCCAGACGTTCGGCGCGTCGCGCATTGGCATCGTGCTCGGCACCAGCACCTCGGGCATCGATGAAGCCAGCCGTGGCATCGCCCACTATCTGCGGGAAAACCAGTTCCCCGCCGACTACGACTATCAGCAACAGGCGCTTGGCGCCCCGGCCGATTTCCTCGCCGACTGGCTGCAACTGAGCGGCCCGGCCTACGTGATTTCCACCGCCTGCACCTCCAGCGCACGAGCGCTGATGAGTGCCCAACGCCTGTTGGACCTGGGCGTGTGCGATGCGGTGATCTGCGGTGGTGTCGACACGCTGTGCAAGCTGACCCTCAATGGTTTTTCGTCGCTGGAGGCGGTTTCGGCAGAGCGCTGCAATCCGTTTTCGCTGAACCGCAACGGCATCAATATCGGCGAAGCCGCCGTGTTGTTCCTGATGAGCAAAACCCCGGCGCCGGTCGCACTGCTGGGCAGTGGTGCCAGTTGCGACGCCCACCATATTTCCGCCCCCGAGCCTACCGGCAAGGGTGCGTTGCAAGCGATGCGCAAGGCCCTGGCCAGCGCACAACTGGCGCCCGGACAAATCGGTTACCTGAACCTGCACGGCACCGCTACCCAACATAACGATGCCATGGAAAGCCTGGCGGTCGCGGCCCTGTTCCCGGACGGCGTAGCCTGCTCCTCGACCAAACCCATGACCGGCCACACCCTGGGCGCCGCCGGCGCGCTGGAAGCGGCGTTCTGCTGGCTGAGCCTGGCAGAAGGCGTAGTGCCGCCGCATGTCTGGGATGGCCAGACGGACCCCGACCTGCCCGTACTGAAGTGGGCGTCGCCCGGCGACGCCTTGGAAAAACGCTGCCTGATGAGCAACTCGTTTGCCTTCGGCGGCAACAACGTCAGCCTGATTATCGGAGACGCCCCATGACTGATTGGCCGCTCGCCGAACTGCTGCCCCACGCCGGTGACATGATCCTGATCGATCAGGTCCTGAGCTTTGATGAAGAACAGATCCAGACCCGCCTGACGGTCAAGCCCGGCGGTCTTTTCAACCGCGCCGACGGCAGCCTGCCTGCGTGGGTCGGCGTTGAGTTGATGGCGCAAAGCGTCGCGGCCTACGCCGGTTGCCGTGCGCGCCAGAAAGGTGAAGCCGTGGAGTTGGGCTTCCTGCTGGGCACGCGCAAGTTTGAGTGCAACGTCGAGCACTTTCCCGCCGGCACCGAGCTGACCATCCACGGCCTGCGCTCCCTGGAAGACGACAACGGCATGGGTGTGTTCGAATGCCACCTCACCGGTCACGGTATCCAGGCGAGTGCACGCTTGAACGTATTTCGACCGCCCCAGGCGGCCAACTATTTAGATGAATCGAAGGACACCACGCCATGACTGAATCCGTATTGGTGACCGGCTCCAGCCGTGGCATCGGCCGCGCTATCGCTGTGCGCCTGGCCCAGGCCGGGCACGACATCGTGCTGCACTGCCGCAGCGGGCGTGCCGAGGCGAATGCGGTGCAGGTCGAAATCGAAGCGCTGGGGCGCAAGGCCCGGGTGTTGCAATTCGATGTGGCGGACCGCGCCAGCTGCAAGGAGATCCTTGAAGCCGACGTGGAAGCCCATGGCGCGTATTACGGCGTGGTGCTCAATGCGGGCCTGACGCGCGACGGCGCGTTTCCAGCGCTGTCGGAAGACGATTGGGACGTGGTGATGCGCACCAACCTCGACGGTTTCTACAACGTGCTGCACCCGGTGATGATGCCGATGATTCGTCGTCGCGCCGCCGGGCGGATCGTGTGCATCACCTCGGTATCCGGGCTGATCGGCAACCGCGGCCAGGTCAACTACAGCGCGTCCAAGGCCGGGCTGATCGGCGCCGCCAAGGCCCTGGCCATCGAGCTGGGCAAGCGCAAGATCACCGTCAACTGCGTGGCCCCCGGGCTGATCGACACCGCGATGCTCGATGAAAACGTACCGGTGGAAGAGCTGATGAAAATGATCCCGGCCCAGCGCATGGGCACGCCGGAAGAAGTCGCCGGGGCGGTGAACTTCCTGATGTCGGCAGAAGCCGGCTACATCACCCGCCAAGTACTGGCCGTGAATGGAGGCCTGTGCTGATGAAACGCGTGGTGGTCACCGGTATGGCCGGCGTTACGTCCCTGGGCAGCGATTGGGCAACCATCGCCGCCAACTTCCGCGCCAACCGCAGCGGCATCCGGCGCATGGATGAGTGGGACCGTTTCACCGAACTGAACACACGGCTGGCCGGGCCGATCGATGATTTCGTGGTGCCCGCCCACTGGACCCGCAAGCAACTGCGCAGCATGGGCCGGGTTTCCCGGCTAGCGGTATGGGCAGCGGAGCAGGCGCTGAAAGATGCCGGCTTGCTGGGCGACGAGTCGATCAAGGACGGGCGCATGGGCGTGGCCTGTGGCTCGTCCACCGGCAGCACCGACGAGATCAAGGCCTTCGGCAATATGCTGCTGAACTCGGTGGCCGAGGGGCTGAACGCCAACTCCTACGTGCGGATGATGCCCCACACCACGGCGGCGAATATCAGCATCTTCTTCGGCCTCACCGGCCGGCTGATCCCCACGTCCAGCGCGTGCACCAGCGGCAGCCAGGGCATCGGCTACGCCTATGAAGCCATCAAGTTCGGCCGCCTGCCGCTGATGTTGGCAGGTGGCGCCGAAGAGCTGTGCCCTACCGAAGCCATGGTGTTCGATGCGCTGTACGCCACCAGCCTGAAAAACGATGCACCACAAACCAGCCCGCGTCCCTACGACAGTGGCCGCGACGGCCTGGTGATCGGCGAAGGCGGCGGCATCCTGGTACTCGAAGAACTGGAACATGCACTGGCCCGTGGCGCGCATATCCACGCCGAAATCGTCGGCTTCGGCAGCAACGCCGACGGCCAGCACACCACCCGCCCGGAACAGGCCACCATGCGCCGCGCCATGGAACTGGCATTGGAAGATGCGGGGCTTGCGCCCGACGCGATCGGCTATGTGAACGGCCATGGCACCGCCACCGACCAGGGCGACATCGCCGAAACCCTGGCCACCAGCAGCCTGTTCGGCAGCCGCATGCCCATCAGCTCGCAGAAGAGTTTCCTCGGCCACACCCTGGGCGCATGCGGCGCGCTGGAGTCGTGGTTCAGCATCGAGATGATGAACCGCAACCAATACGTGCACACCTTCAACCTCGACGAAGTCGACCCGCGCTGCGGCGAGCTGGACTACCTGCAAGGTGAGTTCCGCGAGCTGCACAGCGACTACGTGATGAACAACAATTTTGCCTTTGGCGGCGTCAACACTTCGCTGATTTTCCGCCGCTGGGTGTAGGTTTTTTTACTGACTGGAGAAATGGAATGTCTTCCCTGCTACGCGCAACACTGGTCGCTTTGGCCCTGCTCACCACCGCTGGCTGCACCAACAAACCGGTGCTCAACACCCAGCATGACTTGCCGGCGAACCCGCAGGTCAACGAAGAAAAAATGAAGCAGACCATTATCGCGGCCTTGAACAAACGCCAATGGGTGGTGCAGCGCCTGAGCCCGCAACTGGTGCAGGCCGAGATCAACGTGCGCAACCAGTTCCACGCTGAAATCGACATCCGCTACACCGCCACCAGCTACGCCATCACCTACCGCGACAGCCGCGACCTGGGCTACAAGGACGGCAAGATTCACCGCAACTACAACCGCTGGGTGAGCATGCTGGACCGTGACATCCTGGCGGCGTTGCGCACCAATGGTGTGAGTGACACGGCGCAGTTGCTCCAGCAGACCGGGACGTCGAAGCAGAACTGAAACACCCGCTTCCCTGTGGCTAGGGAGCTTGCTCCCGTTGGGGCGCGAAGCGCCCCTGAAACCTGCGATTGAAGGTTGCCTGGTAAAACTCAGTCGTCGGGTTTCGGGGCTGCTGCGCAGCCCAGCGGGAGCAAGCTCCCTCGCCACAGGTTATGCGTCGGTCATACCAATGCCTTGCGGGTCAGCAGCTCGACAAACGCCTTGGCCATCGGCGTCTGCTGGCCCTTGCGCTGCACCAGCCACACCGCCGTCACCGCCTCCTGATCCAGCAACGTGCGATACACCACGCCATCAATGCGGATCCGCTGATACGACGCCGGCAACACCGAGACACCCAACCCCGCCGCCACCAGGCCGATGATGGTCATCGCCTCCCCGGCCTCCTGCGCGAAGTGCGGGCTGAAGCCGGCATCACGCGCCAGGCTCATCAATTGGGCATACAACCCGCTGCCGTAAGTCCGCGGGAAAAACACAAACGGCTCTTCGGCCAATTGCGCCAGGTGCAAACCCCGCTCACTGCCCTCCACCAGCGGATGCCCGGCGTTCAGCACGGCCACCAAGGGCTCGCGCATCAGTTCCACGACGCTCAAGGAATCGGGCAACGGCAACGGTCGCATCAACCCCACCTGAATCGACTCATCCACCAGCGACTCGGCCACCTCCGTGCTGCTCATCTCCTGCAGATTCAAATGCACCGCCGGGAATGCCTGGCGAAACGCGAAGATCGCCTGTGGGATGCTGGAGTTGAACGGCGCGGAAGAAGTGAAGCCAATCTTCAACTCCCCCAGTTCCCCCAGCTGCGCCCGACGCGCCACGTCCGCCGCTTTATCCACCTGCGCCAGCACCAACCGCGCCTCTTGCAGGAACAACCTGCCGGCCTCGCTCAGCTCGACCCGACGATTGGTACGCTCAAACAACCGCGCACCTATCTCCTGCTCCAGCGCCTGGATCTGCTGGCTCAGGGGCGGCTGGGAGATCCCCAGCACCTGCGCGGCGCGGCCAAAATGCAGCTCTTCAGCCACGGCGATGAAGTAACGCAGGTGGCGCAGTTCCATGAAAACCTCATTAGGTCGTAAAAGCTCTTAAACAGGTCGAACAATATATTGGAAAGAATCAATAGGGAGCTATATTCTTTTTTGCATTGCCAGCCCTGGCAGCCTTTCCTCCCCGAGGTCCCGCGTGAAATCTGCTGTCGCTCCGCTTGCTCAAGAAGTACCGCCCACCGCCCTCGATGAAGTGGTGGCACAGCTCAACGAGCAGTACATCGAAAAAGGCACCCCGATGTTCATGCGCACGGTGCTGGCGCTGTTCTCCGGCGGTTTCGCCACTTTCGCCCTGCTCTACTGCGTACAGCCGATGATGCCGGCGCTGTCCCACGAATTTTCCATCAATGCCGCGCAAAGCAGCCTGATTCTCTCGGTGGCCACCGGCATGCTCGCCATTGGCCTGCTGATCACCGGGCCGATTTCCGACACCCTGGGGCGCAAGCCGGTGATGGTTGCCGCACTGTTCTGCGCCGCGTTGTGCACCATCGCCAGCGGCCTGATGCCAAGCTGGGAAGGCATCCTGCTGATGCGCGCACTGGTGGGCCTGTCCCTCAGCGGCCTGGCAGCGGTGGCCATGACCTACCTGAGTGAAGAGATCCACCCGCAACACATCGGCCTGGCCATGGGTTTGTACATCGGTGGTAACGCCATTGGCGGGATGAGCGGGCGCTTGATCATCGGCGTACTGATCGACTTCGTCAGCTGGCACACCGCGATGCTGATCATCGGCGCCCTGGCGCTGATCGCGGCCACGGTGTTCTGGAAGATCCTCCCCGAATCGCGCAACTTCCGCGCCAGCACCCTGCACCCGCGCAGCCTGGTGGACGGCTTCACCATGCACTTCAAGGACGCCGGCCTGCCGTGGCTGTTCCTCGAAGCCTTCGTGCTGATGGGCGCCTTTGTGACGATGTTCAACTACATCGGCTACCGCTTGCTGGCGGACCCGTACGATTTGAGCCAGGCCGTGGTAGGCCTGCTGTCGCTGGTCTACCTCTCGGGTATCTACAGCTCGGCGAAAATCGGCTCCCTGGCCGACCGCCTGGGCCGTCGTCGCGTGCTGTGGGGCACCATCGTGCTGATGCTCGGCGGTATCGCCCTGACGCTGTTTACCCCGCTGTGGCTGGTAGTGCCCGGCATGCTGATCTTCACCTTCGGCTTCTTCGGCGCCCACTCGGTGGCCAGCAGCTGGATCGGCCGCCGCGCACTGAAAGCCAAGGGCCAGGCGTCGTCGCTGTACCTGTTCAGTTACTACGTGGGGTCGAGTATTGCGGGGACGGCGGGCGGTTTCTTCTGGCACTACGCCGGGTGGAACGGGATTGGCGGGTTTATCGTCGCGCTGTTGATCGTCGCGTTGCTGGTGGCGTTGAAGCTGGCGAAGTTGCCGCCGTTGCAGGAAGCCAAGGCTTAACCAGCGCTTACAAAAAAGCCCGGCATCTGCCGGGCTTTTTCATTGCCGCGCGATCACTCGTGATACTGCGCCGACAACTCGTGCACCGCCCGCAGGAACGCGCCTGCGTGCTCCGGATCAACTTCCGGAGTAATGCCGTGGCCAAGGTTGAACACGTGACCACTGCCTTTGCCGTAGCTGGCAAGGATGCGGCCCACTTCAGCGCGGATCGCTTCCGGCTTGGCGTACAGCACGGTCGGGTCCATGTTGCCTTGCAGCGCAACCTTGCTGCCCACGCGGCGACGGGCTTCGCCGAGGTCGCAGGTCCAGTCCAGGCCCAGCGCGTCGGCGCCGGCGTCGGCGATGCTTTCCAGCCACAGGCCGCCGCCCTTGGTGAACATGATCACCGGCACCTTGCGGCCTTCGTGTTCGCGGATCAGGCCGCTGACGATCTTGCGCATGTAGGCCAGGGAGAACTCCTGGTACGCCGCCGCCGACAGGTTGCCACCCCAGGTGTCGAAAATCTGCACCGCCTGAGCGCCGGCCATGATCTGGCCGTTGAGGTAGGAGGTGACCGACTGCGCCAGCTTGTCCAGCAGCAGGTGCATGGCTTGCGGGTTGTCGTACAGCATGGCCTTGGTCTTGCGGAAGTCTTTCGACGAGCCGCCTTCGACCATGTAGGTGGCCAGGGTCCACGGGCTGCCGGAGAAGCCGATCAGCGGCACGCGGCCGTTCAGCTCGCGGCGGATGGTGCTGACCGCATCCATGACGTAGCCCAGGTCCTTGTGGGGGTCGGGGATCGGCAGGGCTTCGATGTCGGCCAGGGTGCTGACGACTTTCTTGAAACGCGGGCCTTCGCCGGTTTCGAAGTACAGGCCCTGGCCCATGGCGTCAGGGATGGTCAGGATATCGGAGAACAGGATGGCCGCATCCAGCTGTGGATAGCGGTCCAGCGGTTGCATGGTGACTTCGCAGGCGAACTCCGGGTTCATGCACAGGCTCATGAAGTCGCCGGCGTGGGCGCGACTGGCGCGGTATTCCGGCAGGTAGCGACCGGCCTGGCGCATCATCCACACAGGGGTGACGTCCACGGGTTGCTTGAGCAGGGCACGAAGGAAACGGTCGTTCTTGAGGGCAGTCATGTCGGCATCCGCAAAAAAAGTGCGGGCATTTTCTCAGAGCGCGACGCAAAAGGCACGGCAAGAGCCGTGCCTTTTGTCTATCGGGTCAATTTGTCGCGGATATGAAAGCGCCACAAAACAAATGTGGGAGCGGGCTTGCTCGCGAAAGCGGTGGGTCAGCTAACACATCTGGTGACTGATATACCGCATTCGCGAGCAAGCCCGCTCCCACATTTTGATCCCATTTCAATCCGGGATCGGGGTCAGACCTGCAGGTAATCCAGGATCCCTTCGGCGGCGTTGCGGCCTTCGAAGATGGCCGTCACTACCAGGTCAGACCCGCGCACCATGTCGCCACCGGCGAAGATTTTCGGGTTGCTGGTCTGGTGTTTGTACTGGCCTTGTTCCGGGGCTACAACGCGGCCCTGGCTGTCGGTCTGGATTTCGAACTGCTCGAACCAAGGCGCCGGGCTTGGGCGGAAACCGAAGGCGATGACCACGGCGTCTGCCGGGATGATCTCTTCGGAACCCGGGATCGGCTCGGGGCTGCGACGGCCACGGGCGTCCGGCTCGCCGAGACGGGTCTCGACCACTTTCACGCCTTCGACACGGTCTTCACCGACGATAGCGATCGGCTGGCGGTTGTAGAGGAATTTCACGCCTTCTTCCTTGGCGTTCTTCACCTCTTTGCGCGAACCCGGCATGTTGGCTTCGTCACGACGGTAGGCACAGGTCACCGACTTGGCGCCCTGGCGAATCGAAGTGCGGTTGCAGTCCATCGCGGTATCACCACCGCCCAGCACCACGACCTTCTTGCCTTTCATGTCGACGAAATCTTCCGGCGACTTTTCAAAGCCCAGGTTGCGGTTGACGTTGGCGATCAGGAAGTCCAGAGCGTCGTACACGCCCGGCAGGTCTTCACCGGCGAAGCCACCCTTCATGTAGGTGTAGGTGCCCATGCCCATGAACACGGCATCGTATTCTTCGAGCAGTTGCTCCATGGTCACGTCCTTGCCGATTTCGGTATTGAGGCGGAACTCGATACCCATGCCGGTGAAGACTTCGCGACGATGGCTCAGTACGGTTTTTTCCAGCTTGAACTCGGGGATGCCGAAGGTCAGCAGGCCACCGATTTCCGGGTTCTTGTCGAACACCACCGGGGTCACGCCGCCACGCACCAGCACGTCGGCACAGCCCAGGCCCGCCGGGCCCGCGCCGATGATCGCGACGCGCTTGCCGGTCGGCTTGACCTTGGACATGTCCGGGCGCCAGCCCATGGCGAACGCGGTGTCGGTGATGTACTTCTCCACCGAACCGATGGTCACCGCGCCGAAGCCGTCGTTGAGGGTGCACGCACCCTCGCACAGACGGTCCTGCGGGCACACCCGGCCGCACACTTCCGGCAGGGTGTTGGTCTGGTGCGACAACTCGGCGGCGGCGAGGATGTTGCCCTCGGCCACCAGCTTCAGCCAGTTCGGAATGAAGTTGTGCACCGGGCACTTCCATTCGCAATACGGGTTACCGCAACCCAAGCAGCGGTGGGCCTGGTCGGCCGAGTGCTGGGGTTTGAAGGGCTCGTAGATTTCCACGAACTCTTTCTTGCGTTGACGCAACAGTTTCTTCTTCGGATCTTTGCGCCCGACATCGATGAACTGGAAGTCGTTATTCAGACGTTCAGCCATGTTAAAACCTCATCAAACTCTTCAGGCGCATATCACTGCGGGTTGGCACGGATGCTGGAAAGCAACGATTTCAGGTTGGCAGCCTTGGGCTTGACCAGCCAGAAACGACGCAGGTAGTCATCGAGGTTTTCAGCGAGGTTGCGACCCCATTCGCTGTTGGTTTCCTCGACATATTCGTCCAGCACATGCTGCAAGTGGTTGCGATAGGATTCCATCGCTTCGCCGCTGATCCGCTGGATCTCCACCAACTCGTGGTTCACCTTGTCGACGAAGGTGTTGTCCTGGTCGAGCACGTAGGCGAAACCGCCGGTCATGCCCGAACCGAAGTTGTAGCCGGTCTTGCCCAGCACCGCGACAAAACCACCGGTCATGTACTCGCAGCAGTGATCGCCCGTGCCTTCAACCACGGTGTGGGCACCGGAGTTACGCACTGCGAAACGCTCACCGGCCGTGCCCGCAGCAAACAGCTTGCCGCCGGTTGCGCCGTACAGGCAGGTGTTGCCGATGATGGCACTGTCTTGAGTCTTGTAGACGCTGCCCACTGGCGGGACGATCACCAGCTTGCCGCCGGTCATGCCCTTGCCCACGTAGTCGTTGGCGTCGCCTTCGAGGTACATGTTCAAGCCACCGGCGTTCCATACGCCGAAGCTCTGGCCAGCGGTGCCCTTGAAGCGGAAGGTGATCGGCGCCTTGGCCATGCCCTGGTTGCCGTGCTTGCGCGCGATTTCGCCGGAGATGCGTGCGCCGATGGAACGGTCGCAGTTGCAGATATCCAGGGCGAATTCGCCGCCGCTTGCGTCGTTGATCGACGAAGTGGCCATCTCGACCATCTTCTCGGCCAGCAGGCCCTTGTCGAACGGCGGGTTGCGGTCAACCTGGCAGAACTGTGGCTTGTCGGCCGGGATGTGATCACTGCCCAACAGCGGCGTGAGGTCCAGGTGTTGTTGCTTGGCGGTCTGGCCTTCGAGGATGTCCAGCAGGTCGGTACGGCCGATCAGCTCTTCCAGGGAACGCACGCCCAGCTTGGCCAGCCACTCACGGGTTTCTTCGGCGACGTAGGTGAAGAAATTCACCACCATGTCGACGGTACCGATGTAGTGGTCCTTGCGCAGCTTCTCGTTCTGAGTGGCCACGCCGGTGGCGCAGTTGTTCAGGTGGCAGATGCGCAGGTATTTGCAGCCCAGGGCGATCATTGGCGCGGTGCCGAAGCCGAAGCTTTCGGCGCCGAGGATCGCAGCCTTGATCACGTCGAGGCCGGTTTTCAGGCCACCGTCGGTCTGCACCCGGACTTTGCCGCGCAGGTCGTTGCCGCGCAGGGTCTGGTGGGTTTCAGCCAGGCCCAGTTCCCACGGTGCGCCGGCGTACTTAATGGAGGTCAGCGGCGAAGCGCCGGTGCCGCCGTCGTAGCCGGAGATGGTGATCAGGTCGGCATAGGCCTTGGCCACACCCGCGGCGATGGTGCCCACGCCGGCTTCCGCGACCAGTTTCACCGAGACCAGGGCCTGCGGGTTGACTTGTTTGAGGTCGAAAATCAGCTGCGACAAATCCTCGATCGAGTAGATGTCGTGGTGCGGCGGCGGTGAAATCAACGTCACGCCCGGCACTGCATAACGCAGCTTGGCGATCAGGCCGTTGACCTTGCCGCCTGGCAGTTGCCCGCCTTCGCCCGGCTTGGCGCCCTGGGCAACCTTGATCTGCAGCACTTCGGCGTTGACCAGGTATTCCGGGGTTACACCAAAACGGCCGGTGGCAACCTGCTTGATTTTCGAGCTCTTGATGGTGCCGTAGCGCGCCGGGTCTTCACCGCCTTCGCCGGAGTTGGAACGCGCACCCAGGCGGTTCATGGCTTCGGCCAGGGCTTCGTGAGCCTCAGGCGACAAGGCGCCCAGGGAAATACCGGCAGAGTCGAAACGCTTGAGGATCGATTCCAGTGGCTCGATCTCGCTGATGGCCAGCGGCGTGTCCAGGGTTTTCACCTTGAACAAATCGCGGATCATCGACACCGGGCGGTTATCCACCAGCGCGGTGTATTCCTTGAACTTGGCGTAGTCGCCTTGCTGCACGGCGGCTTGCAGGGTGTTGACCACGTCCGGGTTGTAGGCGTGGTATTCGCCACCGTGCACGAACTTCAGCAGGCCGCCTTGCTGGATCGGCTTGCGCGCGCTCCAGGCTTCGGCGGCCAGGGCTTTCTGCTCGGCTTCGATGTCGACGAAACGCGCACCCTTGATGCGGCTCGGCACACCACGGAAGCTCATCTCGCAAACTTCTTCCGACAGGCCGATGGCTTCGAACAATTGCGCGCCGCGGTAGGACGTGACGGTGGAGATGCCCATCTTCGACAGGATCTTCAGCAGGCCCTTGGTGATGCCCTTACGGTAGTTCTTGAACACCTCGTAGAGGTCGCCCAGGACTTCGCCGGTACGGATCAGGTCGCCGAGTACTTCGTAAGCCAGGAACGGATACACCGCCGAGGCGCCGAAGCCGATCAACACCGCAAAGTGATGCGGGTCGCGGGCGGTGGCGGTTTCAACCAGGATGTTGGAATCGCAACGCAGGCCCTTTTCGGTCAGGCGGTGGTGTACCGCGCCGGTGGCCAGGGAAGCGTGGATCGGCAACTTGCCCGGGGCAATGTGGCGGTCGGTCAGCACGATTTGGGTACGGCCGGCGCGCACGGCTTCTTCAGCCTGATCGGCGACGTTGCGCACAGCGGCTTCCAGGCCGAGGCTCTCGTCGTAGTTCAGGTCGATGATCTGCCGATCGAAGCCCGGGCGGTCCAGGGTCATCAACGAGCGCCACTTGGCCGGGGAAATGACCGGCGAGCTGAGGATCACGCGGGAAGCGTGCTCAGGCGATTCCTGGAAGATGTTGCGCTCGGCACCGAGGCACACTTCCAGGGACATCACGATAGCTTCGCGCAGCGGGTCGATCGGCGGGTTGGTCACCTGGGCGAACTGCTGGCGGAAATAGTCGTACGGCGTGCGCACGCGCTGGGACAGCACGGCCATTGGCGTGTCATCGCCCATGGAGCCGACGGCTTCGTAGCCCTGCTCGCCCAGTGGGCGCAGCACCTGGTCACGTTCTTCGAAAGTGACCTGGTACATCTTCATGTACTGCTTGAGCTGGTCGACGTCATAGAAAGCCGAACCGTGGTCGTTGTCTTCCATGGTTGCCTGGATGCGCAGGGCATTCTTGCGCAGCCATTGCTTGTACGGATGACGGGACTTCAAGCGGTTGTCGATGGCATCGGTGTCGAGGATCTGACCGGTCTCGGTGTCCACGGCGAGGATCTGGCCCGGGCCAACGCGGCCCTTGGCGATCACGTCTTCCGGCTTGTAGTTCCACACGCCGATTTCCGACGCCAGGGTGATGAAGCCGTTGGTGGTGGTCACCCAGCGCGCCGGGCGCAGGCCGTTACGGTCGAGCAGGCACACGGCGTAGCGACCGTCGGTCATTACCACGCCGGCCGGGCCGTCCCACGGTTCCATGTGCATCGAGTTGTACTCATAGAACGCCCGCAGGTCGGGGTCCATGGTCTCGACGTTCTGCCACGCTGGCGGAATGATCATGCGCACGCCACGGAACAGGTCGATGCCGCCGGTGACCATCAGTTCGAGCATGTTGTCCATGCTGGAAGAGTCGGAACCCACGCGGTTGACCAGCGGGCCGAGCTCTTCCAGGTCCATCAGGTCGTTGGCGAACTTGGTGCGACGGGCCACGGCCCAGTTGCGGTTGCCGGTGATGGTGTTGATCTCGCCGTTGTGGGCGAGGAAGCGGAATGGCTGGGCCAGCGGCCATTTCGGCAGGGTGTTGGTGGAGAAGCGCTGGTGGAACACGCAGATTGCGGTTTGCAGGCGCTCATCGCTCAGGTCTGGATAGAAGGCGGTCAAGTCCGCCGGCATCATGAGGCCTTTATAAATGATGGTCTTGTGGGAAAAGCTGCAGATGTAGTGGTCGGTGTCGGCGGCATTGGCCACGGACGAGCGACGACGAGAGGTGAACAGCTTGATCGCCATGTCCTGGTCGCTCAGGCCGTCGCCTGCGATGAACACTTGTTCGATCTGCGGCAGGCGCTCCAGGGCCAGGCGGCCGAGTACGCTGGTGTCGATCGGCACTTTGCGCCAGCCGACGAGCTGCAGGCCAGCGGCCAGGATCTCGCGGTTCATGTTCTCGCGAGCAGCTTCGGCTTTTACCGGGTCCTGGTTGAAGAACACCATGCCCACAGCGTACTGCTTGGGCAAATCGGCGCCGAAATGTTCCTTGGCGACTGCGCGCAGGAACTGGTCGGGCTTTTGAATCAGCAAGCCGCAACCGTCACCGGTCTTGCCGTCGGCGTTGATCCCACCGCGGTGGGTCATGCAGGTCAGGGCCTCGATGGCCGTTTGCAAAAGGGTATGACTGGGCTCGCCCTGCATGTGGGCTATCAGGCCGAAACCGCAGTTATCCTTGAATTCATCGGGTTGGTACAGACCTGCTTTCATAGACACTTTCTCACCAGGCTGCCTCTTATTTCGAGGCAAATTTCTTTTCAATTCAACCGGTTACCTTCCACGCCGAACGTACGCCGGCTTAGCGGGGGCAAAAGGGAGGTCATTGTACACACCGACACAGACGCTCACAAATTTAGCGACGAAATGTCGCAAATCTATGTCGCATTTATGAAAGGTTTAAAGCGATATGCTGTGCTAGTCAAAACTTTTTTAATTTTGACCGCTACGACTCAAAAGCCACTGTGACGCAGACACCACAAAGCGCGCGGCCTTCAGGGCTGCACGCTGTGTTGTTTTTTTTGAGGTGCCGAGAGGGCGGCCTGGGTAAGGCCGCCGGATCTTCAGCGAGTTGTTGCCAGTTCTTGTTGAACGCTGGCGACAGTGCGAGGCCAAGGTTTACCAGCCTGAACCTTCGCTGGCAAGGCCTTGATAGCGGATTCCGCTGCTGTACGGCTGGAGAAGTTGCCGTAAGTGATCACGTAGAGAGGCTTGCCGTTGAGCACTTTCTTGAAATAACGGTACTCGCCGCCCTGCTCTTTCACGAACGCCTGGGCGTTGGCTTCGGAGCTGGTGCCGAGGATCTGCACCACGAAGTTACCGGTAGGCTGGCTGGCATACCAGCTGCTGCCGGCAGCGCCAGTCGCGGCCTTGGCCACGACGGCCGGTTTTTCGGCAGGCTTGGCGGCTGGAGCCGGCTTGGCCGCAGGCGCCGGGGCGACTGGCTTGGCAACAGGTGCAGGCTTGGCGGTGGCGACCTGGGCTGGCGCTGGCGTCGGCTTGGCCGCTGGCTGACCGGCTGGCACGCCCGCAGGTGGCGCGGTGGTGGTCACGGTCGGCGGCGTGGCGCTGGAGCCTTCCACGGGCACCCCATCGTCGCCTTCGGAGATGCCGCCAGCTTCTTCGGCGAGCGGGCCGCGCATCACCGGTTGGCCGACCATTGGCAGGTTGGTGGGTTGGCCGGAGTTGGCAAACTCAACGTTCGGTGTTGGCTTGCCCAGTGGCAACTGCGCCTGTTCGGTTGGCGCGCCAGCGGTGGTCGGTGCCTTGTTGCGACCTGGAATCAACCAGGCGGCAGCGACGGCAACCACGACAACGGCAGAAATTGCCAATACGTGCTTCTTCGGCATAGTAAACCCCATCTTTGGACGCTTTACCGCTGAGCGGCTGGCAATCATGGCTTCGATCATGGCATCCCGGGCAACCTGGTTGATGGTGCCAGGCCAGCCGTCGGAGCTTTCGTGAATATCAGAGATCTGCGAAGCGGAGAAAAGTTCGATGCCCTGCCCTGCGCCTTCCAGCCGCTGGGCCAGGTATTCGCGGGTTTCTTCTTCTTCGTAAGGCTGCAGTTCGATGACGTGGAACAGCTCCTGCTCGCCGCTGATCTGTTCAAGTTCGGCGATCAGCGAAGACTCGCCAAACAGGAACACATGCGGGCGCCCTTCAGGCGTACCGGCCGCCAGGGCCAGCAACGCTTCCAGGGCAGATTCGTCGAGCTGCTCGGCGTCATCCACCAGCAGGTAGACTTCCTGGCCGGTCAGGCCCAGTTGCACCACTTGCTTGAGGATCGCATTCGGCTCGGCAGTGGACACGTCGAGGGCCTGGGCCACTTGACGCAACACGCCTGCCGCATCACCGGCACCACGGGCGGAAACCACCACGCTCTGTACCGATTGCTTGTTGGTGCTGGCCACCAGTGCCTGGCGCAGCAAGGTCTTGCCGCTGCCCAATGGGCCGGTGACCACCAGCAGCAACTGGCTGTAGCGCGCCAGGTGGTGCAGTTGCCCCAGCACCGGCTTGCGTTGCGCAGGGAAAAACTTGAAACCAGGCACCCGAGGAGCAAAAGGGTCGTGGCTTAACTGGTAATGGCCGAGGAACGCCTCGTCGGCATGCAAACTAGTCATCGGGATCTTATTAACCTTTAAGCTGGGCCAGGGCGCGGTAATCCGCTCCCAGCGTGGCCTGTAAAATCTCTTTCGGATAATCGTCGGTCACTACCGCTTCGCCCATTCGGCGCAACAGCACCAGTCGCAGTCGACCGTCGATCACTTTCTTGTCTATTGCCATATGTTCGAGAAAATCTGCCTCGGTCATCTCTTCGGGAGGAATGACCGGCAACCCGGCGCGCTGGAACAGGCGGATCCCGCGATCACGCTCCTGGGCGCTGATCCAGCCCAGGCGTTGCGACATCTCCAATGCCATCACTGTGCCAGCCGCTACGGCCTCTCCATGCAACCACACACCATAGCCCATGTGGGTCTCGATCGCATGGCCGAAGGTGTGGCCGAGGTTCAAGGTGGCGCGCACGCCGGACTCACGTTCGTCGGCATTCACCACCAGCGCCTTGGCGGCGCAGGAGCGGGAAATCGCTTCGGTGAGTGCCACCTGGTCGAGGGCGCGCAGGGCGTCGACGTGTTCTTCCAGCCAGGTCAGGAACGGCTCGTCGCAGATCAGCCCGTACTTGATGACTTCCGCCAGGCCCGCCGACAGCTCGCGGGGTGGCAGGGTATTGAGGGTGGCAGTGTCGATCAGCACCACATTCGGCTGATAGAACGCGCCGACCATGTTCTTGCCCAGCGGGTGGTTGATGCCGGTCTTGCCGCCCACCGACGAATCGACCTGGGACAGCAAGGTGGTCGGTACCTGGATAAAGTCCACGCCGCGCTGATAGCAGGCGGCTGCAAAGCCGGCCATGTCGCCGATCACACCGCCACCCAGGGCCACCACCGTGGTGCGCCGGTCATGACGGGCCGTCAGCAGGCCATCAAAGATCAGTTGCAGGGTTTCCCAGGTCTTGAAGGCCTCGCCGTCCGGCAGCACCACCGAGATCACCGAGTACGCCGCCAGGCTGCGGCTCAGACGCTCAAGATACAGCGGCGCGACCGTTTCATTGGAGATGATCGCCACTTGCCGCCCGGCAATATGCGGTGCGAGCAACTCGGGCTGGTCCAACAAACCTTCGCCAATATGGATCGGGTAGCTGCGCTCGCCAAGATCGACCTTAAGTGTCTGCATGTGTCCCCGCGTTGAAGATGAAAGCAGGCGTCCTGCCCTACATTAACGTTGTCGGCAACGTCGGGATCTGACGCTGCCTGATGGCTCTACGCCACAACTCGGACGGTCATGACGCGCCGCCGAGGATAGCGCATTTCGGCCCTGGCTTTAACGGGGTGGCAACTGTGCCAGGCGCTCGAGAATGTCGAGAACCACCATTCGTGGCGGCCGCTCATCGGTTTCCACCACCAGATCGGCGATTTCCCGATAAAGCGGGTCGCGCAGCGTCAGCAGGTCCCGCAGGGTTTTTGCCGGGTCGGCGGTGCGCAGCAATGGGCGATTGCGGTCGCGAGCGGTGCGGCCCACCTGCTGCTCGACAGACGCGTGCAGATAAACCACGCGACCGCCGGCGTGCAGCGCCCGGCGGTTCTCGTCGCGCATCACTGCGCCACCGCCGGTGGCCAATACCACGCCATCGCAGCCGCACAGTTCGGCAATCATCGCCTGCTCGCGGTCGCGAAAGCCCAGTTCGCCTTCCTTATCGAAGATCCACGGGATATTGGCGCCCGTGCGCAATTCAATTTCCTTATCGGAGTCTTTGAATGGCAGGCGCAGCTCTTTGGCCAGCAAACGGCCGATGGTGCTTTTTCCAGCCCCCATCGGTCCTACAAGAATCAAATTTCGCACAGAATCAACGACTCACAGCAATCGCCTGGTTATTCATAATACGCGGAGTCAGGAATACCAGCAGCTCGGATTTTTTCTCCGAAACCACATCCCGCCGGAAAAGGCGGCCAAGATACGGCACATCGCCCAAAAATGGCACTTTATCTACCACTTTGCTTTGAGTATTGGAGAAAACCCCGCCGATCACGATGGTCTCCCCGTCCTTGACCAGCACCTTGGCATTGACCTCGTTTTTCTTGATCGGCGGCACATCGTTGAGCCTGTTCAGGTAGTCGGGCTCGTCCTTGGTGACCTTGACCTCCATGATCACCCAGCCGTCCGGGGTGATTTGCGGGGTCACTTCCAATGACAAGGAGGCCTCCTTGAACGACACCGAGGTCGCGCCGGTGGAGCTGGACTCCTGATAGGGGATCTCGGTGCCCTTGAGGATTCGCGCGGTTTCCTTGTCGGAGGTGACGACCTTGGGCTGCGAAACGATTTCACCATTGCCGGTTTTTTCCATGGCGGTCAGTTCCAGGTCCAGCAGCAGGTTGTCGGTGATAAACGCGACACCCAGGCCAGCGCTGCCGTTGACCGCCCCCAGGTCCACAAACGGCGAGCTGGGCGGGGTTTCAGGCGGCTCGGCCCCCTCCGCCAGCGGCTTCCTGATCCCTCCAGCCCCCCAGTTACCCCGATTCAGTTGCCCGCCCCAGCGCACGCCAAGGCTTTTGTCGTAATCCACATTGGCCTCGACGATCCGCGCCTCGATCATCACCTGCCTAACCGGAATATCCAGTTGCGCCACAATCGTGCGCAGCTCCTCCAGCCGCTCCCGGGTCTGGTAGGCGATGATGTTGTTGGTGCGGTCATCCACCGCCACCGAGCCGCGCTCATCGGTGGCGCCTTCCAGGCCCACGGCCGACTGGAAGAGCTTGGCCAGGTCCGACGCCTTGGCGTAATTGACTTGCAGCAACTCGCGGCGCAGCGGTGCCAAGTCAGTCATTTGCTTGCGCGACTCCATCGCCAGCAACTCGCGGGCGGCCAACTCCTCGGCCGGCGCGACCAGCAGCACATTGGCCGTCACACGTTTATCCAACCCCTTGGTTTGCAGCACCAGGTCCAGGGCCTGGTCCCAGGGCACGTCCTTGAGGCGCAGTGTGATCGAACCCTGCACGTCGTCGCTGGTCACCAGATTGAGGCCGGCAACGTCAGCAATCTGCTGCAGCACCGCGCGCAACTCGATGTTCTGGAAGTTGAGGGACAGCTTGTCCCCGGTGAACGCCACTTGCCCGGTACTCAGGGGCGCATTGCCAGGTGGCGGCAGGTGAATCAAGTCGATTCGATTGGGCACAGCCATGACCATCGGTGCCGTGAACGCTATCCATAGCGCCACACCGAAGGACGAAAAAGTCCTTTTCATTGTTTGTTTCCGTTATGAGTTCACGTTCAGGGCAAGGGTTTGCGAGCGTTCCAGCCACGCGCCCTGGCCATCCGGGAAAAGCTCGGCCAGTTCGACATGGGAGTCATGAATCGCCGTGATGCGCCCGTGGTCCGGGCCCAGGTAATCGCCGATTGCCAGCCGATGGACAGACGACGCTCCGCGCAGCAGGGCGAAGGTTTGAGCCCCCAGGGACAAGGTCCCGACCATTTCGAACTGCTCCACGGCGAAGCCTTCGAGGATTCCGCGAGGCCTGGCGAGATCAGGTCCGGCAGCCGGTCGCCCGGCGGGTCGAACCAGTTGGCGAGAGGGCGGCTGGAAAGGGTCGCGCAAGGCTGCAAAATCGTACGCCACTTGCTGCGGCCCGGGCTCGGCGACAGCCTGTGCCGGCGGGTGCAAATCAACCTTCAGGTCATCGCCCGCCTGGCGGTTGTGACGATAGGTCCTGGCTACCAGACTGAGGTGCAACACCGAGGGATCGACAGGACTGAATGCCAAGTCATGCACCGTGACAATTCCTGGCAAGCTGGCCATGCCGTTGATGAACGCCGCCAGGTCGTGAAAAGTCCCGGTGACGCCAATCTGCATGGGCGATTCGATGTACAGGGCGCGAGGCTGGTCATCCCGAAGTTCGATGGCCTCCAGCACCAAGCCATTGGCGGCACTCAGGCGGCCAATATCTTCAAGCAGGCCGGGTACCTGGGTGTCGGCAGGCAGCCGCCGTAACAGGTTGGCGAAATGGCCTCGCATTGTTTCGAGTTCGCGGACCAGGGACTCCAGGCCGGCAGCCTGGATGGTTTTCAGCGCGACCTGCTGTTCAAGCGCCACTTCCTGCGACTCAAGCTGGCGCAGTTGCTCCCGCGCCCCACTCAAGTAGAAGGTATTGCCCACCGCCCACAGCAGGCAAACCACCGCGCCAGCCAGCAACGCCTTGCCCGGCAAGGGCCAGTTGGCGGCGTTCTGGCAGAGCTGGGTTATATCGGATTCCGTCAGCCCTGGCAGGCCTGACGCCCCTCTCATTGGCGCACCTCATCCGAGTGACCATGGCGAACCGTCAACTGGAAGCCATTGTCGTCGCCCTCCTGCGCGCCGCGAACCCGTTGAAGCCGGGGCGTTTCCAAGTCTTCGGCAGCTTCGAGGCGTCGCATGAACTGAGCAATGTCCCGGTTCGATCCGGCCGTGCCGCTGATGGAAACAGAACCGCCGTCGACGCTCACTTCGCGCAACTGCACCCCGTCCGGCACGGCGCGGGCCAACTGGTCCAGCAACTGAGCACCCGCCGCACGATCGTCCTGCAAACCCTGCACAACTTTCATCCGTTCCATCAACTGCTGGCGCTGCTCATGCAGTTCGTCGATGGCCTTGATCCGCGAGTCGAGCCCGGTGACACCCTGGCTCAACTGGTTATTGCGGGCCAACTGCCGATCGATTGCACGGTCGATCACCTGGTCTGCCAGCCAAACCGCAGCCAGCGCCACCGCTGCAGCCCCCGCCAGAAACACCAGAAAATATTTGCGCCGCCGCTCATTCCGTTCTGCGCGCCACGGCAACAGGTTGATTCGTGTCATCAGTCGAAACTCCTCAGGGCCAGCCCGCAGGCCACTCCCATTCCCTGGGCATCCACGGCCCATTGCGCGCCATCGACACGACGGCCCGGCGTGATGCTGTCCGAAGCCTGCCTGCCCGCGCGAGCCAATGCAAATGCTTCGACATCCACTATCCGCGTCGCCAGCCCCGCAAGGGCCAAAACCGCCTCACGGGCCTCTACCTGTTCCTTGAGGCAGGCAACCAGCAGCACATCGACGCTTTGCGGGTCATGGGCCGACGGGCCCTGCACCTGGAAGTCGATAGCCACATCCTCCAGCGGATAAGGAATGTACTGGTCTGCTTCGCCATGGATTCGACGCACCATTTCAGCATCCGTCAGCCCCGCGTCCATCTCCAGCACGCGGGTAATCACCGAGGGCCCTGCCACGGCCACGGCGGCATGCCTGAGTGATGCATGCGCCTGTACCAGCGCCCGGGAAAGTGCCTGCGCGACGGCATCGAAATCAACCACGCTGCTGTCGACCACCGCATGGGCCGGCAACTGCTGCATGGCGTAGCCCCGCACGCTGTAGCCAGTGCCTGAAGCCTCCAGCTCCACCAGCCTGACGCCGGTGTCATTGATGTCGACACCCAGGACGGCATCGGCTTTTCGCCTGAAAAATCCCTTTCTCATAAAACTCCCCAAAACTTTCCCTGTCTTACGGACTGATTGCTGCCAGGCTTCCTGCATTCGGTCGGCTTGTATGAGCGGCGCGAATGACGCCCGAAGCCGAAAAATGCTTTAATGCCCAGCGTTTTTTCCCGCGTTTATCTGCTGGCCGGGTCGATCCACCACTTGCCGTGCATGCCCCGACGCCTAACCCATTCTTTTCCTTGGAAATCCAAAAGCCTTGATTCGTCTGCTGAAGTTTTTCGGGTACTCCATTGTCGCGATCGTCTGCGGGCTGATGCTCGTGCTCAGCGGGGCCTATCTCTACCTTAGTCCGGGTTTGCCCTCCGTAGAGGCCCTGAGAAGTATCCAGTTGCAGATTCCTTTGCGGGTCTACAGCAGCGATGAAAAACTGATCGCGGAGTTCGGCGAAATGCGCCGCACACCGATCCGTTTCGCCGACATTCCACCCAATTTCATCAACGCCCTGCTGTCGGCTGAAGACGATAACTTCGCCAATCACTACGGCGTCGACCCAAGCAGCCTGGTGCGGGCGGCCACGCAGTTGGTAAAAAGCGGACACATTCAATCCGGTGGCAGCACCATCACCATGCAGGTGGCGAAGAACTTCTTCCTCACCAGCGAACGCAGCTTTTCCCGCAAAGCCACGGAAATCCTCCTGGCGTTGCAGATCGAACGTCAGCTGACCAAGGATGAGATCCTTGAGCTGTACGTCAACAAGATCTATCTGGGCAACCGCGCCTACGGCATCGAGGCGGCTTCACAGGTTTACTACGGCAAGTCGATTCGTGACGCCAGCCTGGCGCAGATGGCGATGATTGCCGGCCTGCCCAAGGCGCCTTCGCGCTTCAACCCGCTGGCCAACCCGGCGCGCAGCAAAGAGCGCCGCGACTGGATCCTGGGCCGCATGTACAAGCTGGGCAAGATCGACCAGGCCGCGTACGAAAGTGCGGTGGCCGAGCCGCTGAACGCCAGCTATCACGTGCCGACCCCGGAAGTGAATGCCCCGTATATCGCCGAAATGGCCCGTGCCGAGATGGTCGGCCGCTATGGCAGCGAGGCGTACACCGAAGGTTTCCGCGTGACCACGACGATTCCGAGCAACCTGCAGGAAATCGCCAACAAGTCGGTACACGATGGCCTGGTCGCCTATGACCAGCGCCATGGCTACCGCGGCCCTGAATCGCGCCTGCCGGGCAAGACCCTGAGCGCCTGGACCGTCGAGCTGGGCAAACAGCGCCCGATCAGCGGCCTTGAACCCGCCATCGTCACCCAGGTGAAGAAAGATGGCGTGCAGGTACTGACGCGCACCGGCGAAGAGCATGTGTCGTGGGACAGCATGAAATGGGCCCGCCCGTTCCTGAACACCAACAGCATGGGCCCGATGCCCAAGCAGCCGTCGGACGTGGCCCAGGTCGGTGACCTGGTTCGCGTGCAGCGCCAGAAGGACGACAGCCTGAAATTCAGCCAGGTGCCCGTGGCACAGGGCGCGCTGGTGTCGCTTGACCCGCAGAACGGTGCAATCCGTGCCCTGGTCGGCGGCTTTGCCTTCGAGCAGAGCAACTACAACCGCGCCACCCAGGCCAAGCGCCAGCCGGGTTCCAGCTTCAAGCCGTTCATCTACAGCGCCGCCCTGGATAACGGCTACACCGCCGCCAGCCTGGTCAACGATGCACCGATCGTGTTCGTCGACGAGTACCTGGACAAAGTCTGGCGCCCGAAGAACGACACCAACACCTTCCTCGGCCCGATCCGCGTCCGCGAGGCGCTGTACAAGTCGCGTAACCTGGTGTCGATCCGCCTGCTGCAGGCGATGGGCGTAGGCAAGACCATCGACTACATCACCCGCTTCGGCTTCAACAAGTCGGACCTGCCGCCCAACCTGTCCCTGGCACTGGGTACCGCCACGCTGACACCGATGGAAATCGCCACCGGCTGGAGCACCTTTGCCAACGGCGGCTACAAGATCACCCCGTACCTGATCGACAAGATAGAAAGCCGTAGCGGCGAAACCCTGTTCACCGCCAACCCACCACGGGTACCGGGCGACGTGGTCAATGGCGTCGCGGCCACTGACGGCCAGGCAGCACCGGCCAACGGCGGCATCACCATCGAGCCGACGCCAGGCGAAGCCCCGGCAGCCGGCGCTCCCGCCGCACCACAAGCGCCGGCGGTAGCCGAACGCGTTGTGGATGGCCGTACCACTTACATCCTCAACAGCATCCTGGAAGACGTGATCAAGAAGGGTACTGGGCGTCGCGCCCTGGCCCTGGGCCGTGCCGATATCGCCGGCAAAACCGGTACCACCAACGACTCCAAGGATGCCTGGTTCTCCGGCTACAACGCCGACTACGTGACCACCGTATGGACCGGTTACGACCAGCCGGAAAGCCTCGGTCGCCGGGAGTTCGGCGGCACTGTCGCGCTGCCGATCTGGATGAGCTACATGGGCGCCGCGCTGAAGGATATGCCGCTGCATACCCAGCCGGAACCGGAAGGCATCCTGAGCCTGCGGATCGACCCGGTCAGCGGCCGTGCAGCAGCGCCGAGCACGCCGAATGCGTACTTCGAGCTGTTCAAGAGCGAGGACACGCCGCCGTCGGTCAACGAGCTGGGCAATGGTGTTGCACCGGGCAGCCCGCTGCCGGCGGACGAGGCGGCGCCGATCGATTTGTTCTAACACGCAGTTCCAATGTGGGAGCGGGCTTGCTCGCGAAAGCGGAGTATCAGGCTCAGATGGGCCGACTGACACACCGTCTTCGCGAGCAAGCCCGCTCCCACAGTTGGATCACCGCCAGGCTCGAGCCAATTGCCAGCCACAAAAAAAGCCCCGACTCGCAAGAGCCGGGGCTTTTTGGTGGTGCGCTACAACGGCTTAGCCGTTGAACACATCATCCACGCTTTGCAGCGGGTAGTTCTTCGGATACGGCAGGGTGGCCACACCCGTCTCGATTGCGGCTTTGGCCACGGCATCGGAGATCAGGGTGATCAGGCGCTTGTCCATTGGTTTCGGGATGATGTACTCACGACCGAATTCCAGCTTGATGCCGCCGTAGGCGTCGCACACTTCCTGAGGAACCGGCAGCTTGGCCAGTTCGCGCAGGGCGTTGGCGGCCGCAACTTTCATCTCTTCGTTGATGCGCTTGGCGCGAACGTCCAGGGCACCACGGAAGATGAACGGGAAGCCCAGTACGTTGTTGACCTGGTTCGGGTAGTCCGAACGGCCGGTGGCCATGATCACGTCGCTACGGGTGGCGTGGGCCAGTTCCGGGGAGATTTCCGGATCCGGGTTGGAGCACGCGAACACGATCGGGTTGGCCGCCATGGACTTGAGGCCTTCGGCGCTCAGCAGGTTCGGGCCGGACAGGCCAACGAACACGTCTGCACCGTCCAGGGCGTCAGCCAGGGTACGCTTGGAGGACGGATGCGCGAACATCGCCTTGTACTGGTTCAGGTCGGTACGCTCGGACTGCACAACGCCCTTGCTGTCGACCATGTAGATGTTTTCCAGCTTGGCGCCCATGCTCACCAGCAACTTCATGCAGGAGATGGCCGCGGCGCCGGCGCCCAGGCAAACGATCTTGGCTTCGCCAAGGGTTTTGCCGGCGATTTCCAGGGCATTGATCATGCCGGCCGCGGTAACGATCGCGGTGCCGTGCTGGTCATCGTGGAATACCGGGATGTCGCACTGTTCGATCAGGGCCTTTTCGATCTCGAAGCACTCAGGTGCCTTGATGTCTTCCAGGTTGATGCCACCGAAGGTGATGGAGATGCGCTTTACGGTGTCGATGAAAGCCTGCGGGCTCTCGGAATCGACTTCGATATCGAATACGTCAATGCCGGCGAAGCGCTTGAACAGCACGCCTTTACCTTCCATGACTGGCTTGGAAGCCAATGGGCCGAGGTTACCCAGGCCGAGGATCGCGGTGCCATCAGAGATCACTGCAACCAGGTTGCCTTTGCCGGTGTACTTGTAGGCCAGTTCAGGATCGCGGGCGATTTCACGTACGGGCTCGGCAACGCCAGGGCTGTAGGCCAGCGACAGGTCGCGGGCGGTGGCAGTGGCTTTGGTGAGCTCTACACTCAGCTTTCCTGGACGAGGATGGGCATGATATTCGAGAGCGGCAGTTTTCAAATCAGACATATCGGCATTCCGCTTTTACTGTTGGTCGACGGACCGCCGAGGATACGCGTGTCGCAAAGTCCCCACAAGACTGGGCAGTCACAGGTGTCAAGGGCCCTGCCCTACGACTTTTGGCCAAGAGCCACGGGATACAAGGGCTCAACTGTTCACAATCGACCTGAAAAATGTCTACAATTTTTTCTTACGGCGCCTGCTCGAGCATGCCGGGATCGGTCAGTGGCAACAGCCAGCGTGCCTGGCCCTTTTCCAGGCCGCCGCGTCGGGAGCGGTCCAGCACCCAGCCGCGGGCTTCGATGGACTGGCCCTGCAAACCCTTCAACAGCGCACTGTCGAATCGGCCCACCAGATTGGGTGCAATGCGCAGTACCAGTGAGCCCTGCAACTCAATCCAGACTCCGCCGCGATTGCGTTCGATTTTGCTCACTCGGCCGCTGACCACCGCAAAGCCCGAGCGCCGGATCTTCGCCGCATCGACCACCGGTGACCGGCGCCACACCCCCAGCCGGGCCTGCCGGGCGCTGCGTTCGGCGGCTTGCTGGCAGGCCACCAGTGCCACATTCGGCGCGACCGCCACCTGGAAGCCAAGGCCTTCGGCGAGCAACTGCGCTTCCAGATTTGCTCCATTGGCACCGTAGAGATGGGCCAGGGTGCGGCCGTAACGGTCCTTGCTCTCCCGTCCGGGCACCACGCCAACGCGCCCACCGCTCGCGTCCACCAGACTTTGCAGGCGCTCGCGAGCGGCCACGGCGAAGGGCTCGTCAGTGCGCCCCTGCTTGCCGGTTTCCGGGGCATTGACGCCGATCATGCGTATGCTGCGGCCGTCCTTGAGGCGCACGGTGTCACCATCCACTACCCGCTGCACGTCGAAGGTCGCGACATCGCCGGGCGCCGGGCAGAATACCTCGCCCTGGGCGGGCGCCAGCCAAATCGCAGACACAAAAAAGGCGCCCACGAGGGACGCCTTTTTCATCAGCGAGGACAAGCCATACAGGCCATCCAAGCGGACCAGCCTTACTCGGCTTTAGGAGCAGCTTTAGCGCCGAAAGCACCGAAGCGGGTCTTGAAGCGGTCAACACGGCCGCCAACATCCAGAGTCTTCTGCTTACCGGTGTAGAACGGGTGGCACTCGTTGCACACGTCGATTGGCAGAGCTTTGCCGAAAGTCGAACGGGTTTCGAACTTGTTACCGCAGCTGCAGGTAACGTCGATGGCAACATAGTTTGGATGGATATCGGCTTTCATGGTGTATTCCTCAGGCTAGCGTGCCGCCAATCAACACTATTGTTGAATACCGCACGTAATTAGGCCGCGGATTCTACCAGACCTTTTTAAACGCGCAAGAAGCACAACGGCCCCTTTCATCAGAAAAGCGCGGCATACACAAGGCCCTGTGGGAGCCGGGCTTGCCCGCGATGCAGGCGCGGCGGTGCCTCAGGTGCACCGTGTCGATACTATCGCGGGCAAGCCCGGCTCCCACATCCACCGCTGGTCTGCTAGGCTCCCGCCCTTCTTCGCCGCCCGTCATATGAGAACCCCCGCGTGCCCGACGCCATTTTGCGCCTCGCCCTGCCCTCGCCCCTGCGCCGCCTGTTCGATTATCGGGCCCCTGCCGGCGTATTGCGGTCGCAGTTGCAGCCCGGCATGCGCGTACGGGTACCGTTTGGCCGGCGGGAGATGATCGGCATCCTGGTGGAAGTCGCCGATCACAGCGAAGTGCCCGCCGAGAAGCTCAAGCCGGCCGTGGCCATCCTCGACAGCACGCCGCCGCTGCCGCCCGCGCTGTTCAAGCTGTGCCTGTGGACCTCGCAGTATTACCAGCACAGCCTCGGCGACACCTTGAGCTGGGCGCTGCCGGTGCTGTTGCGCCAGGGCGAACTGGCCGAGGCGCGCCAGGAGCGTTTCTGGTCGATGGTCCCGGGGGCGCGCATGGACGACCCGCGCATCGCCCGCGCCCCGCGCCAGCGTGAAGCCCTGGCAACCCTGGCCCAGCATCCCCACGGCGTCGCCCATCAGCTGTTAAGCAAGCTGATGCTGAGCAAGGACAGCCTGGACTTGCTGCTGGCCAAGGGCCTGGTGCAGGTGGAGATCCGCAAGCACGCCCCCGGCGAGCGCCACGAACACTGGCTGGCCCAGCCGGAACTGCCGCTCAACCCCGAACAACGCGCCGCCTATGAAGCGATTCGCGCCGGTTTCGACAGTTTCCACGCGTTCCTGCTGGCGGGCGTCACCGGCAGCGGCAAGACCGAAGTCTATTTGCAACTGATCCGCGAAACCCTCGAAGCCGGCAAACAGGCACTGGTGCTGATCCCCGAGATCAACCTCGGCCCGCAAACCCTGGCGCGTTTCGAGCAGCGTTTCAACGCGCGCATCGCCCTGGTGCACTCGGCGGTCAACGACCGCGAGCGCCTGGAATCCTGGCTCGCCGCCCGGGACGGTGAGGCCGACATTATTATCGGCACCCGTTCGGCGCTGTTCACCCCGATGAAAAATCCCGGGCTGATCATCATCGACGAAGAACACGACGGCTCCTATAAACAGCAGGAAGGCCTGCGCTACCACGCCCGCGACCTGGCGCTGGTGCGTGCCCGCCAGGAAAACATCCCGATTGTGCTGGGCTCGGCCACGCCTTCCCTGGAAAGCCTGCACAACGCCTACACCGGGCGCTACGGCCTGCTGCGTCTCAATGAACGTGCCGGCGGTGCCAAGCAGCCCCGCTTCCTGCGCCTGGATGTAAAAAGTCGCCCGCTGGACAGCGGCATTTCCGGGCCGATGCAGCAAGCCATCGGGCAAACCCTCGCGGCGGGCCAGCAAGTGCTGGTGTTCCTCAACCGCCGGGGTTTTGCGCCGACGCTGCTGTGCCACGACTGCGGCTGGATGTCCGAGTGCAATCGCTGCGATGCGCGAATGACCGTGCACCAGCGCTCCGGCGAGTTGCGCTGCCATCACTGCGGCCATGTGGAGCGGGTGCCGCGGCACTGCCCGCAGTGCGGCAAAGTCGACTTGCGACCGGTGGGTGCGGGCACCGAGCGCGCCGAAGAACGACTGGGCATCCTGTTCCCGGATTACCCGGTGCTGCGGGTCGACCGCGACAGCACCTCGCGCAAGGACGCGATGAATCAGTTGTTCGCCACGATCCAGAAGGGCCAGCCGTGCATTCTGGTGGGCACGCAGATGCTTGCCAAAGGGCATCACTTCCCACGGGTGACCCTGGTGTCGATCCTGGATGCCGACGGCGGGCTGTTCTCCGGGGATTTTCGCGCCAGCGAGCGCATGGCGCAGTTGATCGTGCAGGTCGCAGGCCGGGCCGGGCGGGCCGAAGAGCCGGGCAAGGTGATCATCCAGACGCACCTGGCCGACCACCCGCTGCTGATTCAACTGACAGAACAAGGTTACTTTGCCTTCGCCGAACAGGCCTTGAGCGAGCGACGCTCGGCAGGTTTGCCACCGTTTGCGCATCTGGCGCTGCTGCGGGCCGAAGCGCACAAGCCAGGGCAGGCCGAAGGTTTCCTGGATGAAGCGTGCAGCGAGGCTGAACGTTTGCTGGGGGAACTGGGTCTGACCGGCATCGAGCTATTGGGCCCGGTGCCAGCACCGATGGAACGCCGCGCCGGGCGCTACCGCGCCCAGCTACTCTTGCAAGCCAGTGCCCGCGCGCCGCTGCATCGTTTATTAAGCAGCTGGTTACTTGCGCTGGAGCAAATGCCAAGCGGGCGACAAGTGAGATGGTCGCTGGACGTAGACCCGGTAGATTTGTATTAACCCCCTGTGGCGAGGGAGCTTGCTCCCGCTGGGCTGCGTAGCAGCCCCAAAAAGGCCGGGAGCGCTACGCACTCCAGCGGGAGCAAGCTCCCTCGCCACAGCAAGCTCCCTCGCCACAGGTTAATCGTCCGTCAAGGTCCCGCGAAGGTTGGCAAGCCCGCCCTCGCCACGGATAATGCCCAGTTTTTCCACCTGCGCATCGCGCGCCACCGCTTGCGGTCGAAAGAGAACACCATGAAAGACACCATTCGCCAGCTGATCCAACAAGCCCTCACCCAACTCGTCAACGAAGGTGTGTTGCCTGAAGGCCTGACGCCGGCGATCCAGGTGGAAAATACCCGCGACAAGACCCACGGTGATTTCGCCAGCAACATCGCGATGATGCTGGCCAAGCCGGCCGGCCTGAAGCCGCGCGACCTGGCGGAAAAAATCATCGCCGCGCTGCCGGCCGACCCGCAGGTGACCAAGGCTGAAATCGCCGGCCCAGGCTTCATCAACTTCTTCCAGAACACCCAGGCCCTGGCTTCGCGCCTGGACGCGGCCCTGGCCGACGCGAAAATCGGCGTGCGCAAGGCCGGCCCGGCACAGCGCGTGGCCATCGACCTGTCGGCACCGAACCTGGCCAAGGAAATGCACGTGGGCCACCTGCGCTCCACCATCATCGGTGACGGCGTGGCGCGGGTCCTGGAGTTCCTCGGCGATGACGTGATCCGCCAGAACCACGTGGGCGACTGGGGTACCCAGTTCGGCATGCTGATGGCCTATCTGCAGGAAAACCCGATCACCAGCAACGAGCTGTCGGACCTGGAGAATTTCTACCGCGCCGCGAAGAAGCGTTTCGACGAATCCGAAGAATTCGCCGACCGCGCCCGTGGCCTGGTGGTCAAGCTGCAAGCCGGCGATGCCGAATGCCTGGAACTGTGGGGCCGCTTCCGCGAGATCTCGCTGTCCCACTGCCAGGAAATCTACGAGCTGCTCAACGTCAAATTGACCATGGCCGACGTGATGGGCGAAAGCGCCTACAACGACGACCTGATCAACGTGGTCAACGACCTCAAGGCCAAGGGCCTGCTGGTTGAAAGCAACGGCGCGCAGTGCGTGTTCCTCGAAGAATTCAAGACCGCCGACGGCGACCCGCTGCCGGTGATCATCGTCAAGGCCGATGGCGGCTACCTCTACGCCACCACCGACCTGGCCGCCGTGCGCTACCGCAGCGGCGTGCTGAAAGCCGACCGTGCCCTGTATTTCGTTGACCAGCGCCAGGCCCTGCACTTCCAGCAAGTGTTCGAAGTGGCGCGCCGCGCCGGTTTCGTGACCCACCCGATGCAGATGGAACACATGGGCTTCGGCACCATGAACGGCGCCGATGGCCGCCCGTTCAAGACCCGTGACGGCGGCACCGTGAAGCTGATCGACCTGCTGAACGAAGCCCAGGACCGCGCCTACAACCTGGTGAAGGAAAAGAACCCTGAGCTGGCCGAAGCCGACCTGCGCAACATCGCCCGCGTCGTGGGGATTGGCGCGGTGAAATACGCCGACCTGTCCAAGCACCGCACCAGCGACTACAGCTTCAACTTCGAACTGATGCTCAACTTCGAAGGCAACACCGCGCCGTACCTGCTGTATGCCTACACACGGGTGGCCGGTGTGTTCCGCAAGCTCGGCAAGGACTTCAGCGAAGTCGAAGGCCAGATCAACCTTGAGGCGCCACACGAGCAGGAGCTGGCCGCCAAACTGGCGCAATTCGGCGAAGTGCTGAACAGCGTCGGCGAAAAAGGCACACCGCACATCCTCTGCACCTATTTGTACGAAGTCGCCGGTTTGTTCTCCAGCTTCTACGAGAACTGCCCGATCCTGACCGCAGACGACGAAGCCCAAAAGCAGAGCCGCCTGCGCCTCGCCGCACTGGCAGGACGGACCCTCAAGCAAGGCCTGGAATTGTTGGGCCTGGAAACTCTGGAGCGTATGTAAGTTGGCTGCCAAGAAAAAACCTGCACCCAAGCGCGGCGCCAGCCGCTACCAGGCACCGGCGAAGAAGCCTATTCCGGGCTGGTTGTGGATGGCCATCGGCCTGACGGTCGGCGCGTTTGTGGTGTTCCTGATGAAGCTCGACCCGGGCAAGGGCGATGACGTCAAACGGGTCAAGCAAGAACAGCAGAAGGCCACGAAAATGGCCGAGGCGAACAAGACACCGCCTAGCCCGACTGCGCCGGTGAAGCCGAAATACGACTTCTACACGCTGCTGCCGGAATCGGAAGTGATCGTGCCGCCGGACGCCGTGCCGGAGAAAACCCTGCCGACGCCGCAGCCGGTGCCGACTACGCCGGTTACCCCGGCGGAAGCAGCGAAGATCGACACGGCCCGGGCCCAGGCTGCGCTGGCCGGGATTACCCCGCCGCCACCGCCGCCGGTCGCCACCACCAAGGCCGCGCCCGTGACCAAGTTCTTCCTGCAGGCGGGCTCGTTCCCGAAACAGGCGGATGCGGACCGGGTACGCGCGCAGATTATTTTGCTGGGGCAGGCGGTGACGGTGGAGTCCGGGACGGTTAAGGATGCGACCTGGTATCGCGTGCTGGTGGGGCCGTTCAGCAACCGTGAACAGCTGACCGTGGCGCAGAAGCAACTGGCCGGCGCCGGGTTTAGCAACCTGTTGTTACAACAACGCCAGAGCCGCTGATTCCGGAAACAGCATCGGGTTAATGTGGGAGCGGGCTTGCTCGCGAATGCGGTAGATCAGTCAATATTTTAGGTGACTGACACACCGCATTCGCGAGCAAGCCCGCTCCCACATTTGATTTTCATCGGCCTCAGGACCGAGTCCGACACATAAACACCACTCGTCCGCCCTCCCGTCCTACAGTTGAAATCCCCCCCGCCACCCCCATATGAGTTCCATCAGGGCATTTTCGCCCCGCAGCGTGGAGACTCTCCCCTTGACCACCATCGTTTCAGTTCGCCGCCACGGCAAAGTCGTCATGGGCGGCGACGGCCAGGTTTCACTTGGCAATACCGTGATGAAAGGCAACGCGAAAAAAGTCCGTCGCCTGTACCACGGCCAGGTCCTCGCCGGTTTTGCCGGCGCCACCGCTGACGCCTTTACCCTGTTCGAGCGCTTTGAAGGCCAACTTGAGAAGCACCAGGGCCATCTGGTCCGTGCCGCCGTCGAGCTCGCCAAAGAATGGCGCACCGACCGCTCACTCAGCCGCCTGGAAGCCATGCTGGCCGTCGCCAACAAAGACGCCTCCCTGATCATCACCGGCAACGGCGACGTGGTTGAACCCGAAGAAGGCCTGATCGCCATGGGCTCCGGCGGCGGCTACGCACAAGCGGCGGCCAGCGCCCTGTTGAAGAAAACCGACCTGTCGGCCCGGGAAATCGTCGAGACTGCCCTGGGTATCGCTGGCGACATCTGTGTCTTCACCAACCACAACCTGACCATTGAGGAGCAGGACCTCGCCGAGTAAGCCGTAGGCTTATTCCCGCTTGAGGACCGCCAATTACTATGTCCATGACTCCCCGCGAAATCGTCCATGAACTCAATCGCCATATCATCGGCCAGGACGATGCCAAGCGCGCCGTTGCCATCGCCCTGCGTAACCGCTGGCGCCGGATGCAACTGCCCGAAGAATTGCGCGTTGAAGTAACCCCCAAGAACATCCTGATGATCGGCCCGACCGGTGTCGGTAAAACCGAGATCGCCCGGCGCCTGGCCAAGCTGGCCAATGCGCCGTTCATCAAGGTCGAAGCCACCAAGTTCACCGAAGTGGGCTATGTGGGCCGTGACGTCGAGTCGATCATTCGTGACCTGGCCGACGCTGCCCTGAAGCTGCTGCGCGAACAGGAAATGACCAAGGTCAGCCATCGCGCCGAAGACGCCGCTGAAGAACGCATCCTCGACGCCTTGCTGCCACCGGCACGCATGGGCTTCAACGAAGACGCCGCGCCAAGCTCGGATTCCAACACCCGCCAGCTGTTCCGCAAGCGCCTGCGTGAAGGTCAGCTGGACGACAAGGAAATCGAGATCGAAGTCGCCGAAGTGTCCGGCGTCGACATCTCCGCACCGCCTGGCATGGAAGAAATGACCAGCCAGTTGCAGAACCTGTTCGCCAACATGGGCAAAGGCAAGAAGAAAAGCCGCAAGCTCAAGGTGAAGGAAGCGCTGAAACTGGTGCGCGACGAAGAAGCCGGGCGCCTGGTGAATGAGGAAGAACTCAAGGCCAAGGCCCTGGAAGCGGTCGAGCAGCACGGCATCGTGTTTATCGACGAGATCGACAAGGTGGCCAAGCGCGGTAATTCCGGCGGGGTCGATGTGTCCCGCGAAGGCGTGCAGCGCGACCTGCTGCCGCTGATCGAAGGCTGCACCGTCAACACCAAGCTGGGCATGGTCAAGACCGACCACATCCTGTTTATCGCGTCCGGTGCGTTCCACCTGAGCAAGCCAAGTGACCTGGTGCCGGAGCTGCAAGGCCGTCTGCCGATTCGCGTTGAGCTGAAAGCGCTGACGCCGGGCGACTTCGAACGCATCCTCAGCGAGCCCCACGCGTCGCTGACCGAGCAATACCGCGAGCTGCTGAAAACCGAAGGCCTGGGGATTGAGTTCCTGCCGGACGGTATCAAGCGTCTGGCGGAGATTGCCTGGCAGGTCAACGAGAAGACCGAGAACATCGGTGCCCGTCGCTTGCACACCCTGCTTGAGCGCCTGCTGGAGGAAGTGTCCTTCAGTGCCGGCGACATGGCGGGCGCGCAGAATGGCGAAGCAATCAAGATCGACGCCGACTACGTCAACAGCCACCTGGGCGAATTGGCGCAGAACGAAGATCTGTCTCGTTATATCCTGTAAGCCTCACGCAGGAACCGCTCTGCTTTAATGTGGGAGCGGGCTTGCTCGCGAATGCGGTGGGTCAGTCACAATTGCATGAACTGACCCACCGCATTCGCGAGCAAGCCCGCTCCCACAGTTTAAAGCCGGTTCCTTCAGGATCATCTCTGAGCGGTTCCCCAAATGACCAAACTGCCTACCGCCATCAACCTGCACAAAGCCTCCAGGACCCTGGGCCTCACCTACGGTCCCGACGAGGTGTATCAACTGCCCGCCGAATTCCTTCGCGTGCACTCCCCCTCCGCCGAGGTCCAGGGCCACGGCAAACCGATCCTGCAATTCGGCAAGCTCAATGTCGGCTTGACCAAGATCGAACCCGCCGGCCAATACGCACTGAAATTGACCTTCGACGATGGCCATGACAGCGGATTGTTCACCTGGGACTACCTCTATCAACTGGCCGTGCGTCAGGACGCGCTGTGGGCTGACTATCTTGCCGAGCTGAAAGCCGCCGGAAAAACCCGCGACCCGAGCCAGTCGGTCGTGCGGCTGATGCTCTAGCCCAAGCCTCTTGCTCATTAGTGGGCATTTTCTAATTCCATCTGCTTGAATGCCCCTCTGTCGTGGCCAACGATTGGCCCGCTTGCGAAAAAAATTAAACTCGGGTAACCAATGGAACTGGCAAGTTCCCTGCATTTGACGATGCGGTATTAACGGTCACCCGAGCAGTAGTACCAGGCTGTGCTGTGTGGCAAGTAGTGGTACACAGCGGTACCCGGTACTCGTCTGTCGGACAATGGAGCGTCGTAGATGAGTAACAAGAACAACGATGACTTGAAACGCCAGGCCTCGGAAAACACCCTGGGGCTGAACCCGATCATCGCGTTACGGAAAAAGGATTTACTGGCATCCGCTCGGATGGTGCTGACCCAGGCCATCAAACAACCGTTGCACAGCGTCAAGCATGTCGCCCATTTCGGCGTCGAATTGAAGAACGTGGTGTTCGGCAAATCACAGCTGACACCCGAGGCCGACGACCGTCGTTTCAACGACCCGGCGTGGACTCAGAACCCGCTCTACAAACGTTACCTGCAAACCTACCTGGCGTGGCGCAAGGAGCTGCACGACTGGATCGGTGACAGCAACCTGTCGGAACACGACATCAGCCGCGGCCACTTCGTCATCAACCTGATGACCGAGGCCATGGCGCCCACCAACAGCGCAGCCAACCCGGCGGCGGTCAAACGCTTCTTTGAAACCGGCGGCAAGAGCCTGCTGGATGGCCTGTCCCACCTGGCCAAGGACATGGTGCACAACGGCGGCATGCCGAGCCAGGTCAACATGGGCGCCTTTGAAGTGGGCAAGAGCCTGGGCACCACCGAAGGCGCCGTGGTGTTTCGCAACGATGTGCTGGAACTGATCCAGTACCGGCCGATCACCGAGCAGGTGCACGAACGCCCGCTGCTGGTGGTGCCGCCGCAGATCAACAAGTTCTATGTATTCGACCTGAGCCCGGACAAGAGCCTGGCGCGCTTCTGCCTGCGCAATAACCAGCAGACGTTTATCGTCAGTTGGCGCAACCCGACCAAGGCCCAGCGCGAGTGGGGCCTGTCGACCTACATCGAGGCGCTGAAAGAAGCGGTCGATGTGGTGAGCGCGATCACCGGCAGCAAAGACATCAACATGCTCGGCGCCTGCTCCGGCGGCATCACCTGCACCGCCCTGCTGGGCCACTACGCGGCGCTGGGCGAGAAGAAGGTCAACGCCCTGACCCTGCTGGTGAGCGTGCTGGACACCACCCTGGACACCCAGGTGGCGTTGTTCGTCGACGAACAGACCCTGGAAGCAGCCAAGCGCCATTCCTACCAGGCCGGTGTGCTGGAAGGCCGCGACATGGCCAAGGTGTTTGCCTGGATGCGCCCCAATGACCTGATCTGGAACTACTGGGTCAACAACTACCTGCTGGGCAACGAGCCACCGGTGTTCGACATCCTGTTCTGGAACAACGACACCACCCGCTTGCCGGCCGCGTTCCATGGCGACCTGATCGAACTGTTCAAGAACAATCCCTTGGTGCGGGCCAATGCCCTGGAAGTGTGCGGCACGCCGATCGACCTGAAGCAGGTCACTGCCGATATTTATTCTTTGGCCGGCACCAACGACCACATCACACCGTGGCAGTCCTGCTACAAGTCGGCGCAGCTGTTTGGCGGCAAGGTGGAGTTTGTGCTGTCCAGCAGCGGGCATATCCAGAGCATTCTGAACCCGCCGGGCAATCCCAAATCGCGTTACCAGACCAGCGATACGATGCCGGGCAAGGCCCTGGACTGGCAGGAGAACGCCACCAAGCACACCGATTCGTGGTGGTTGCATTGGCAGGCGTGGCAGGCGGAGCGGTCGGGCAAGTTGAAGAAGGCGCCTGCGAACCTGGGCAACAAGACTTATGCAGCGGCGGAAGCGGCGCCGGGCACTTATGTACATGAACGATAAAGCACACACACTTTTGTGACTGGAACGGTATCAACTGTGGGAGCGGGCTTGCTCGCGAAGGGGGTGTGTCAGTTGATGCATCTAGAGACGGATTCACCGCCTTCGCGAGCAAGTCGAATCGTCGCACCGCCGCTCCCACACTGACCGAGTTCCGACAGGGAATAGCGCGCCACTTTGCAGGGTAAGCCCATGCCGCAACCGTTCATCTTCCGTACCATCGACCTGGATGGCCAAGCCATCCGCACGGCGGTACGCCCGGGCAAGCCTCACTTGACGCCGCTGCTGATTTTCAATGGCATCGGCGCCAACCTTGAGCTGGTGTTTCCGTTCGTCCAGGCCCTGGACCCGGACCTGGAAGTGATTGCCTTTGATGTGCCAGGCGTCGGCGGCTCGTCGACCCCCAGCCGCCCTTATCGCTTTCCCGGCCTGGCCAAACTCACCGCGCGCATGCTCGATTACCTGGACTATGGCCAGGTCAACGCGGTGGGCGTTTCCTGGGGCGGCGCGCTGGCGCAGCAGTTCGCCTATGACTATCCGGAACGCTGCAAGAAGCTGATTCTGGCCGCCACCGCCGCCGGTGCCTTCATGGTGCCGGGCAAGCCGAAGGTCTTGTGGCTGATGGCCAGCCCCCGGCGTTATATCCAACCGTCCCACGTGGTGCGCATTGCACCGATGATCTACGGCGGCTCCTTCCGTCGGGATTCGAAACTGGCCGCCGAACACGCGAGCAAAGTGCGTTCGGCGGGCAAGCTGGGTTACTACTGGCAACTGTTCGCCGGGCTTGGCTGGACCAGCATCCACTGGCTGCACAAGATCAAGCAGCCGACCCTGGTGCTGGCCGGCGACGACGACCCGCTGATCCCGCTGATCAACATGCGCATGCTGGCCTGGCGCATTCCCAACGCCCAACTGCACATCATCGACGACGGCCATCTGTTCCTGATTACCCGGGCCGAGGCCGTGGCGCCGATCATCATGAAGTTTCTCCAGGAGGAACGCCTGAGGGCGGTGATTCACCCGCAACCCGCACTTTAGACGGCAGCGGTCAGGACGACCGCGCCGCGCAACTTGGCCAGAACCGACTATGGTTCTGAATTGGCGTGCTTGTTGATGGCTTGACGAAGGAGTGTTGGCGCATGCGAGAAAGACCCGTATCGAACCCGGTGCCCACACCCGCCGCGTTCATCAATATTGAAAGTGCGATCACCGGCCTGCGCGGCCGGGATTTGCTCTCGACCCTGCGCAGCGTCGCCGCACACGGCTTGCGCAATCCGGTGCACACCGCCCGCCACGCCTTGAAGTTGGGCGGGCAATTGGGCCGCGTGCTGCTCGGGGAAACGGTGCACGAGCCGAACCCGAAGGACAGCCGCTTCGCCGACCCGACCTGGCAGCTCAACCCGTTTTATCGGCGCAGCCTGCAAGCCTACCTGAGCTGGCAAAAACAGACTCGCCACTGGATCGACGACAGCAACCTCAGCGCCGACGACCAGGCGCGGGCGCACTTTGCCTTTGCCCTGCTCAACGATGCGGTGTCGCCATCCAACACCCTGCTCAACCCGCTGGCGATCAAGGAGCTGCTCAACTCCGGCGGCAACAGCGTGGTGCGTGGCGTCAGCAACCTGTTCGACGACCTGCTGCACAACAACGGCTTGCCGCGCCAGGTCACCAAGCAGGCCTTTGAAGTCGGCAAGACGGTGGCCACCACACCCGGTTCGGTGGTGTTTCGCAATGAACTGCTGGAGCTGATCCAGTACAAGCCCATGAGCGAAAAACAGTACGCCAAGCCGCTGCTGGTGGTGCCGCCGCAAATCAACAAGTACTACATTTTCGACCTGAGCCCGAACAACAGCTTCGTCCAGTTCGCCCTGAAAAATGGCCTGCAAGTGTTTATGGTCAGCTGGCGCAACCCGGATGTACGCCACCGCGAATGGGGCTTGTCCACCTACGTCGCGGCTTTGGAAGAAGCGCTGAACGTAACCCGCGCAATCACCGGCGCCCGTGAGGTCAACCTGATGGGCGCCTGCGCCGGTGGCCTGACCATCGCCGCGCTGCAAGGCCATCTGCAGGCCAAGCGCCAGCTGCGCCGCATCTCCAGCGCCAGCTACCTGGTGAGCCTGCTGGACAGCCAGATCGACAGCCCCGCCACCCTGTTCGCCGACGAACAGACGCTGGAAGCCGCCAAGCGCCGCTCTTACCAGCAAGGCGTACTCGACGGCCGGGACATGGCCAAGGTATTCGCCTGGATGCGTCCCAACGACCTGATCTGGAACTACTGGATCAACAATTACCTGCTGGGCAAGGAACCGCCGGCCTTCGACATCCTGTACTGGAACAACGACAACACCCGCCTGCCCGCCGCGCTGCACGGCGACTTGCTGGACTTCTTCAAGCACAACCCGCTGAGCCATCCCGGCGGCCTGGAGGTGTGCGGCACGCCCGTCGACTTACAGAAAGTCACGGTGGACAGTTTCAGCGTGGGCGGCATCAACGACCACATCACGCCGTGGGACGCGGTGTACCGCTCCACCCAGCTGCTGGGCGGCGACAAGCGCTTCATTCTGTCCAACAGCGGGCATGTCCAGAGCATCCTCAACCCGCCGGGCAACCCCAAGGCCAACTACGTCGAGAACCTCAAGCTGAGCAGCGACCCGCGCGCCTGGTACTACGACGCCAATCATGTCGAGGGCAGCTGGTGGCCCAACTGGCTGGCGTGGATCCAGCAGCGCTCCGGTGTACAGCGCGAAACACTGACCGCCCTGGGCAACCAGAATTACCCACCGATGGAAGCGGCGCCGGGCACCTATGTGCGAGTCCGCTGAGCCCCACGACGACTTTAAGAAGACTGGATGAAGACCCGCGACCGTATCCTTGAATGTGCCTTGCAGTTGTTCAACCACAAGGGCGAGCCGAACGTGTCGACCATGGAGGTGGCCAATGAAATGGGGATCAGCCCCGGCAATCTCTATTACCACTTCCATGGCAAGGAACCGTTGGTGCTCGGGCTGTTCGAGCGCTTTCAAAACGAATTGGCGCCGTTGCTCGATCCGCCGGAAGACGCACAACTGGCGGCCGAGGATTACTGGCTGTTCCTGCACCTGATCGTGGAGCGCATGGCGCACTATCGGTTTCTGTTCCAGGACCTGTCGAACCTGGCGGGCCGCTTGCCGAAACTAGCCAAGGGCATCCGCAACCTGCTGACGGCGCTCAAGCGCACGCTGGCCTCGTTGCTGGCCCGCCTCAAGACGGATGGGCAACTGGTCAGTGAAACCCAGGCGCTGGGGCAGTTGGTGGAACAGATCACCATGACCTTGCTGTTTTCCCTGGACTACCAGCGGATTCTCGACCGAGCAGGTGAGGTGCGGGTGGTGGTGTACCAGATCATGATGCTGGTGGCCCCGCATCTGCTGATGCCGGCGAGGCTGGCGACAGAGAGGTTGGCGCTGCGCTACCTGGACGACGCGGACTAAAATGTGGGAGCGGGCTTGCTCGCGAAAGCGGAGTGTCAGTCAATACATGTGTGACTGATCCACCGCTTTCGCGAGCAAGCCCGCTCCCACATTGGATTTGTGTTGTTCTGTAGATTCCATAAAAAACGCCCGACCTTCGCAGGCCGGGCGTTTTTATGTGTCCCGTAAAAATCAGGACTGACTGGTAGGCGTCGGGGTTGCCGGCGTTGCAGTCGGGGTAGCAGCAGGCGTCGGTGGCGTGACCGAGTTGGTCGCCGGCGCTGCAGTTGCAGGCTTGGCCGCTACCGCTGGCTTCGGCGCTGCTGGCTTTTTGGCTACGGCCGGCTTCTTCGCCGCAGCCGGTTTTGCAGCTGGCTTGGCCGCTGCAGGTTTTGCAGCCGCAGGCTTGGCGGCGGGTTTGGCAGCAACCGGCTTGGCTGCAGGTTTCGCAGCGGCTGGCTTGGCAGCAGGCTTCGCTGCAGCAGGTTTGGCGGCGGCGGTTTTCACCGCTGGCTTGGCTGCTGCTTTTGCTGCCGGCTTGGCTGCAGGTTTCGCCGCAGGTTTTGCAGCTGCTTTAGCGGCCACTGGTTTAGCGGCAGGCTTGGCGGCCGGTTTAGCCGCTGCGGTTTTCGCCGCAGGCTTGGCAGCCGGTTTTGCAGCAGCTTTGGCCGGCGCCTTGGCGGCTGGCTTGGCTGCCGGTTTGGCGGCGGCCTTGACCAGCGGTTTAGCGGCGGTTTTAGCAGCAGGCTTGGCCGCTGCAGTTTTCGCCGCAGGCTTGGCAGCCGGTTTAGCCGCTGCAGTTTTAGCCGCAACTGGCGCAGCTTTAAGGCCGGTGAGTTTTTCGATTTGCCTGGTCAAGGTATCGACCTTGCTGTGCAGCGCTTTCACTTCAGTACGGCTAGGTACGCCGAGTCGCGAAATGGCACTGTTCAGGCGCTTGTCAAAAGCCCCTTCCAGTTCGCCCCACTTGTCGCTGATACGTGATTTGGCAGAACCGGCGGAAGCCTTTGCCGCATCGACTTGTTTACCCACTGTGCTCTTGGTCAACTTCTCGGCCTTCTCGCCGTCCTTAACCAAAGTCTCGAAGTATTTACCGCCGTCACTGCTCACCTTCGAGTACACGCCTAAACCGGCCAGCCAGATCTTGCGGGAGTATTTTTCAACTTCCCCGATCCACGAGCTGCCTTCTTTATCAGTAGTCTTTTTACCAGCCATCCCGTTGTCTCCTTAGTGTTTACGCGCGACACGTTCGAGCAATGCCGTCAGCTCATCGAGCTTAGCAGAGAGTGTCTCCACGTCATGTTTAGACGGAATGCCGATCCGATTCAAGGCACTTCCAACACGACTATCAAAAGCGCTTTCAACTTTATCCAGTTGCACTTCGACTCGACCTTTGATGCCGAAGACTTCGCTCTTGACTTGATCAATCTGACTGTTGGCTGCATCAAGTTGTTCAATCACAACTTTTTTGCCTTTACTTTCAACATGTTGACCAGTCTTAACCAGCTCTTTGAAGTACTCGGCGCCCTCGCTTCCGACCTTGGCGTAAGCCCCCAAACCGGCCAGCCAGATCTTGCGGGCATAGGATTTAACGTCAGTCAGGGCGTTAGTTCCGGTAGCAATTTTTTTCTTCAAAATAACTTTGGCCATGGTGCACCTCACGCATAAAGGGGGGAGGAACTGCCCACAGAAGTTGGGGGCTTGGGCACAAAGTAGGCAGAAAAATTAGAATCGGCACCCTAAGAAGGTCGCAAATCAGGCCAGGGCTTTATCCAGTGCCTTCTCGATTTCGGACTTGATGGTGCCACTCATGGCCGACATCAACAGGCCCAGTTCGACTTCAATCCGCAGGGAATCTTCCGCCACTTTCACGGTGCCTTTAACGCCCGAACGTTTGAGGTTCAGTGTGTCGCCGGCCCAGGAAGACTCCAGGCCATATTGCTCCTTGAGTTTGCTCGCCAACTTGTCGGCTTTTTCTCGCGCAGCGTCTTTGCCCAGTGTGTGGGCACGTTCAACCTGTATACGGGCCATTTGAATGACTCCTCGTTATAGAGACTTGTCGACCCGCCATGCGGCAAAAGGTCTCGGTGACCACCTATCTTACCTTCAGCCTTGCCAAGACAAAGCATGCCTTGGGGATTAGAATGCCCCCATTCTCTTTTGGTGACAGCGATATGACTGATCAGCGCAAAGGCAGCGATGCCGAACCCACCACTCACTTCGGCTTCAAGAACGTCCCGGAAAGCCAGAAAGCGGAAAAAGTCGCCGAGGTGTTCCACTCGGTCGCCGCCAAGTACGACTTGATGAACGACGTGCTCTCCGGCGGCATGCACCGTCTGTGGAAGCGCTTCACCATTGAGTTGTCGGGTGTACGCACCGGCAACCGTGTGCTGGATATCGCAGGCGGCACGGGCGACCTGGCCGCCAAGTTCTCCAAGCTGGTGGGCCCCACCGGGCAGGTGGTACTGGCCGACATCAACGGCTCGATGCTCAAGGTCGGTCGTGATCGCCTGCTGGACAAAGGTGTGGCGGGCAATATCGAGTTCGTCCAGGCCGACGCTGAAAAGCTGCCGTTCCCGGACAACCACTTCGACTGCGTGACCATCGCCTTCGGCCTGCGTAACGTGACCCACAAGGAAGACGCACTGCGCTCGATGCTGCGCGTACTCAAGCCCGGCGGTCGCCTGCTGGTGCTGGAGTTCTCCAAGCCGACCAACGCACTGATGTCCAAGGTCTACGACACCTACTCGTTCGCCTTCATGCCGTTGATGGGCAAGCTGATCACCAATGACGCCGAAAGCTACCGCTACCTGGCCGAATCGATCCGCATGCACCCGAACCAGGAAACCCTGAAGTCGATGATGGTAGAGGCCGGTTTCGACCGCGTGACCTACCACAACATGACCTCGGGCATCGTCGCCCTGCACCGCGGCATCAAGCCCTGATGCTGTTCGCAGGCCTTCTCGCCAGCGTCGAACACGGCCTCAACCGTGTACTGCGCCTGGACAGCACCGCCCTGGCACGGCTGGCGCACCTGAACGGCAGGATCATCGCCGTCGACTGCACCAGCCCCGCCTTGCAGCTGTTTATCCTGCCCAGCGATGAAGGCCTGTTGCTGGCGTCCCACTGGGCCGCCGACGCCGACTGCACCCTGCGTGCTTCCGGCTCAAGCCTGCTGCGCCTGGCCCTGAGCCGGGACAAGACGGCGATCCTCCACGGCCCGGACGTGGAACTTGAAGGCGACAGCGCGGTGCTGATGGACCTGGCCGCCGTGCTGCAAGACCTGGAACTGGACTGGGAATACGAGCTGTCACGTTGGCTCGGCCCGGTGGCCACCCAACTGATCAGCGGTCATCTGCGCAGCCGCACGCGCTGGTACCAGCAGGGTTTCGCCAGCCTGAACCAGAACCTCGCCGAATACCTGAGCGAAGAATCGCGCACCCTGGTCGGACAACGGGAAGCGGAAGCGCGCTTTCGCGAACTCGACCAGGCCAAACTCGACCTGGAACGACTTGAGGCGCGCTTCGAGCGCCTGAGCCGCTCCCTTGATTCAAGCGATAACGCATGAAGCTGCTCGCCGTCCGCCGTTTGTTTCGTATCCAGCGCGTCGTAATCCGCTACCGCCTCGATGACCTGCTGTTCGCCCTGCCGCTGCCGTGGTTTCTGCTGGCGGTGCGCTATGTGCTGCCGTGGCGCTGGTTCCCGCGCAAGACCCTCGAGCTGAGCCGTGGCGCGCGCCTGCGCCTGGCGTTGCAGGACCTGGGGCCGATCTTCATCAAGTTCGGGCAGATCCTCTCCACCCGCCGCGACCTGTTGCCCGAAGATATCGCCGACGAGCTGATGCTGTTGCAGGACCGCGTGCCACCGTTCGACTCGCAACTGGCAGTCACGCTGATTGAAGAACAGCTGGGCAAGAAGATCAGCGAAGTCTTCAGCCGCTTCGACATCGCGCCGCTGGCCTCGGCCTCGGTGGCCCAGGTGCATGCCGCGCAACTGAAAAGCGGCGAAGAAGTGGTGGTGAAGGTGATCCGCCCGGGCCTCAAGCCGATCATCGGCCAGGACCTGGCGTGGCTGTTCATCCTCGCCCGCGCCGCCGAGCGCTTCTCTGCCGATGCGCGCCTGCTGCACCCGGTGGACGTGGTGCTGGACTACGAAAAAACCATCTACGACGAACTCGACCTGCTGCGCGAAGCGGCCAACGCCAGCCAGCTCAAGCGCAACTTCGAAGGCTCGCAGCTGCTGTACGTGCCGCAAGTCTATTGGGACTGGTGCCGCCCGAAAGTGCTGGTGATGGAGCGCATCTACGGCGTGCAGGTCACCGACCTCGCGACCCTGGCCGACCAGCGCACCGACATGAAGATGCTTGCCGAGCGCGGCGTGGAAATTTTCTTCACCCAGGTATTCCGCGACAGCTTCTTCCATGCCGACATGCACCCCGGCAACATCTTCGTCAGCACCGTGAACCCGTGGAGCCCGCAGTACATTGCGATCGACTGCGGCATCGTCGGCAGCCTGACCCCGGAAGACCAGGATTACCTGGCGCGCAACCTGTTCGCTTTCTTCAAGCGTGATTACCGCCGCGTGGCGCAGTTGCACATCGATTCGGGCTGGGTGCCGGCCGAAACCAAGCTCAACGAATTCGAAGCGGCGATCCGCACTGTGTGCGAGCCGATCTTTGAAAAACCGTTAAAGGATATTTCCTTCGGTCAGGTGCTGATGCGTCTGTTCCAGACGGCGCGGCGCTTCAATATGGAAGTGCAGCCGCAGCTGGTACTGTTGCAAAAGACCCTGCTGAACATCGAAGGCCTGGGCCGCCAGTTGTACCCGGACCTCGACCTGTGGAACACCGCCCAGCCGTTCCTCGAGCGCTGGATGCGGGACCGTATCAGCCCGAAAACCCTGCTGGGCAACCTGCAAAGCCAGGTCGAGCAACTGCCGCACCTGGCCAACATGACCCGCGACCTGCTGGAGCGCATGTCCCAGCCCCACGCCAAGGACCCCGCACCGCCGTGGCACAAGCGCAAGGACGACTGGTTCCTGCGCCTGCTGGGCGCCGCGCACCTGGTGGGCGGTACGATACTGGCCGCCGGCGGGCCGCTGAATGAACTGGGCCACTGGCCGGCCGGCATCATGGTCGCGGTGGGCGTGTATCTGATCGTGCGTCGATAGCCAATCCGGTTATACACTGTCGCAAATTGCCGGAGCCGAAAATGAAAGACTGGCTGGACGAGATCAAGTGGGACAGTGACGGCCTGGTGCCGGCCATTGCCCAGGACTACAAGACCGGGCGCGTGCTGATGATGGCCTGGATGAACCGCGAGGCCCTGAGCCTGACCGCCGCCGAGAACCGCGCCATCTACTGGTCACGTTCCCGTGGCAAACTGTGGCGCAAGGGCGAAGAGTCCGGGCACGTGCAAACCCTGCATGAGATGCGCATCGACTGCGATGCCGATGTGGTGATCCTCAAGGTCGAGCAGATCGGCGATATCGCCTGTCACACCGGCCGTCACAGCTGCTTCTACCGCGTGTTCCAGAACGGCGAGTGGAAGACCGTCGAGCCAGTGCTCAAAGACCCGCACGCTATCTATTCGGCAGGACACTGAACATGAGCGATACCCTCAACCGTGTGGCCCAGGTGCTGGAAGACCGCAAAGGCGCGGACGCCGACAGCTCCTACGTCGCCAGCCTGTACCACAAGGGTCTGAACAAGATCCTGGAAAAACTCGGCGAAGAATCCGTCGAGACGATTATTGCGGCCAAGGACGCGCAAATCAGCGGCGACTGCAGCGACGTGATCTACGAAACTGCCGACTTGTGGTTCCACAGTCTGGTCATGCTCGCCCAACTGGGGCAGCATCCACAGGCAGTGCTTGATGAACTGGACCGTCGCTTCGGCTTGTCCGGGCATGCCGAAAAGGCCTCGCGCCCGTCCGTCTGACCAACTTTTACAGAGGAATTGCAGCATGGGCATTTTTGACTGGAAACACTGGATCGTCATTCTTGTGGTCGTTGTGCTGGTGTTCGGCACCAAGAAACTGAAAAACCTCGGCACCGACGTCGGTGAATCGATCAAGGGCTTTCGCAAGGCCATGAACGACGACGAAAAGCCTGCCGACCCGGCCGTCAATCCGGTGCCACCGGCGCAGCCTGTACACCCGCAGGCCACTCAGCCGATCACTGAACGTCGCACCTTCGACGTGCAGGCCGAGCACGTCAAAGAGCAGAACCAAAAAGACTCGTGAGTACTGAATAATGTTTGGTATCAGCTTCTCTGAACTGCTGCTCGTCGGCCTCGTGGCCCTGCTGGTACTGGGGCCGGAACGCCTGCCCGGTGCCGCGCGCACGGCCGGCCTGTGGATCGGGCGCCTGAAACGCAGTTTCAACGCCATCAAACAGGAAGTTGAACGGGAAATCGGCGCCGACGAGATTCGCCGGCAACTGCACAACGAACACATTCTGTCGTTGGAGCAGGAGGCACGGAAGATTCTCTCGCCGGTGCAGGAAACGCCCAAGCCGGTCGAGCCTGTGGCCGAGCATTCGATTGCTCCGCCCGCCGCACCCGCGTCTGCACCGGTCGCTGAACCCGTGCACGCCGTCGAGCCTGCGCCCACTGCGCCCGTGACCCCGACCGAACCCGCGCCGACACCTGCCGTGTCGCCCGCGCCCCACGACCCTACATTGCCGCCGCGAGCCCCATGAGCGCTGATAAACCGGAAACCGACCAGCACATGCCACTGGTCTCGCACCTCACCGAGTTGCGCACCCGCCTGCTGCGCTGTGTCGCGGCGATCTTCATCATCTTTGCCGGGCTGTTTGCCTTCACCCAGCAGATCTACACCTTCGTCTCCACGCCGCTGCGCAATTACCTGCCGGCCGGCGCGACGATGATCGCCACCGACGTGTCGTCACCGTTCCTCACGCCGTTGAAGCTGACGATGATGGTTTCGCTGTTCCTGGCGATCCCGGTGATCCTGCATCAGATCTGGGGCTTTATCGCGCCGGGCCTGTACAAGCATGAAAAACGCATCGCCGTGCCGCTGCTGGTGTCGAGCATCCTGCTGTTCTATACCGGGATGGCTTTTGCCTACTTCCTGGTGTTCCCGCTGATCTTCAAGTTCTTCGCCGCCGCCACCCCGGCCGGCGTAGAGATGATGACCGACATCACCAGCTACCTCGACTTCGTGATGACGCTGTTCTTCGCCTTCGGCGTGGCGTTCGAAATCCCGGTGGCCGTGGTGCTGCTGGTGTGGATCGGCGTGGTCGACGTCAAATACCTGAAGAAGATCCGCCCGTACGTGATCATCGGCTGCTTCGTGGTCGGCATGATCCTGACCCCGCCGGACATCTTCTCCCAGACCCTGCTGGCCGTACCGATGTGGATGCTGTTCGAGATTGGCATCCTGTTTGGCAGCCTGGTGAGCAAGCGTGGCGATCACCCCGATGACCAACCCGCCGACGACGACCAGCCGCCAGCGACCCAGCCGTGAACCTGCTGCTGCTTGAGGAGGCCGACTTTATCGCGGCCGACCGGGTGGTGCTGCGTGATCGGCGCCTGGTGCATATGCAGGAAGTCCACCGTGCCGCCGTAGGCGACAGCCTGCGGGTCGGACGCATCGGCGGTTTGATGGGCAACGCGCAGTTGCTGCGCCTGGAAGCCCGGGAAGCCGAGCTGGAAGTCACCTTCGACCAGCCGCCGCCGGCCAAACTGCCCCTGACCCTGCTGCTGGCCCTGCCCCGTCCGAAAATGCTGCGCCGGGTTCTGCAAACCGTGGCGTCCATGGGCGTGCCGCGAGTGGTGCTGGTGAACAGCTATCGCGTGGAAAAAAGCTTCTGGCAGACGCCGTTCCTGGAGCCGGAAGCGATTCGCGAGCAATTGATCCTCGGCCTGGAACAGGCCCGGGACACAGTGCTGCCCGAGATCGTGATCGAAAAGCGCTTCAAGCCATTCGTCGAAGACCGCCTGCCCGCCATGGCGCAAGGCACCCTCGGCCTGATTGGTCACCCTGGCGACTATCCGCCCTGCCCTCGCGGGCTGGATGAGCCGGTCACCCTGGCCATCGGGCCGGAAGGCGGCTGGATTCCCTACGAGGTGGACCTGTTGGCCAAGGCCGGGTTGCAGCCGGTGCAACTCGGCGCGCGCATCCTGAGAGTCGAAACCGCCGTCACCGCATTGCTCGCCCGCCTTTTCTAACACCGCCCTCTCCTGTAGGAGCGAGCTTGCTCGCGAAAAACTCAAGGACACCGCGCTCACTCAGAATGCCCGCGTTATCGTTGACGACCTTCGCGAGCAAGCTCGCTCCTACAGAAACATCCGAATCTGCCGATACGCTCTGAATAAGTCCAAGCCTTGTTCCAGGGGAGTTCGCAGCATGTATCGTTGGTTAGCCGAGAAACTGGGGAATGTCAGCGTCAACCGCAAGCTGAGCATAGGCTTCGGCCTGGTATTGGTCTTGACCCTATTGATCACCTTCACCGGCTGGACCGGCCTCAGCGGCGTGATCAGCCGTGGCGACAAGCTGGGCTACATCTCCAGCCTCAACGGGCTGACCAAGGACCTGCGCCTGGCGCGACTGGACTTCGAAATGCGCCGCGGCGAACAAGGCACCAGCGCGGTCAACGACCTGATCACCCAGCTGGACAGTGGCCTGAAAACCGCCGCAGACCTGATCGAGCAACCCGACGACAAGCTCGTGGTAGAGCAGCAACAGGATGCCTTGGGCCAATACAAAAAAGCCTTCGGCGCCATGGTGCAGGCCGGCCTCAAGCGTGAAGGCGCCCGCAGCAAACTGGGCGATACCGCCGACAACGCCGTCGCAAAAATCAACGAAGTGGAAAAATCCCTGCTGCAAGGCGACAGCGTCACCCTGTTCAACAGCGTGGTCGACCTGAGCAAACTGATCCAGCAAGCGCGCTTCCAGGTGCGCGGCTACACCTACAGCGGCAAGGTCGAGGCCGAACAGCCGGCGCTGGATGCCATCGACAACGCCCTGAAGAAAATCACCGACCTCAACGACCAGTTACCCGAGCAATACCGGGCCAACCTGCAAGAGGCCAGCGCCTCGCTGCAGGCCTACCGCGCCGCCGTGAGCCAGTACCGCGACTCCCAGGTGGCCAGTGCCGCCGCGATGAAAATCATGGGCGAGCAGGGCGATATCCTGCTCGATCGCAGTAACAAACTCACCACTTCGCAAACCGTGGTGCGTGATACCGATGCCGCCCACGCCAAGAACCTGCTGTTACTGGCCACCGCCCTCGCGCTGGCGTTTGGTGTACTCGCCGCCTGGGCCATTACCCGGCAGATCGTGATTCCACTGAACCAGACCCTCAAAGTCGCCGAGCGCGTGGCGTCCGGCGACCTGAGCCACAACCTGATCTCCCTGCGCCAGGATGAACTGGGGCAGCTGCAACGGTCGATGCAAAGCATGACCGTGGGCCTGCGGGAGCTGATTGGCGGTATCAGCGACGGCGTTACCCAGATCGCCAGTGCCGCCGAGCAGCTATCGGCCGTTACCGAGCAGACCAGCGCCGGGGTCAACAGCCAGAAGGTCGAGACCGACCAGGTGGCCACCGCCATGAACGAAATGGCCGCTACCGTGCAGGAAGTCGCCCGTAACGCTGAAGAAGCCTCGGAAGCCGCCGTAGCCGCCGACCAGCAGGCCCGTGAAGGCGACAAGGTGGTCGGTGAGGCCATCGCCCAGATCGAGCGCCTGGCCAGCGAGGTGGGCAACTCCACCGAAGCCATGGGCCATCTCAAGCGTGAGAGCGACAAGATCGGCAGTGTGCTGGACGTCATCAAGTCGGTGGCCCAGCAAACCAACCTGCTGGCCCTTAACGCAGCGATTGAAGCGGCGCGCGCCGGTGAAGCCGGACGCGGTTTTGCGGTGGTTGCCGATGAAGTGCGCAGCCTTGCCCAGCGGACGCAGAAGTCCACCGAGGAAATCGAAGAGTTGATCGTCGGCCTGCAAAGCGGCACCCAGCAGGTGGCAACCATCATGGACAACAGTCGCGGCCTGACCGACAGCAGCGTCGAGCTGACCCGTCGGGCCGGCAATGCCCTGGAAAACATCACCCGTACCGTCTCGGCGATCCAGGCGATGAACCAGCAGATCGCCACCGCCGCCGAGCAGCAAAGCGCCGTGGCCGAAGAGATCAACCGCAGCGTGCTCAACGTGCGGGACGTTTCCGAACAAACCTCGGCGGCCAGCGAAGAAACTGCGGCTTCCAGTGCCGAGCTGGCGCGCCTGGGGGTTTACCTGCAAAGCCTGGTAGGTCGCTTCAAGGTCTGACCCGCTTCCGGCGGCCATCAGGGCCGCCGCTCCGACAATATGTGAAATTTCCTACGCGTTTTTCAGGTCGTGGATCACACACCTGGCGCCGAATAAAAGTAGCGTTTCAACTCCCCTGACCATTGTTGGCCGGACGCTTGAGACGCTCCTTTTGATTCGTTGGAGGTTCACCATGTTTCGTCCACTGACCCGCCTGCTCGGAAACATCAGCATCAGCCTCAAACTTGCCCTGGGCTTTGGCCTGGTGCTCAGCCTCAGCCTGATCATCGCCTCTACCGGTTGGCAAGCCTTGAGCGCATCCCTCGAGCGCTCCCAAAAACTCACGCTGCTCTCGCAATTGGCAGTCGTCGGCGAAGAGTTGCGCGCTGATCGCATCGTCTATCGCACCCTGAACGACCCGGCCAGCCTGTCCAAAATAGAGCTGCACATGGACAAGATCGACCAGTTCCTGGTGGATCTTTCCCCGCGATTTACCGACCCGGTCAACCAACAACAGCTGCAGGAAAGCCGACGCTTCGTCACCAGTTTCAAGACCGCCTTAAGCGGCCTGGAGGGGCTGATCAAGCAACGTGAAAACGCCCGTGAACAGCTCAAGCGCAGCTCAGTCCAGAGCAGTGACAGCCTCTCTGAACTGTCGAGCAACCTGCCCAATCAAGACGATGAAAAGGCCCTCGATGCCGTGGAACAATTGCGCCAGGCCCTGGAACAAGCCGAAGACCGCGCCCAGAGCCCCGCCTGGGCCGCTGCGTCATTGGACGCCTACGCCAAGGACGTGAGTGATGCGCTACTGGCCCTGGATGGCGCCCAGGCGGCGGTAGGCGCGCTGCCGGTTGACGCCAGCGCCCTGAAAAAAGTCCTGCTCGACTTTCGGACTCACCTGACACGCCTCAAGGACGCCCAACTCAGCGCCGAAACCACCCAGAACCAGCTTGAACAGTGGCTGGATCAATTGCTCACGGAAAGCGACCTGCTGAGCCAGGACCAGACCGCCAAGCGTGACAACGAAGCCAGCCTCGCCCGCACCCTGCTGCTCAACGTTACTGCAGCGGCGCTGTTGCTCGGCGTCGTGGCCGCCTGGTTGATCGCCGGCCAGATCGTCGCGCCGCTGCGCCAGGCCCTGTCCGTGGCCAACCGGATTGCCGAAGGTGACCTGAGCCACGACATCCAGGCCTCGCGCCAGGATGAACTGGGGCAGTTGCAGCGCAGCATCGGGCAAATGACCCTCAACCTGCGGGGCTTGATCAGCGGCATCGGCGACAGCGCCCAGCAGATCGCCAGCGCCGCCGAGCAACTCTCGGCGGTCACCGAGCAAACCCGCGACGGGGTCGACGGCCAGAAGCAGGAAACCGAACAGGTGGCCACCGCCATGAACGAGATGCTCGCCACCTCCCAGGAAGTTGCGCGCCATGCCGAGCAAGCGTCGCTGGCTGCTGCCGAGGCCGACCGGCAGGCGGGCCAGGGCGATCAGGTGGTGGCTGAGGCCATTACCCACATCGAGCACCTGGCTCAGGAAATGGCTCGTTCAAGCCAGGCCATGCAAGGCCTGCAACAGGAAAGCCGGAAGATCGGCAGCGTGCTGGAGGTGATCAAGTCGGTATCGGAACAGACCAACTTGCTGGCCCTCAACGCCGCGATCGAGGCGGCCCGCGCAGGCGAAGCCGGCAGGGGGTTTGCCGTGGTCGCCGATGAAGTGCGCAGCCTGGCACAACGCACCCAGCAGTCGGCCGAGGAAATCGAGGAGTTGATCAGCGGTCTGCACCGGGGCACGCAGCAGGTGGCCGACATCATGGACAACAGTCGCAGCCTCACCGACAACAGCGTGCAACTGACCCGTCGCGCAGGAGAGGCGCTGGCTGGCATCACCCGTACCGTGTCGGTGATCCAGGAGATGAACCCGCAGATTGCCGCTGCCGCCGAGGAACAAACCGCGGTCGCCGAGGAGATCAACCGCAGCGTGTTGAAGGTCAAGGATGTATCGGAACAGACCTGGGCCGCGAGTCAGGACACAGCGGCGGCCAGTGTCGAACTGGCGCGCCTGGGGGCGGATTTGCAGGTGTGGGTGGGGAAGTTCAAGGTCTGAAAAAACCCAACCTGTGGCGAGGGAGCTTGCTCCCACTGGAGTGCGCAGCGCTCCTATCTTTTTTGGGAGCCGCTACGCAGCCCAGCGGGAGCAAGCTCCCTCGCCACAAGAAGCATTCCCACGCATTTATAGAACCTGGCGCAGGAAGGCTTGGGCGCGAGGGTCCTTCGGCGCATCGAAGAATTGCGCCGGGGCGGCGTCCTCCAACAGTTTGCCGTGATCGAAGAACAGCACGCGATCAGCCACTTCCCGGGCAAAGCCCATTTCATGGGTGACGCAGACCATGGTCATGCCTTCCAGGGCCAGGGTCTTCATCACGTCCAGCACTTCGCCGACCATTTCCGGGTCCAGGGCCGAGGTGGGCTCGTCAAACAGCATCACCTTGGGCTCCATCGCCAGCGCGCGGGCAATCGCGACGCGTTGCTGCTGGCCACCGGAAAGCCGCGACGGGAACTCGTGGGCTTTCTGGGCAATGCCGACTTTCTCCAGGAGCGCCAGGGCCTTGGCCTCGCGCTCTTTCTTGCCGCGCTTGCGCACGACTTTTTGCGCCAGGCAGAGGTTTTCCAGCACGGTCATGTGGGGGAACAGGTTGAAGTGCTGGAACACCATGCCGACTTCACGGCGGTAGGCGTTCACGTCGGTTTTCGGGTCTGCCAGTTGCAGGCCGTCGATGCTTACCGAGCCGGAATCGAATTCCTCCAGGCCGTTAAGGCAGCGCAGGAACGTCGACTTGCCGGAACCGGACGGGCCGATCACCACCAGCACTTCACCCCTGGCCACCTGCGTGGTCACGCTGTCCACCGCGCGCACGACGTGGCCACGGGTGTCGAAGACTTTTACCAGATCGCGGACTTCAATCACTTTGCGCGAGCCTCCGCTCAAGCCGGCTGGCGATTTTCGACAGCGGCAGGTTGATCAGCAGGTACAGGCCTGCGACGCAGAACAGGATTTCGAACGGCGAGAACGAGGTGGTGATGACCTCGCGGCCGCTTTTGAGCAGCTCGGTAATCGCGATCACCGACACCAGGGATGTGTCCTTGACCAGGCTGATAAATTGCCCGGCCAGGGGCGGCAGCACGCGCTTGAAGGCTTGCGGCAACACCACGTGGCGCATCGACTGGCCAGCACTGAGCCCCAGGGAGCGGGCTGCCTCATTCTGCCCACGGGCAATCGACTGCACGCCGGCACGGATGATTTCCGCCACATACGCGCCGGTAAACAGTGACAGCGCGGCGATCCCGGCGAATTCCCGGGACAGGTTGAGCACCGTGCCGATAAAGAAATAGAAAATGAAGATCTGCACCAATAGTGGCGTACCGCGTACCAGTTCGACGTAGATCGTCGACAGATCGCGTAAAGTCGGGTTGTTCGACAGGCGACACAATCCGGTCGCCAGGCCGATCAACAGTCCCAGCACCCCGGACACCACCGATAGCCACAACGTAGTCCACAAGCCCCACAGCAGAGGGCCCGCAGCCCAATGCCGGGTGACGCCGACCACATCGCCCTCGGCCACGTCATCGCCCTTGGCCACTTGCAGACTGTTCTCGGCCACGGTCAGGTGCTGTTCGTTGCCCTCGTCATTACGCAGGGTGACGTCAGCCACATCGCCCTTGCGCACCAGCTCGCTGACGGTGGAAATGTCCGACGCACGCTGGGATTCTTCGGCCTGGTAGACGAAGTACTGCGGCACGCGGTTCCAGCGCCATTCGTAGGACATCAGCGAGGTGGCGTAATACAACGCGCCGGCCAGGCCGACCAGCACCAGCACCGTCAGCAGGTGCCAGGGCCATTGGGCTTTTTTCTGTTTCATTTCAGGTTCCGGGATGTGTATCGCCTGGCAGGCCCTATTCGCGAGCAAGCCCGCTCCCACATTTCGACCGCGATCTAATGTGGGAGCGGGCTTGCTCGCGAAGGGCTCGACTCGGTATTAAGCCAACCTTATTCCATGTCCTTGAGCCACTCAGAGCTCTTGAACCACTTGTCATGGATGCGATCGTAGGTGCCGTCGTTGCGGATCTGGTGCAGGAAGTTGTTGATGAAGTTGATGCTGTCGTAGTCGCCCTTCTTCAGGCCGAACGCCAGGGGTTCAAAGGTGAACGGCTGATCAAGGAACACCAGTTTGCCGGCGCCGACCTTGTTCACGGCCACCACGTTGTACGGGGCGTCATAGACGAAGGCGTCAGCCTTGCCGTTGACCACGTCCAGAACAGCTTCCTGCTCGTTGTCATAGCCGTGGTACTTGGCTTTGGAGATCAGCTTCTTGGCCACCATCTCGCCGGTGGTGCCGAGCTTGGAGGTCAGGCGGTATTTCTCGTCATTCAGGTCTTTGTAGGACTTGATGGTGCCCTCCAGCTCCTTGCGGATCAGCAGGGTCTGGCCGACCACGATGAACGGTTCGCTGAAGTTCAGGCGCAGGTTGCGTTCCTGGGTCAGGGTCATGCCGCTGCCGATCATGTCGAACTTGTCGGTCAACAGGGCCGGGATGATGCCGTCGTAACCGGTGGAAATCGGCTCGAACTTCACGCCCATCGACTTGGCCATGGCCTTGAGGATGTCGACTTCAAAGCCGATGATTTCACCGCGCTTGTTGGTCATCTGGAACGGCATGTAGGTCGGGTCCATGCCGACTTTCAGCGTGCCGCGCTTGACCGCATCATCGATGGCGCCGGCGTGGGCCGCGTTGACCGCCACCAGTGCGGTGACGCCCAGCAGCAGCATCGAAAGATACTTTTTCATCATCAAGTCCCCTGAACTCATTTTCTTGTGAGGTCGGCGCGCAAAAGGGCTGCACCATTTCGGGGTGCGATCCTAACTCACTCACCGCCGGGTACAAAGGTTTCGCCGGGATTTGTTGCCAAGGTATGACAGAAAAGCCCCACAACCGTGCAGAGAAAGGCATGGCTAGACACCTCGATCCACGGCCCAGCCAATTGCTTGATGTGTAAGCAGTTATGACTACCAGTCCACTTCCGCCATCCAGCCCGAGTCCTTGAACCACTTGTCATGCAGCCGATCGTAGGTGCCGTCCTGGGCCACCTGGTTGAGGAAATGATTGATCCAGTTGAGGCTGTCGTAATCGCCCTTTTTCAAGCCGAACGCCAGGGGCTCGTAGGTAAAGGGTTGCTCCAGCGCCAACAGCGCACTGTTCTGGGGCTTGGTAATGGCGATCAGGTTATACGGCGCATCATGGATAAACGCATCGGCCTTGCCCTCCACCACCTGGCGCACGCCTTCTTCAGGTGTTGGAAAACTGCGCAGCCGTGCAGTGCCGAGAAACCTTTTCGCCGCCGCCTCGCCTGTGGTGCCTTCGGCGGCCACGATCCGGTAACCGGCCTCGTTCAAGTCCTCGATGCTCTGGACCTTGTCGGCCAACCGAGGGTTCAGCAGCACGGTCTGGCCGACGATGATGAACGAGTCGCTGAAATTGAGGGTCAGGTTGCGCTCCTGCGTGACAGTCATGCCGCTGCCGATCAGGTCGAACCGGCCGGCCAGCAGGCCGGGAATCAGGTCGATATACGGTACCGAAACCAGCTCCAGCTTGACCCCCAGCGCCTTGCTCATCTCCCGAAGCAGGTCAATTTCAAACCCGACGATCCGGCCTTTCTTGTCGGTCATCTCAAAGGGCACGTAGGCTGGATTGGTGCCGACTTTCAACACACCTCGCCGAACGGCCTCATCTATGGCCCCGGCATGCGCCAGGTAACCGTGGGAAAATGTGACGATGCCGAGCAGCAGCATCGACAAATACCTTTTGATCATGAAAAAAGCCCCTGTTCCATTAAACACTCCCACACCCGGCCACGCGCAAGTTCGCGTAAGCCGCAGGCTTCGAGTCAGATTTGGGGGGCGATGCTAACCCACTCGCAGGCACGGCAATATGCCTCGGAGAAGGGTCTTTTGTTTCGAAATAACAAGGAGTTAGCGCGATGCAGCAGAAGGGAAAAACAACGTAGGACGGTTATCGCAAACGCCCCCGAGGTGGCACCTCGGGGGCGTCGGAATCAGGCCGGTTGAGCCTGGGACGACAGCGGCTTCAATGGCAGCAATGGCGCATGCGGATCGGCCTTGACCGATTCGCGCCAGGCGCTCAGCCACTCGGCGTGGCCTTCGCTCCAGACCTGCTCGTGCAAGCGTGCCAGGGCGACCGGGTCGCTGAGCAAGGCCAGGCGTTCACCGTTGTTGAGGCCGGCCGGGCCGACTTTCAACGCGTGGCGAACCCGGTCAACACGCAGCCACTCAATCGGCTCCGCCTGCCCGTGACGGGAAGTTGCCAAGGCGCACGCCAGGGCGTTCTGCTGCGGATCGACCACCGCCCGCACAAAACCGTCATTGAGCGCATGCCAACGGTTTTCGTGGGTGTACTTGTCGGTCGACAACAGCGCCTGGGGCGGATTGTATTCCTCGGGGATCAGGAACAGGCTCTCGTCGCGAGACTTGAGGCCCAGTTTGACCCGGCTGGAAATCACCGACACCGGAATCGACAGCATCAGCGAACCGACGATCGGCACCAGCCACCACAGGAAGCTTGGGTTCAACCACACCACCAGCAGCGCCCAGAAGAAGCCGAGCAGGGTCTGCGGACCGTGGCGCTTGACTGCCTCGCTCCATGGCGTGGAGTCGTCGTCACGCTGTGGCGAGTTCCAGGTCGCCGCCCAGCCGAGGAACGCGGCCAGTACGAAACGGGTGTGGAAAATCATCCGCACCGGCGCCAGCAACATGGAGAACAGCATCTCCAGCAGCATCGACAGGGTCACCTTGAACTTGCCGCCGAACTCTTTCGCGCCCTTGGCCCAGATCAGGATGATGCTCAGCAACTTAGGCAGGAACAGCAGCACGATGGTGGTGGAGAACAGCGCCACCGCCTTGTCCGGATGCCATTGTGGCCACAACGGATACAACTGGCGCGGCGCCATGAAGTATTGCGGCTCCATCAGTGTGTTGACCGCCAGCAAGGCCGTGGACAGCACCAGGAAGAAGAACCACAACGGCGCCGACAGGTACGACATCACGCCGGTGAGGAACACCGCACGGTGCACCGGGTGCATGCCTTTTACCAAAAACAGGCGGAAGTTCATCAGGTTGCCGTGGCACCAGCGACGGTCACGCTTGAGTTCGTCCAGCAGGTTCGGCGGCAGCTCTTCGTAGCTGCCCGGCAAGTCGTAGGCAATCCACACGCCCCAGCCGGCACGGCGCATCAGCGCCGCTTCAACGAAGTCGTGGGAAAGAATCGCACCGGCAAACGCACCTTTACCCGGCAACGGCGCCAGGGCGCAGTGCTCGATAAACGGCTTCATGCGGATGATCGCGTTGTGACCCCAGTAGTGGGATTCACCCAACTGCCAGAAGTGCAGGCCGGCGGTGAACAGCGGGCCGTACACCCGGGTGGCGAACTGCTGCATGCGCGCATACAGGGTATCCATGCCCGACGCACGTGGCGCGGTCTGGATAATCCCGGCATCCGGCGTGGCTTCCATCAGGCGCACCAGGCTGGTCAGGCATTCGCCGCTCATCACGCTGTCGGCGTCGAGCACCACCATGTACTTGTAGTCACCGCCCCAGCGACGGCAGAAGTCGTCGAGGTTGCCGCTCTTGCGTTTGACGCGACGGCGACGACGGCGATAGAAGATCTTGCCGAAGCCACCGGCTTCGCGGCACACGTCGAGCCAGGCTTGCTGCTCGGCGATGCAGATGTCGGCCTCGTTGCTGTCGCTGAGGACGAAGAAGTCGAAACGGTCCAGGTCACCGGTGGCAGCCACCGATTCGAACGTCGCGCGCAGGCCGGCAAATACCCGGGGCACGTCTTCGTTGCAGATCGGCATGACCAGGGCGGTGCGGGCGTCTTTCGGAATCGGCTCGTCACCGGCACTTTTACCGGAGATACGGTATTTATCGTGACCGGTCAGCAGTTCCAGGAAGCCCATCAGCGCGGTCCAGAAACCGGCCGAGACCCAGCAGAACAGAATCCCGAACAGCACGAGGATGCTGGTTTGCAGGGCGTAAGGCAGTACCTGGGTCGCGGTTTGCAGCAGGGTCTGGTTGCGGATCTCGTCAAAGTCGACGAAGGACCAGCCCTGGTACGGCATGATGCCTTTCATGTACCAGCCGGCAACGATCGTCTGGCCGAGCATCAGCACCAGCAGGATATAGCGACGGATCGAACCGACGGTGCGCCAGCGGGCGGCCGGCAGTACGCGCTCATCCTTCGGCGGGGCCGGTGGATTCGTGCGGCCGGTCAGGCGGCGCCAGCCACGCACCAGGATATTGGTGCGCCACGGCTCAGGCACGACCTTGGTCCGACGGATCGGCGGCGTGGCCTTGAGGCAAACCCGGCCGCTGGCGTCGAGCACCAGCATTTCGGCGTCTTGCAGCTCTTCGGCAGTGTTGAGGGTCAGCCGGGCGCCTACCGATGCCTGGGCAGCGTCGGCAGGCGCGTCGAACGTGGACGATGACAGGCGCTTGTGCAATTCACTGAAGGACTCGCAGCCCGCCAGTTCGGCGCGCTGCTCATCGGTCATCGGTAGATGCGCCAGGTACTCGGCAAGAGTCTCTGGCTGGACTTGAGAATTACTCATCGGCAGGCAACTGATAGCTCCAGGTTTCGGTCAGGACTTGCTCTGTCTTGGCCTGATCCTGGGTAGGGAGTGGTGTGGCTGGGGCAGCCGCTTCCGGCTGCTTGGCGTCCTTGTCCTTGGCGTCTTTCTTGGCCGCTTTCTCGTGCTGTTTAGCCAGTACTTTGTCGGCTTTCAACACTTGGGTCGAAACCTTCTCCGGTTCCGGCTGCACGATGTCCTGAACCAGAGCAGCACGCATTTCAGTCGGCTTGCCTGCGTCCTTGATCTTCATGCGCAGGGTCAGGCGCCAGCCTTGGGTGTGCGGGTTGTAGCGCACGCTGTTTTCTACAATTTCGGCGTTGTCGCCCACGCTGACCTGGCTGCGAACCGGTGCGTCAGCTGGCAGTTTCTTCAGGGACGGGCCCTCGAAGTCCACCAGGTAAGCCACGCTGCCGTCTGGCTGACGGATCAGGTTGGATTGCTTGACGTCGCCGGTGGAACGCAGGGTCTGCTTGACCCAGGCGCTTTCTGGCGAATGGAACTCGGCGTCTTGCAATGTCCAGTGCAGGCGGTAGGCAACGTCCAGCGGCTTGCCTGGCTCAGGCAGTGTTTCCGGGCTCCAGAACGCAACGATGTTGTCGTTGGTTTCATCGGCGGTCGGAATCTCTACCAGGTCGACGGAGCCCTTGCCCCAATCGCCTTCAGGCTCGATCCAGGCGCTTGGGCGCTTGTCGTAGTTGTCGTCGAGGTCTTCGTAGTGGCTGAAGTTGCGGCCGCGTTGCAGCAGGCCGAAACCACGCGGGTTTTCCACGGTGAAGTTGCTGACCGACAGGTGTTTGGGGTTGTTCAGTGGGCGCCAGATCCACTCGCCGTTGCCGGCATGGATCGACAGGCCGCTGGAATCGTGCAGCTCGCGACGGTAGTTGAGGACCTTGGACGGCTGGTTGGCGCCGAACAGGAACATGCTGGTCAGCGGGGCGATGCCCAGCTTGGTGACCTTGTCACGCAGGTACATCTGGGATTTGACGTCGACGATGGTGTCGGTACCCGGGCGCAGGATCAGGCGATAAGCGCCGGTGGCCCGCGGCGAATCCAGCAGGGCGTAGATCACCAGCTGTTTCTCACCCGGTTTTGGACGCTCGATCCAGAACTCGGTGAAACGCGGGAATTCTTCGCCGGACGGCAACGCAGTGTCGATCGCCATGCCGCGGGCAGACAGGCCGTAGACCTGGTCCTTGCCCACGACGCGGAAATAGCTGGCGCCGAGCATGGTCATGATTTCGTCTTGCTTGTCACCCTTGTTGATCGGGTACAGCACACGGAAACCGGCATAACCCAGCTGTTCGGTGGATTTGGGATCAAACTTGACGTCGCCGAAATCGAAGCGGGACGGGTCGTACTTGATTTCCTGAACGCTGTCGGCGGTGACTTCGTTGATTTTCACCGGTGTATCGAAATGCATACCCTGGTGGTAGAAGGACAGCTTGAACGGGGTGTTCTGATCGGCCCACTCGGCTTTTTCGTTGCGGAAACGAATTTTCTGGTAATCAGCGAATTTCATTTCGCGGAATTCGTTCGGCAAATTGCTGCGCGGAGCTTCGTATTTCTGCCCGGCCAGCTCTTTTGCCTTGGCCGACACATCATCCAGACTGAATGCCCACAGTTGACCCGCGCCGAACAGGCAAAACAGGGCAGAGCCCGTCACCAGTACGTTTCGTAACCGTTTGGCAGACAATTTTGGTGCATTACAGGGACTAACAATCACGAGCAACCCTCGCCGAAAACAGATCAAAAAACCAACGGCCAGCTATCTATATGCCAGGTTGGCGAGCATTGTTCCGACTCCCATGGGGCTAAATGATTCCCCAATGGCTATCGGACAAGTCTCTACCTAAGTCAAAAATGGACCAATTAACGCTGATCCCCGTAGCGCGCGATTATCTAGTAGCCCGCGTGACAACGCATCAGGGTCAGCGAAGTATTTGTAGCGAAAACCCGGTTTTTTGGGCATCACAAGTCGTTTTCAGTACATTCACGTCTGTAACAGGAAGGTGACCGGCCCATCATTGACCAAATGCACCTGCATATCAGCGCCAAAACGCCCTGCCGCTACCGTGCCATGCAATTGTTGCGCTTGTAACAGCAGATAGTCGAAAAGCGCCTCGCCCACCGCCGGCGGTGCCGCCGTGGAGAAGCTCGGCCTCAGCCCACTCTTGGTGTCTGCCGCCAGGGTGAACTGCGACACCAGCAGCAAACCGCCGCCAATGTCTTTCAAGGACAGGTTCATCTTGCCCTCGTCGTCGCTGAACACCCGATAGTTAAGCAGCTTATGCAGCAGCTTGTCGGCGCTGGCTTGCGTATCCGAAGGCTCGACAGCCACCAGCACCAGCAAACCCTGGTCTATCGCCCCGACCACCTGCCCCTCTACCTCGACCCGGGCGCCGCGCACCCGTTGCAAAAGCCCCTTCATGCTTCTTCAGGCGGCAAATCAAGCAGGCGCCGTGCCATTTCACTCGCCGCACGCACCAGCGCATCGGTAATTCCGGGTTCGGAAGCCGCATGGCCGGCCTCGCGGATGATCTGCAGCTCACTGTTGGGCCAGGCCTGATGCAGCTCCCAGGCATTGTCCAGCGGGCAGATCATATCGTAGCGGCCATGCACGATTACGCCAGGCAGGTGGGCGATCTTGTGCATGTCGCGGATCAGTTGGTCAGGTTCAAGGAACGAGTTATTGGTGAAGTAATGGCATTCGATACGGGCAATCGACAGGGCGCGCTGGGGTTCGGAGAAACGCTCGATCAATTGCGGGTTCGGGCACAGGCCCAACATGCGCCCTTCCCACGTGGACCAGGCCTTGGCGGCGTGCATCTGGGCGATCTGGTCGTTGCCGGTCAGGCGCTTGTGGTAGGCGCTGAGCAGGTCGTGCCGCTCCTCCGCCGGGATGGGCGCCAGGTAGTCCTGCCAGTAATCGGGGAACAGCCGGCTGGCGCCAGCCTGGTAGAACCACTGAATGTCCTGGGGGCGGGCCAGGAAAATGCCCCGCACGATCAGGCCGTGCACACGCTCCGGGTGGGTTTGCGCGTAGGCCAGGGCCAGGGTCGAGCCCCAGGAACCGCCGAACAGCACCCATTTTTCGATGCCCAGGTGTTCGCGAATCCGCTCAAGGTCGGCCACCAGGTCCCAGGTGGTGTTGTTTTCCAGGCTGGCCCGTGGGGTGGAGCGCCCGCAGCCACGCTGATCAAAAGTAACAATTCGGTACAGATTAGGATCGAAATAGCAGCGGCTATTGGCATCACACCCGGCGCCCGGGCCGCCATGGATGAACACAACGGGCAAGCCTTCCGGGGAACCGCTTTCGTCGACGTACAGGACGTGGGTTTCATCGACGGCCAGATCGTGCCGGGCGTAGGGTTTGATCTGCGGGTACAAAGTCTGCATTGCGCGCTCCGTAAGGGGTCGAGTTCATCCCTGAGGGGACGTCTATTATTTTGCCGTCTGGCATCATAAACCCGAATTGTGCAATGAGCATGTCCTCGTGGACCTAGACCTGTGTCAGCAGAACACCACGCAGGTAGTCCAGCAGATAAACGTACAGCCGGTCGACCTCCAACACCTGGCCCCGGGCCCGCAGGCAGCCGTGAACCAGGCCTTTGCCGGGATACAGCGTGGCCGCCACCCCGGCAGCCTGGAGGCGCTCGGCGTAGAGCATGCCGTCGTCCCGCAACGGGTCGAACTGGGCGACAGCGATCAAAGCCTGCGGCAACCCGCTGAAATCCACGGCCAGCAATGGCATGGCGTAGGGCGACGGCTTGTCCGGCCCACGCAGGTAAAGGGCGAGGTAGCACTCGGTGTCGGCGGTACTGAGCAATGGCGCGTCGACGCAATCGCGGCGGGACGGCAGGTCGGCGGGGCCGCCCAGGCCGGGGTAGATCAGGACTTGCGCCAGGGGCTGCGGCTGATGGTCATCCCGCAGGCCCAGGCACAGGGCCGCCGCCAGGTTACCGCCGGCGCTGTCACCGGCCACCACCAGACGCTGAAGGTTGATCGGCTGGGGCGCTTCGCCCACCTGGATCGCCTGCCAGACCGCACGGCAATCCTCAAAGGCGGCCGGAAACGGGTGTTCGGGTGCCAGGCGGTAATCGATGGCGATTACCAGCACTTGCAGTGAGTCGGCCAGTTCAGCACACATGAAGTCATGGGAATCCAGGCCGCCGACCACCCAGCCGCCACCGTGCATATAAAGGATGCATGGCCAGCCGCTATCAGGGGTTGGCGTCGCCGGTTGATAAATGCGTACGCCCACGCCACCCAGGGAAACGTCTGACACCTGTAACCCTTCGGGCCGCGCCGGGGTGAACGCCTGGCACATGCGGTCGTAGCCTCGGCGGAATCCGGCCAGCGATGTGTCGTCGCTGGTGAAGGATTCGGTTTTTTCGACGAAGGCGCACATCTGCGCGGAAATCGGGTAATGGGACATCGAAGGATCGTCCTGAAGATAAGGATTTAACAGCCGCCACGAATCCAATGTGGGAGCGGGCTTGCTCGCGAATGCGGTGTATCAGTCAATACTTGTGTGGCTGACCCACCGCATTCGCGAGCAAGCCCGCTCCCACATTTTGATCTTCATTTGCTCAGGGCTTGAGGCTGGCCTGCACCGCCGCCACGCCGTCCTTGCCATCCAGGGTCGTTACACCCGCCAGCCAGCGCTGCAAATCCTCGGGATTGTCGCGCAGCCACTGTCTGGCCACATCCTGCGGCGTCTTGCGGTCCATGATCGGCACCATCAACTGGCTTTCCTGGGCCGCAGTGTAGGTCAGGTTTTCCAGCAGGCGTGTCACGTTGGGGCAACGTTCGGCGTAATCCGGCGCCGTCACCGTGGAGACCGTGGCCATGCCTTCGTTGGCGCCAAACACATCTTCACTGCCGGTCAGGTACGCCATTTTCATGTTGATGTTCATCGGGTGCGGGGTCCAGCCGACAAACACCACGAACTCCTTGCGATTCACTGCCCGCTGCACCGCCGCCAGCATGCCTGCCTCGCCGGACGCCACCAGCTTGAAGCCGCCGAGGCCAAAGCGGTTGCTGTCGATCATTTTCTGGATATCGGTATTGGCACCGCTGCCCGGCTCGATGCCATAGATCTTGCCGCCCAGCTTGTCCTTGAAGCGGGCAATGTCGGCAAAGGTTTTCAAGCCGGCGTCGGCAACGTACTGCGGCACCGCCAGCGTCGCTTGAGCGTCGGACAGGCTCGGCTTGTCGAACACCTTGACCTGCTTGGCCGCGAGGAACGGTGCGATGTTGTTGTCCATCGCCGGTTTCCAATAGCCCAGGAATATATCCAGGCGCTTGTCGCGGATGCCGGCAAAGATGATCTGCTGCACGGCGCTGGTTTGCTTGCTGTCATAGCCCAGGCCATTGAGCAGCACGTCGGCCATGCCGCTGGTGGCGATCACGTCAGTCCAGCTGACCACGCCCATGCGCACGACCTTGCACGAGGCCGGGTCGGCAGCCATCGCGTTGGCGCTCAAGAGTGCGGCGCCGGTGAGAATCAACAGACAACGGTTGAACAGTCTTTTCATCGATGCGGTCTCACTCGGCAGTTTTTATTGTGGGAGTGGCGTCTGACGCGCCGTGCCCAACACCTTACCCAGCGAGACCTTGATCAAAGCGAACTGTGGCGACAGGGATTTGCACACAGACGACTTGGGAGGTGTGTTGCTGTTGAGGGCCTCTTCGCGAGCAAGCCCGCTCCCACATTCGACCGTGTTCCTCCTGAAGAAACACGGTCGAATGTGGGAG